>CAYVOR010000001.1:0-122107 GCA_964452995.1 uncultured Thiobacillus sp.
CGGCCCACGTCATGGCGCAGGCCGTGCAGGAGCTTTATCCGGGCACGCAGGTGACAATCGGCCCCTCGATCGAGGATGGCTTCTACTACGATTTTGCCCGTGAGGAACCGTTTACGCCCGAGGATCTGATGGCGATCGAAAAACGCATGGACGAAATCGTCAAGCGCGATCTCCCCATTGTGCGCGAGGTGTGGGAGCGCGAGGACGCCAAGAAAGCGTTTGCGGCGCTGGGCGAGACCTACAAGGTTCAGATCATCGAGGATGTGATCCCACCCGGCGAGGAACTTTCGATCTACCGCCAGGGCGACTGGTTCGACGTCTGCCGCGGCCCGCACCTACCGTCGACCGGCAAGCTGCCGCGCGCGTTCAAGCTGATGAAACTGGCCGGCGCCTACTGGCGCGGCGATTCGAAGAATCCGATGCTGCAGCGCATCTACGGCACCGCGTGGATGAAAAAGGAAGACCTCGAGGCCTACCTGCACCGCCTGGAAGAGGCGGAGAAACGCGACCACCGCCGGTTGGCGAAGCAACTCGACCTGCTGCACATGCAGGACGAGGCGCCGGGCATGGTGTTCTGGCACCCCAAGGGCTGGATCGTGTGGCAGCAGATCGAGCAGTACATGCGGCAGAAATTCGTCGAATACGGCTATCAGGAAGTGCGCACGCCGGCGATGATGGACCGCGGGATGTGGGAGAAATCCGGCCATTGGGAAAACTATCACGAGAACATGTTCACTACCGCGTCGGAAAACCGCGACTATGCGGTGAAACCGATGAACTGCCCCGGCCATGTACAGATCTTCAACAGTGGCCTGCATTCCTACCGCGACCTGCCGCTGCGCCTGGCCGAATTCGGTTCGTGCCACCGCAACGAACCGTCGGGCGCGCTGCACGGAATCATGCGCGTGCGCGGCTTTACGCAGGACGATGCGCATATCTTCTGTACCGAGGCGCAGATCGAGCAGGAAGTGGTGGATTTCATCGTCATGCTGCAGAAGGTCTATGCCGACTTCGGCTTCCACGATGTGCTGGTGAAGCTGTCGACCCGGCCGGACAAGCGCGTCGGCTCGGACGAGAGCTGGGATAACGCCGAAGCGGCGCTGGCGGCGGCACTGGACAAGACGGGCCTCGCTTACGACCTGCAGGCAGGCGAGGGGGCTTTTTACGGCCCCAAGATCGAATTCACGCTGAAGGACACGCTCGGCCGCCTGTGGCAGTGCGGCACGATTCAGCTGGATTTCAACATGCCGGTGCGGCTCGGCGCCGAATTCGTCGACGAGGACAACAGCCGCAAGCCGCCGGTGATGCTGCATCGCGCGATCCTCGGTTCGATGGAGCGCTTCATCGGCATCCTGATCGAGCACTATGCCGGAAATTTCCCGCTGTGGCTGGCGCCGGTGCAGGTGATGGTCCTGAATATCAGCGAACGCCAGGCCGAATACGCCAAACAAGTCGTGCAGACCTTGCGCGAGGCGGGCATCCGCGCGGCGTCGGACTTGAGTAATAATAAAATCACCTATAAAATCCGCGAACATAGTTTGCAGAAGCTCCCTTATCAGGTGGTTGTAGGCGACAAGGAAATGGAGGCCGGGCTGGTCGCCGTCCGTGCCCGCGGCAACCAGGATCTGGGACAGCTTGTTTTGAATGACTTGATTGCGCGTCTGAAAGCAGAAATGCTGGCGCGTCAGTAATAGCGGTCAAACAAGGCGTCGGGACTCCCCGTAATCGGGATCGGGTTCCGCGCCTTATTTATTTGTTTGACCTTTTTTGCCTCGGCGCCTGGCGCCAGGTTTTTATTTGGAGAACGGCTCATCGCGACAGAAAAGAAGCAGACACGCATCAATGGTGAAATTACAGCCCCTGAGGTGCGGTTGGTCGGTGTGGAAGGCGAGCAGCTTGGCATTGTGAAGATTGTCGATGCGCTGCGACAGGCGGAAGAAGCTGACCTGGATCTGGTTGAAATTGCGCCGACGGCCCAGCCGCCCGTGGCCAAGATCATGGACTATGGCAAGTTCAAGTACCAGGAAAGCAAGAAGCAGCACGAAGCCAAGCTCAAGCAGAAGCAGGTCCAGATCAAGGAAATCAAATTCCGCCCGGGTACGGACGAAGGCGATTATCAGATCAAGCTTCGCAACCTCACCAAGTTTCTTGAAGAAGGCGATAAGACCAAGATTACATTGCGTTTTCGAGGCCGGGAAATGGCCCACCAGGAAATCGGCATGGCGCAGTTACGGCGCGTGTCGAACGACCTGGCCGAACTCGCGGTGGTCGAGCAGTTCCCCAAGATGGAAGGCCGCCAGCTGGTGATGATGCTGGCGCCGAAGAAAAAGATTTAAGCTTGCTTGTGCTGCATTCGCTTGCGTGCAGGCGAATGTGAGACCGGCGTTTCTCAACCTGAAAGGGTAAAAACGCCAACAATACGTGCAGTCGGGTAGGTGAAGCATTCCGCGTCGCGGGGTCACCTGACCGCATGAGATAAAAGGAAGCATCATGCCTAAGATGAAAAGCAAGAGCGGCGCCGCCAAGCGGTTCCGCGCGCTGGGCGGCGGCGGATTCAAGCGCTCGCACGCATTCATGCGCCACATTCTCACCAAGAAGAGCACCAAGCGTAAACGCCAGCTGCGCGGGATGGAAACCGTTAACGCCAGCAACCACAAGGCGGTTGCGCGCATGTTGCCCTACGCATAAAGGAGAGAGAATATGTCACGCGTCAAACGGGGTGTAACCGCCCGCGCCAGCCACAAGAGAGTCCTCGATGCCGCCAAAGGCTATCGCGGTCGTCGCAAGAACGTATTCCGCGTCGCCAACGAAGCGGTGATGAAGGCCGGTCAGTACCAGTACCGCGACCGTCGTCAACGCAAGCGTCAGTTCCGCGCACTGTGGATTGCCCGTATCAACGCCGCATCGCGTCAGCATGGCCTGACCTACAGCGTGTTCATGAACGGCCTGTCGCGCGCCGAGATCGGGATCGACCGCAAGGTGCTGTCCGATATCGCGATTTTTGACAAGGATGCCTTTGCCAAGATCGTCGAACAGGTCAAGGCCAAACTGGCGGCGTAAGCGATACCGAAGCAACAAGAAAAGGCCGCAAGGCCTTTTTTTGTTGGTATGGTTTGAAAAACCAGTTTATCCGCGAAGGACGCGAAGTTCACGAAGAAAAGCCCCGCATCCTCGCGTTCTTCGCGGATAAATTCCAGATCTGGACACTTTCTCATGCGCAATCCGAACGAAATCGTTGCCGACGCCCTCAACGCGATTCATGCCTGCTCCGATCTGCCGATGCTTGAGCAGGTCAAGGCGGCATATCTGGGCAAGAGCGGCCAGCTGACCGAACTGCTGAAGAGCCTGGGCGCGATGCCCGCCGACGCGCGCAAGACCGCTGGCGCGCGCATCAACGAAGCCAAGCAGGCGGTGGAAGCGACGCTCCGGGATCGTCGCGAGGCACTCCAGCAAGCTGAACTGGATCGGCAACTGGCGGCCGAAACACTGGATGTGACGCTGCCGGGCCGCGGGTTGGGGCGCGGCGGTCTGCATCCGGTGTCGCGCACGCTGACGCGCATCCAGGCGCTGTTCCGCTCGATCGGCTTCGAGGTGGCGACCGGACCCGAGATCGAAACCGATTTCTACAACTTCACCGCGCTCAACATCCCGGAAGATCACCCGGCGCGGGCGATGCACGACACCTTCTACCTGCAGAGCGGTGAACTGCTGCGTACCCATACTTCGCCGGTGCAGGTGCGCTACATGCAGACCCATCAGCCGCCGCTGCGCATCATCGCGCCGGGGCGCGTCTATCGCTGCGATTCCGACGTGACGCACACACCGATGTTCCATCAGGTCGAGGGCCTGTGGGTCGACGAATCGGTGTCATTCGCCGATCTCAAAGGCGTGCTCGCCGACTTCATGCGAAACTTTTTCGAGCGCGACGATCTGCCGGTGCGTTTCCGTCCGTCGTTCTTCCCGTTTACCGAGCCGTCGGCCGAAATGGATATCGGCTGTGTGATGTGCGGCGGCGAGGGCTGTCGCGTGTGTTCGCACACCGGCTGGCTGGAAGTGCTCGGTTGCGGCATGGTGCATCCGAACGTCTTTCGGCACGTCAACATTGATACCGAGCGCTATGTCGGGTTTGCCTTTGGCCTGGGTGTCGAGCGCCTGGCGATGCTGCGATATGGTGTCGATGATCTGCGGCTGTTCTTCGAAAACGATCTTCGCTTTCTCAGACAATTCAATTAATTAGAGCGCATTCATCATGCAATTTCCAGAATCATGGCTGCGTAATCTCGTCAATCCTGCGCTGGATACTGCGCAGCTTGCCCATGTCGTGACCATGGCCGGGCTGGAGGTGGAAGCGCTGACGCCCGCCGCGCCGCCATTCAGCAATGTGGTGGTGGCCGAGATCCTGTCGGCGGACAGACATCCCGATGCGGATCGTCTGCGCGTGTGCCAGGTCGACGTCGGCGAAGCATCGCCCGTCACCATCGTGTGCGGCGCTCCCAACGCCGCAGCGGGACTCAAGGTGCCGTGCGCCCGCCCCGGAGCGAAACTGCCGGAAATCGAAATCAGGGTCGCCAAGGTGCGCGGTGTCGAATCCTTCGGCATGCTGTGCTCGACCCGGGAGCTCGGCCTGGACGGGACAGCGGACGGCTTGATGGTGCTGCCTGAGGAGGCGCCGGTGGGCGAGGATTTTCGCACCTGGCTCAACCTCGACGACACCCTCGTCACCCTGAAGCTTACGCCCAACCGTGCCGACTGCCTGTCGATGCAGGGGCTGGCGCGGGAAGTCGGCGCCATCACCGGCGCTGACGTGCGACTGCCGCAGGTGCAGGACGTCGCCGTACGCATCCAGGATGCGGTGCCGGTCAGTGTGTCGGCAAGCGAGGCCTGTCCGCTCTATCTGGGGCGGGTGGTGCGCGGCATCAATGCACAGGCGACCACGCCGCGCTGGATGGCGGAACGTTTGGAGCGCTGCGGCATCCGCCCGTTGCTGGCGCCGGTCGACGTCACCAACTATGTGCTGCTCGAACTCGGCCAGCCGATGCATGCCTTTGCCTTGTCGCGGCTCAACGGCGGCATCGAGGTGCGCATGGCGCGTGCCGGCGAGACGCTCGAACTGCTGAACGGCCAGACCGCGGAGCTCGCGCCCGACATGCTGGTGATTGCCGATGCCGGCGGCCCGGTGGCGCTGGCCGGCATCATGGGTGGCTTGCCGACCAGCGTCGAGCGGGCCACGGTGGATGTCTTCCTCGAGGCGGCGTTCTTCGCCCCGTCGGCCATCGCCGGGCGGGCACGTCGGCTGGGGCTGTCCACCGATTCCTCGCACCGCTTCGAGCGCGGCGTCGATTTTGGCGCGACCCGCCGGGCGATGGAGCGTGCAACGGAGTTGCTGATCGACATCTGCGGCGGTCAGGCCGGGCCCGTGACCGAGGCTGCGGCGGCGTTGCCGCAGCGGCAGCCGATCGCGCTGCGCCTGGCGCGGCTGAAGCGCGTGGCGGGCATCGAGATGGACGCCGACCAGGTGGCGCATGGTCTGGCTGCGCTCGGTGCGCACGTCGAGCGCCAGGACGATCGCCTGATCGTCACGCCCCCGAGCTTCCGCTTTGACCTCGCGATCGAGGAAGACCTGATCGAAGAGGCGGTACGCCTGTTCGGCTACGACAACATTCCGGCGCAGCCGCCTGCTGCGCCTTCGCGCATGCTGCCGCAGGACGAGACCGTGCTGGGCGACGACGTGCTGCGCCAAATGCTGGTCGACCTGGATTACCAGGAAGTCATCACCTACAGCTTCGTCGATCCGGCATGGGAAACGACACTTGATGCCAATGCCCGGCCGCTGCCGCTGGCCAATCCCATCGCCAGCCAGCTATCGGCGATGCGCACCACGCTGTGGGGCGGCCTGATCGAGACCCTGCGCCACAACCTCAACCGCCAGCAGGAGCGGGTGCGCATTTTCGAGCTGGGGCGCGTCTATGCGTCGCAGACTGCACAGCCGATGAAGCTCGGCGGCCTGGCCTATGGCGACGTATTGCCCGAGCAGTGGGGCGCACCGGCGCGCCGGATCGAGTACTTCGATCTCAAGGGCGACCTCGAACGTCTTTTCGGCCATCCGCTCGATACGCGCCGCGGGTCGCATCCCGCGTTACATCCGGGGCAGTGTGCCGAACTGTGGGTCGACGGCCGGGCCATCGGCTGGATCGGGTCGCTGCATCCGCGCCTGGTCCAGGCGTTCGACCTGTCTGCCGCACCGGTACTGTTCGAACTCGACAGCCAGGCACTCAGCTATCGCGTCTTGCCGCGTCATGCCAGCCTGTCGCGGTTCCCGCTGGTACGGCGCGACCTGGCCTTCGTGCTCGATGCCCATACGCCGGCCGGCGAACTGCTCGCAGTCCTGCACGACGTTGCACCCGCCCAGGTGCAGGCAATCGAGGTGTTTGACGATTATCGTGGCAAAGGCGTAGGAGAAAACCAAAAAAGCCTTGCTATACGGGTAGTTATGCAAGATACTGAACGCACATTGACGGATCGGGATGTGGACGATGCAGTGCAAAAACTGGTCAGCGCCGCGCTTCGTCAGTGCAATGCCAGTTTGCGTACTTAGCGCAAGAATTGAGTTAGCGCGAGCCTGCCGCGATTTACCATCAGACATCCCAGACAAACCTATACGTATGACCACTCTTACCAAAGCCGATCTGGCCGAGCTACTGTTCGAAAAAGTGGGTTTGAACAAGCGCGAGGCGAAAGACGTCGTCGAATCGTTTTTCGATGAAATCCGGCTGTCGCTCGAAAAGGGCGACATCGTCAAACTGTCCGGTTTCGGCAACTTCCAGTGCCGCGAGAAGCCGCAGCGCCCCGGTCGCAACCCCAAAACCGGCGAAGAAATGCCGATTTCGGCGCGTCGCGTGGTGACCTTCCACGCCAGCCAGAAACTCAAATCGCAGGTCGAAGGCGCCCAAATTGGAACGCCCAGCGCGGAGTGAACTCCCGCCGATTCCGGCCAAACGCTATTTCACCATCGGTGAAGTGTCCGAGCTGTGTGCCGTCAAGGCGCACGTGCTGCGTTACTGGGAACAGGAATTCACCCAGTTGCGCCCGGTCAAGCGGCGCGGCAACCGGCGCTACTACCAGCACCACGAAGTCCTGCTGATCCGCCGCATCCGTGAACTGTTGTACGAAGAAGGTTTCACCATCAACGGCGCCCGTCAGCGCCTGGAGCATGATGCCGACACAGTCGCCGAATCGGCCCCCGCTTCTTCGTCGCAATCCACGCTCGACATCGGCAGGTTGCGCGCCGAAATCAACGCCATCCTGAAAATATTGGGCTGACGGTCTTCCGCCAGACGCCGCTCCTCTGTTAGAATCTCGGGCTTCGTCGGGGCGTAGCGCAGCCTGGTAGCGCACTTGCATGGGGTGCAAGGGGTCGGAAGTTCGAATCTTCTCGCCCCGACCAACAAATCAAGGAATCGGGGTCGGGTCAAACCGGCCCTTTTTCTATTGCGCGACCGAAACCCTGTTGCCGTTGCGGTATCAGCAATTTCCGGTTGAGGTTCTATCATTTAACGTTGTCGTTCAATATCAGGAGAGAGTTATGGAACACACCTTGCCCGCACTGCCCTTTGCCATGGATGCGCTCGCACCGCACATGTCCAAGGAAACCTTCGAATACCACTATGCCAAGCACCACCAGGCCTACGTCACCAACCTCAACAACCTGATCAAGGACACCGACTTCGCGAACAAGTCGCTTGAGGACATCGTCAAGAGCGCGCCGGCCGGCGGCGTCTACAACAACGCCGCGCAGGTGTGGAACCACACCTTCTTCTGGAACTGCCTGACTCCCAACGGCGGCGGTGCACCCGCCGGCGCGCTGGCCGACGCCATCAACAAGAAGTGGGGCTCGCTCGACGAGTTCAAGAAAGCCTTCCAGACCAGCGCCGTGGGCAACTTCGGTTCCGGCTGGACCTGGCTGGTGAAAAAGGCCGACGGTTCGGTCGACATCGTCAACATGGGCGCCGCCGGCACCCCGCTGACCACTGGCGACAAGGCCCTGCTGTGCATCGACGTGTGGGAGCACGCCTACTACATCGACTACCGCAACCTGCGTCCCAAGTTCGTCGAGACCTTCCTCAACAACCTGGTGAACTGGAAGTTTGCGGAAGCGAATTTTGCTTAAGCCAGACTTCGCGGAAGCGAATTTCGACTGAGGCGGTTTTGCGGAAGCGAATTTCGCTTAAGCCGCCTCTGCTGAATGAAATGAAAGGGCCGCAGTCGCGGCCCTTTGTTCACACAGAAGCCGAAGCCGGATCGGTTCGTTTCGTCTCTGCACGCAGCGAATTACTCCATTGAGTGGCTGGATGAAGCACGGGTAGTCGGCGCGCTGGCCGGAACTGCGACGAAGGAATTCCCATGCTCACTGGTCGCGTGTCGGGCAAGCGCAACAAGCGCAGGTATCAGCGCCCATTCAGATCGGCAGGAATGCCATGCTGGTGAGATTGACGACACCAAAGCGAATTGCGCGGTTGCTCTTGTCCTCGACGATTCGAGCCAGGGTATCCAGGTTGCCGATGAGTTTGCCGAATTCGCGTTCGAAGCTGAGGTTGGCCACGCCGGCTTCGTCAACGCCGTTTGACAGCAGAATCGGTTCTCCGCGCGTATTGCGGGCGGTGCCGAGTTTCCAGACCACCGCTTCGGTATTGCGCGCGGCATTGTAGAGTTTCTGCGCGTCAGCATCGCTCAGGAGATAAAACTCGGTCCGGTTGCTGAATGCCGCCATGTGCATCACCAATAATCCCTTCATCAGCGCCTTCACCCGATCGCCCGTGTAATCCTCGTGCCAGGCATCATGCAGGCTGGCTTTCCAGTCGAGATTTCGCTGCGGGGACAGATACCAATGAGACAAAGGCTTGAACAGGGCCTCGGCCGCTTCGTCAGCCTGGGTATAGCCGGACTTTCGCCATTCGCCAGGGTTGCGGCGATAGAGTTTCACGGTCAGGGTCTTGAGGCTGGCGAGAGCCGCCTGCTGATGGATCTCGATCACCGTGTCGACATCGCTTTTGGCGAAATCGCGCAGACTGAAACTGCGCACGCTGCTGCTGCCGTCTTTGCGCTGGATGGCCGGACTGCTGCAGGCAGCAAGCAGGAAGGCGGTCAACAGGCAGGCAAGCGGGGCAGCGATGCGGTTCACGAGGAACAGCTTACCTCAATCTTTCTCGCCCAGTCGGGCGGCTCGGCGGCATAGGCTTCGTATTCCGGCTGCTCGTCGAACGGACGGGCCAGCAGTGCGTGCAGGCGGTTGACCTCGCTGTAGTCGCGTTCGTCCGCCGCGCGGCGGATGGCGATTTCGGCCAGATGATTGCGCAGGATGTATTTGGGGTTGACCGCGCGCATTGCCTGGCGACGCGCGGTGTCGTCAGCACCCGACTGGCGCAGTGCGGCAGCATAGCGCGCTGCCCAGGCGTCGAAGCCCGGGCGGTCGAGGAAGTGATCGCGCAGCGGCGCGTTGAGAGCCTCGGCGGCAGGGTCGAAATCGCACAGGCGGCGCATGAAGATCGTGTAGTCGACGTGGTTCTGCGCCAGCAATTGCAACGCATCCATGACGAGCGTGGACGTTTCGCCGCCCGGTGGCAGACCGAATTTGGCGGCCATGCGTTCGAGATAGGCGCGGCCGAATGCCTGCGGATAGTCGCCGATCGCGCTTGATGCCATGTCCACCGACATCAGCGATACCAGCGCCTGCGCCAGCTTGGTGAGGTTCCATGCCGCGACGTCGGGCTGCTGGTCGAAGGCGTAGCGCCCGCCGGTGTCGGAGTGGTTGCAGATGTAGCCAGGATCGAAGGCGTCGAGAAAGCCGAATGGGCCATAGTCGAGCGTGAGGCCGAGGATGGACATGTTGTCGGTGTTCATGACGCCGTGCGAGAAACCGGCCGCCTGCCACTGCGCCATCAGGTCGGCGGTGCGCAGCGTGACCTGGCGCAGAAATTCGGGATAGGGATCGGCCAGCCGGGACAGCTCGGGGTAGTAGCGCGCGATGACGTAATCGGCCAGACGCCTGATCGGCTCGATCTGGTTGCGGTAGTAGAACACCTCGAAGGAGCCGAAGCGCACGAAACTCGGCGCCAGCCGCGTCACCAGCGCGGCGGTTTCCTCATCCTCGCGGTAGACCGGCCGGTCGCTGCCGACGATGGCAAGTGCGCGGGTGGTGGGGATGCCGAGCGCGTGCATGGCTTCGGAGCACAGAAACTCGCGGATGCTCGAGCGCAGCACCGCGCGGCCGTCGCCGCCGCGCGAGTAGGGGGTGCGCCCGGCGCCCTTGAGCTGCACCTCCCAGCCTTCGCCCGCCGCATTCTTCACTTCGCCCAGCAGGATCGCGCGGCCGTCGCCGAGTTGCGGCACGTAGTGGCCGAACTGGTGCCCGGCATACAGCGCGGCCATTGCGTCCATCTTCGGCAGAAGCTGGTTGCCCGCGAGTATTTCGATTGTCTCGGGGCGCGTTATTTCGCTTTCGTCGAGATCGAGCAGCGCCAGCGCTTCCGGGCTGTAGCAGATCAGATAGGGATCGGGAACGGGCGTGGGGCAGACGCGCGAATAATAGGCTTCGGGCAGACGGGCAAAGCCGTTGTCGAAGACCAGCGATTCAAGTTTTGACATGAGGGAATTTTAAGTCCTTGCCTGCGCGGAACCACCCAGATGGCGTCAGGGTTACCCAGCTGGCGGGCTGGCGTTCTGGTGCGCAAATCGTCGCGCGAAGCAGGGAAATCCGGAAATGAATAGTCTCAGGGCACGACGGCCACATTGCTGCCCGCCTGCAACCGGCCGATTTCCATGGCGTGCTCGAAGCCGTGGCGGCGGAACATGTCGAGCACCCCCTCACGCGCGTCGGGCGCGCAACTCACCAGCAGCCCGCCGCTGGTCTGTGGATCGGTGAACAGGGCACGCTGCCAATCGGCAATGCCGTCGGCGAACTGTACCTCGCTGCCGTAGCTTGCCCAGTTGCGCTGGCTGGCCCCGGTGACATGGCCGTCTCGCGCCAGGTCGCCGACGTCCGGCAACAGCGGCAGCCGTCCCAGTTCGATCCGCGCCGACAGTTTCGATGCCCGGGTGATTTCGAGCAGATGGCCGAGCAGGCCGAAGCCGGTGATGTCGGTCATCGCATGCACGCCGGCCGTATCGGCGAGATCGGCGCCGGCGGTGTTGAGCTGGGTGGTGGCGGCGATCATCGATGCGTACTGGTCTGCGCTCAACACCCCCTTTTTCAACGCCGCGCTGTAGATGCCCACACCCAGCGGCTTGCCCAGAATGAGACAGTCGTCAGCCTGACCGTTGCTGTTCTGCTTGACCTTGCGCGGATCCACTACACCGATGCCGACCAGGCCGTAGATCGGCTCCGGTGCGTCGATGGAATGGCCGCCGGCGATCGGGATGCCGGCGAGCTTGCAGACGGATTCGCCGCCGGCGAGGATCTGGCGGATGACGTCGTTGGACATCTTGCCGATCGGCATGCCGACGATGGCCAGTGCGAACAGCGGCCGCCCGCCCATGGCATAGACGTCGGACAGGGCATTGGTCGCCGCGATACGGCCGAAATCGAAGGGATCGTCGACGATGGGCATGAAGAAATCGGTGGTCGCCACGATGGCCTGCTCGTCGTTCAGACGGTAAACCGCGGCGTCGTCGCCGTGTTCGATTCCCACCAGCAGGTCGGGGTAGGCGCTCGCCAGGTTCGAGGCGAAGGGCGTGCCGGCCAGAATGTCACGCAGTACCGCGGGGGCGATCTTGCAGCCGCAACCGCCGCCGTGGGAAAGTTGAGTCAGCCGGATGGGGTCGTTGGAAGTGAGATTGCTCATGGTCCGATTTTGCCTGTCGAGAATGGGTGCCTAGAATGCAGGGGCGACAGTCCTTTATATAACATACATGCCCCGACGACCTGTCAGCGGATACTCTGCCGCACACCTCATCGACCGGCTGGCGCACGCACGCAGCCGGCTGCGCGCGCTGATCGCCATGTTGCCTGCGGGCGGCTGGCTGGGGCCGCGTGCTGGCCATCTGAATCCGCCGTTGTGGGAATACGGGCACATCGTCTGGTTCCAGGAGCGCTGGTGCCTGCGCGAGCAGCCCGACGGCACGTGCGCCCCCAGCCTGGTGAATGGGGCGGATGCACGCTACGATTCCTCCAGCGTGCCGCATGACACGCGCTGGGACCTGCCCCTGCTGCAACCGGCGGCCGTCGACGATTACGCGGAAGCGGTGGCCGCCGCCGTGTCCGGGCGCCTGCTCAGGGGATTCGACCAGGACATCGCCTACTTCGCCGAGTTGAGCCTCTATCACGAACTCATGCATGTTGAAGCCTGGTGGATCGCATTCCAGACTCTGGGCTATGCGCCGCCTGAACGAGTGGAGGCTGTTACCGCCTCGCCGGCCCAGCGCCTGGCCTTTCCCGACGGTGAAGTGGAGCTTGGCAGCGACACCGATACGGGTTTCATCTTCGACAATGAAAAATGGCGCCACACGGTTTTGCTGCCGGCCTTCGACATCGATGCAGTGCCGGTCTCCGAGACGACCTTCGCTGAATTCGTCGATGCGGGCGGTTATCGCGACAAGGCGATATGGTCGGAGGACGGGTGGGCGTGGCGCACGGCCACCGAAGCGTGCCACCCTTGGTACTGGCGACAGGCGGGTGATGTCTGGCAAGTGCGGCGGTTTGATCGCTGGCTGCCCCTGCGAGCGGACGCGCCGATGCTGCATGTGAATCGCTACGAAGCCGAGGCCGGTGCGGCCTGGCAGGGGCGGCGCCTGCCCACGGCCGGGCAGTGGCAGCGTGCATCGGAAGAACAGGCATTCAACTGGGGCAGCGTGTGGGAGTGGACGCGCGACCCGTTCGTGCCGTATTCGGGTTTTGCGCCTGATCCGTATCGCGACTATTCACAGCCGTGGTTCCACACGCATGGGGAATTGCGCGGTGGCGGACCGATGACCGATCCGTCGCTCAAGCGCCCCGGCTTCCGCAATTTCTACCAGCCGATGCGGCGCGACCCCTTCGCCGGCTTCCGTACCGTCAGCGCGGCGTGAGGCGGTTCAGCCGCCGGTCATCGACATGAAGCGCAGAATCTTGTGCGGTGCTTCACGGAATTCATGGCGTTCCGGCTTGAGATTGATCGCGTGCAGGATGGTCGCATCGAGTTCGGCGTCGGAACAGCCCGCACGCAATAGCGGGCGGAACGCGAAGCTTTCCTCCTGTCCCAGGCACATGTAGGCGGTGCCGTCGACGGCGATGCGTATCCGGTTGCAGGTGGCGCAGAAATGCTGCGAGATCGGGGTGATGAAACCGACATTGAAACGGCCGTCCGGCGTGCCGAGATAGCGGGCCGGGCCGGCGCCGGGAACCGTGGTCTCGATCAGGCCGAACTGCGCGCGCAAACGTTCCTTTACCGGCTGCAGGTCGAGATATTCGGCGTTGCGCCCGGTGCTGCCCATCGGCATCGTCTCGATCAGGCGCAGAACGAAACCGCGTTGTATGCAGAACGCGACCATCTCGTCGATCTCGTCTTCGTTGATGCCGCGAAGGGCCACCATATTGAGCTTGATCGGTGCAAAGCCCGCGTCCTGGGCGGCCGCCAGCCCGGCCATCACGCGCTCGAGCACGTCGCGGCCGTTGATGCGCTCGACCCGCGCCTGCTGCAGCGAATCGAGACTGACGTTGAGTCGTGTCACCCCGGCGGCCTTCAACGAGTCAGCGTGCTTGTCGAGCTGGGTGGCATTGGTGGACAGCGACAAATCATCGATGCCGGGCAGGGCGGCGATGCGTCCGGCAAGTTCGGCGATGTTGCGCCGCAGCAGCGGTTCGCCGCCGGTCAGGCGGATGTGGCGTACCCCCAGTCGGGCGAATGCGCCAACCAGGCGTTCGATTTCGTCAAAGTTCAGCCAGTGCCCGGGCTCTTCGAAACCCTTGAAGCCTTCCGGCATGCAGTAGCTGCAGCGCAGGTCGCAGCGGTCCGTCACCGACAGCCGCACATAGTCGATGCGGCGGCCGAACTGGTCGAAGAGTCCATGCGGATTGGCGGGAACGGGTGCGTTCATGGGACGGCTTGGCAGGAATGGGTTATATATGAAAAAATATAGCCTCAAATATAGCCTGACACGGCGAGACTGACAATGAAGGTATTCGGCATCGCGGGATATAGCGGCAACGGCAAGACCACGTTGATAGAGAGGGTACTGCCGCAACTGGCTGCGCACGGACTGAAGGTGGCGGTGATCAAGCATACCCACCACGATTTCGACATCGACCGTCCGGGCAAGGACAGCTGGCGGATGCGTGAAGCGGGCGCCGCGACGGTTCTGCTGGCGTCGGATCACCGCACGGCCGTGCTGACCGAACACCGTGACAGGCCGTTCCGGCTTGGCGATCTGCTGACCGGACTGCCGCCGTGCGATCTGGTGCTGGTCGAAGGCTACAAGCGCGAAGCGATCCCCAAGCTGGAAGTGCACCGAGCCGAAATCGCCAGGCCCTGGCTGTTTCCCGACGACCCGACTATTCTGGCGGTGGCATCCGATATCGAGCCGCCAGACGGCTTTCCCCGCATCGACCTCGATGCCATTTCATCCATCACCGACTTCATCCTGAACCATGCTCAAAGCCAACCAGCTGCTTGATGCCCTGCTCGAACGCGCGCGCGGCGTCGACGAAACCGAAACCGTCGTGGTGACCGCCGCGCTCGGCCGCGTGCTCGCCGCCCCGCAGACGTCAATCATCACGGTGCCGCCGCTCGACAACAGCGCGATGGACGGCTATGCCGTGCGCGTTGCCGATGTGGTGACGACCGGACTCAAGCTTCAGGTGTCGCAGCGCATTCCTGCCGGTGCGGTGGGCGAGCCCCTGCAGCCTGGCACGGCCGCGCGCATCTTCACCGGCGCGCCGGTCCCGCCGGGCGCCGACGCCGTGCTGATGCAGGAATACTGCCACACCGAGGGGGACGCAGTGGTGATCAACGCATTGCCCCAGCCGGGAGAGAATATCCGCCGCGCCGGCGAGGATATCGAAAGCGGCGCGCAGATTCTTGCCACCGGCACACGAATCGGCGCAGCCGAGATGGGACTCGCGGCGTCGGTGGGGCTGGCTGAGCTGCCGGTGTTCCGGCGTCTGAAAGTCGCATGCTTCTTCACCGGCGACGAACTGGTGACGCCGGGCACGTCCCTGCAGCCGGGCCAGATCTACAACTCCAATCGCTATACGCTGATCGGGCTGATAAATGGTCTCGGCTGCGAACTGATCGATCTCGGCATCGTCCCTGACTCGCTCGAAGCGACCGAGGCCGCGCTGGCAGGCGCCGCCAGTGTGGCCGACGTCGTCATCACCAGTGGCGGCGTGTCGGTCGGCGAGGCGGATTACGTGAAAACCGCGGTCGAAAAACTCGGCCGCATCGAGATGTGGAAAGTCGCGATGAAGCCCGGCAAGCCGCTTGTCTACGGACGCGTGAATGAAGCCGACTTCATCGGTCTGCCGGGCAATCCGGTGTCGGCCTTCGTGACCTTCTGCCTGTTCGTGCGGCCGTTCCTGCTGCAGCGCATGGGTGCCCGCGATGTGCTGTATCGGGCGTTTCCGGTCAAGGCGGATTTTGCGTGGGTCAAGCCCGGTGCGCGGCGCGAATTCCTGCGCGCCCGCCTGCAGGAAAACGGCCGGGCGGCGATATACCCCAACCAGAGCTCGGGTGTCCTGACTTCGTGCGCATGGGCCGATGGGCTCGTCGACCTTGAGATCGGACAAACCGTTCAGCCAGGCGACTGGATTCGTTTCATCCCGCTTTCGGAATTGCTGACATGACACTGCATATGCTGTATTTCGCCCGTCTGCGCGAACGCTTCGGCGTCGCCGAGGAGGCCCTGGATTTCGCCGGCAAGACCGTTGCCGATCTGGTCGCCCAGTTGCAGGCGCGCGGCGATGTCTGGGCAGAAGAACTGGCAGCGGGCCGCGCGTTCCGGGTGGCGGTCAATCAGGACGTCGTCGCGCTCGATGCGGCGTTGAGCGAGAACGCCGAAGTCGCGATCTTTCCGCCGGTTACCGGAGGTTGAGCCGATGAAGACCGGTTTGATGAAAATCGCGGTCCAGACCGAAGCTTTCGAACTGGGTGCCGAGGTCGATGCCATCCGCCAGGGCCGTACCGATATCGGCGCGATCGCCAGCTTTGTCGGACTGGCGCGCGACATGAACGACGGCAGCGGCGTGCAGGCGATGACGCTGGAACACTATCCCGGCATGACCGAGAAGGCGCTGGCCCGGCTGGTGGAAGAAGCCAACGCGCGCTGGACGCTGCTCGACGTGACGCTGATCCACCGCGTCGGCCGCCTGCTGCCCGGCGACCCCATCGTGCTGGTGGCGGTGGCCGGCAGCCATCGCGGCGAAGCCTTCGCCGCCTGCGAGTTCATCATGGATGCGCTGAAAACCCGCGCGCCGTTCTGGAAGAAGGAAGAGACCCCGCAGGGCGAGCGCTGGGTCGAGGCGCGCGCCAGGGATGATGACGCTGCGGCACGCTGGCGCAAAGCCTGATCCATAGACTTCGATAGGCTGTATTGTCGTGCGGAACTGCCTTGCACCCAGTTTGCCTTCCGGGAGCCCATAGTCGCGGAAAACCAGTAATATTCCCGATACCGACCGACCGCTTGGTACCCGCGAACGCGTTTCGAGAATGGAGATTGCATGATTGCGGCAATGCGTTATTCCACTCCGGCCATCGTGCTGCACTGGCTGGTTGCCCTGCTGATTTTCGTGACGTTCCCGCTCGGGGTGTATATGGCTGATCTGCCGCTATCACCCGACAAACTCAGACTCATCAGTTACCACAAGTGGATCGGTGTCACCGTCTTCATGCTGGCGGGGCTGCGCGTGGTGTGGCGACTCACGCACGCAACGCCACCGCTGCCTGCAAGTGTGGCCAACTGGCAGCGCCGTGCAAGTGCCATTGTGCATGGTCTGCTGTACCTGCTGATTCTGGTGATTCCGCTGTCGGGCTGGCTGATGAGTTCTGCCAAGGGGATTCCGACCGTGTGGTTCGGCGTACTGCCGCTGCCTGATCTGATCGGCAAGGACAAAGCGCTGGGCAATCTGCTCCAGGACGTGCACGAAACGCTGAATTTCACGCTGCTGGCCCTGGTCGTCCTGCATGTGGCCGCAGCCCTGCAACATCACTTCATCGAACGCCAGCCGTTTTTGCAGCGCATGGGCTGGGGCAGGACCAAAAGCTAAAACGGCCGTCTGTTGATGCGCCCTGGGTGGCGCTGCCCATCCCGGGCGTACAGGCCTGTCGCTGCAGGCCGTTTCCCCTTTCCCTGAGTGATCTGTGCGTCCCACGTGCGTGGGCCGGCATTGTCCGCCGGTTCGACGCTGTTTGCGGGATTTTCGTCATTCGGGAAGTCGCCCCCTGTCAGGTGTGCGGCCGTTTAAATTACAACACATTGATTACATTGATATTTATGTTGTTTTCTTCTGCGTCAGATGACGGGCACAAGCATTGCAATACCTAGAGGGCTCCCCGATGGAAATGGCAACGGGAGCAGTCGGGCGGTACGACCGCCAGGTAAATGAGCCCCGGTGTTCATCTTTCGCAGGAGGATCGGATGGAACGTTTTGTCTTGTTGACCACGCTTCTTGTCTGGATGACTTCAGCCACCGCTGCACCCGAAACCTATGTGATCGATAGCAGCCGCACGTCCTCGCAGTTCAGTTATCGCTACCTGGGCCTGTCGAGCCAGACCAATCGATTCGAAAAGATCCGCGGCACGATGGTGTTCGATCGCGAAAGCCAGTCAGGATCGGCCGAAGTGACGATCGACGCGGCTTCGGTCCATACCGGTCAGGCCATGCTGGACGCGCAAATGAAGGCGGCGGATTTCTTCGATGTCGCCAACTACCCGGTCATTACCTTCAAATCGGGCCAGATAAGCCTGGATGGTGAGCAGTCGACGCTGCCGGGCGAGCTCACGATCAAGGGCGTGACCCGGCCGGTGACGCTTGCCGTGACCCATTTCCAGTGCGTGCAGGATTCCGGATATGGCGTGGAGAGCTGCGATGCCAACGCGACCGTGACGATCAAGCGCTCGGACTTCAAGATGGGCAAGTACGCCTTTCTGGTCAGCAATGACATCACGCTGAACCTGGCACTTCGGGCAGTCAAGCCGCAATCGTATGTCCAGTTAGCGAGCCGCGATCCGGTCAAGTAAAATGGCGTTTTGCAGTCCGGAACGCCGCCCGTGGAACCCCATCGACTCGAACTGCTCGCACCCGCGCGCGACGCTGACATCGGCATCGAAGCCGTCAACCACGGTGCCGATGCAGTGTATATCGGCGGGCCGTCGTTCGGCGCACGTGCGGCAGCCTCCAATGACATAGCCGGTATTGCGCGACTCGCGGCGCACGCGCATCGTTTCAATGCGCGCGTGTTCGTCACGCTCAACACCATCCTGCGCGACGATGAACTGGAGCCCGCCCGCCGGCAGATCTGGCAGCTTTACGAGGCTGGCGTCGACGCCCTGATCATCCAGGACATGGGCCTGCTCGAACTCGACCTGCCGCCGATCCAGTTGCACGCGAGCACCCAGACCGACATCCGCACACCGGACAAGGCGCGCTTCCTGCAGGACGTGGGACTTTCGCAGATCGTGCTGGCGCGTGAACTCGATCTGGAACAGATTGCCGCCATCCGCGCCGCCACCCGGCCTGAAACCACCCTGGAATTTTTCGTTCACGGCGCACTGTGCGTTGCGTACAGTGGCCAGTGCTACATCAGCCATGCGCATACCGGGCGCAGCGCCAACCGCGGTGACTGTTCGCAGGCATGCCGCCTGCCGTATCAGGTCACCGACATGGAAGGCCGCATCGTCGCGCACGGCAAGCACGTGCTGTCGATGAAGGACAACAACCAGAGTGACAATCTCGAAGCGCTGGTCGATGCCGGCATCCGCAGCTTCAAGATCGAAGGCCGTTACAAGGATATGGGCTATGTGAAAAATATTACCGCCCATTACCGCACGCTGCTCGACGCCGTCATCGAGCGGCGTCCGCAACTGGCGCGGGCATCCTCAGGCCATACCACCTTCACCTTCACGCCCGACCCCAACCAGAATTTCAATCGTGAGTTCACCGATTATTTTGTTGGCGGCCGCAAGGACGACATCGGCGCGTTTGATACGCCGAAGAATCCTGGCCTGCCGATCGGCCACGTCGGCAAGGTCGGCGACAAATGGATTGAGCTGGTCACCGATTCAGTGGATATTGTATTGAGCAATGGTGACGGGCTTTGCTACTACACCCTGCAGAAGGAGCTGGCAGGCCTCGCCATCAACCGTGCAGAGGACGTGGGCGAAGGCTTGTGGCGCGTGTTTCCGAAGGATCCGATTGCGGGCTTCAAGGACTTGCGCGCGGGCACCGCGGTCAATCGCAATCGCGACATGAACTGGATACGCATGCTGGACAAGGCATCCAGCGACCGCCGTATTGGCGTATGGGCGCGGTTTGAAGAAACGGAAGCGGGCTTTTCCCTGACGCTGACGGACGAGGACGGTTACACCGCGACAGTGCATGCCGCGCACGCCAGGGAACCGGCCAGGGATGCAGGCAAAGCCGAAGCCAGCCTGCGCGAACACCTCGGCAAATTGGGTGCCACGCCGTTCGCCGCAAGAGGTGTCGCGCTGGAATGGAGCCAGCCCTGGTTCGTGCCCGCATCGTTCATCAATGCCTTGCGACGCGATGCGGTCGCCGCGCTGGAAGCCGCGCGCGCCGCCGCTTACGTTCGGCCTTTACGTGCGCAACCCCTCGAGCCACCGGCAATCTATCCTGAAGACACGCTCTCGTATCTGGCCAACGTCTACAACCACAAGGCGCATGATTTCTATGCCCGACACGGTGTGAAAGTCATCGCCGCGGCATATGAAAGCCATGAGGAAGCCGGCGAGGTTTCACTGATGATCACCAAGCATTGCGTGCGTTATTCGCTCTCGCTTTGTCCCAAACAGGCCAAGGGCGTCACCGGCGTGCAGGGCACGGTGCGCGCGGCGCCCCTGACGCTGATCAACGGCAGCGAAAAACTCACGCTGCGTTTTGATTGCAAGCCGTGCGAAATGCACGTGGTGGGAAAGCTGAAGCCAGCGGTCGCGAAAAACAGTGCGCCGTTGACGTTCTATCGGACGCGCGCCTGATTTGTCCGCTTGCGCAGAGGCAGGCTGGTTCCCGGAACTGAACCAGCCTGGCCACGCGGTTTCCTTTTTGGGGATTTACTTGGCGTACTTGGCCTGTATGGAAACGACGGGCGCGGTTTGTTGCTTCTGTGCAGGTCCGGCATCCATGACGCAGTCGGATTCGCTGCGGTCGAGACGATAGAGCGCGATGACCAGGCCGATCGAAGCGGCCAGCAGGAAATAAGGGCCGAACAGCCAGAACACCAGCGGGATGGCGAACAGAAAAGCGCGCATGCCAATGGAGAACATGATGCCGGAGCGGTGCAGACGGCGCGCCACGGATTCCGGTGACAGGTTCGGGTGCGCCTCAAATTCCGGGACGTTGAGCATGAATACCACGTGGTTGGCGAGACGCACCGACATGGCAAAGGCGAAGAATGCCACGATGAACGTGACCAGAAGAGCCATGACCTTGATGATCCACAACTCGGGGGAAGGCGTGCTTCCCATACTGAGAACATGCCAGCTGCGCGTGATGTTCTCGGCCTGGCCGGAGAGCGTGAGCGTACCGATGATCAGGATGGCTGCAGTGGAAGCCATCAGCGACGAACCCATGATCCAGTTGCGCAGCGTTTGCACGCCCATGATGCCCTGGGCGGGGTTGCGCATGATATTGGCCACCCACAGACGCCGCGCCAGTTCGTGCACGCCATGAATGGTATAGGTGGGGTTTTCCCGTATTTTCATGCTGAGGAAAAGGTAATACGCGACAACACTGAGAGCGCTCAACACGAGCGCGACAATATCAATATCAAATTCGGCTAATAATCCCATCTTCTTTCCTGGTCAATTCATCGGTCTTGCATGCGGAGGCACGGTGCTCACAGCGCGCCCTGGGCATGCTGGATGCCCGGAGCCGTGGCAGACATGTCGGATTGGGTGGAAACCGGTCCACGCGGGGCCGGCTCCCGTTGCGATGCAGATGACGGATCGACCTGACGCAACAGGACACTGAATTCATTCTGGTTGCCGATATTGGCGAAGGCCAGGGCGTTGAGGAGGCGGGTCATGACATTCATGGTTTTCTCACAATGGGGTTGTGGCACTGTTCTCTATACCGCATATTGCGTGCCATGTTTTTAACCAATTGTTTATAAACAAATAAACCGTAATGAAAGTGAAAGCCCGTAAAAGATGTGTTGCGTAATGAAGCTGTCTGCTTTTCATATAGTTTTGTAACGAGCTGTAATTAAACATAAAAATAAATATTTTCCAAACATGTTGCACTTTGCTTGGATTGTCGCAAATTGCAACTACAATTGGCGGATTGCAACGATGACGGGAGGGTGGCGTGCTATCGGCTATTCGAAACGCTGTGTTGCGTCACTCTTTGCGCGGGAAAATCACGCTGGGGTATTACGCGGTAGCGGCGATCATTCTGGTGACGTCGCTATTTTTCGTGCAGGAACTTCGCACGCTGGAAGCACGGGTGGTCCTGGGGCAACACACCACCGATCTGTCCAACACCGTGCTGGAGATACGCCGTTTCGAGCGTAACTACTTTCTGTATCACCAGTTCTCCGAACTTGAAGAAAATGCGGCGTATATCAAGCTGGCCCAGTCGATGCTGACCGCCAATCGGGCAGATTTCTCGGCCATCGTTACGCAAGCGCGCCTGAAAGAGCTGGATACGGTCCTGCGTGAGTATCAGCGCCAGATGTCGGTATTTGCCGCCACCGATCAGTCGTCTCTGAAACAGGAACCACGCGTGCGCGCATTGGGCCAGGAACTGGTGGCGATTACCGAGAACATGGCACGCGCAGAACGTCGCCAGATCCAGACGACCCTGGCTTCGTTCCGTACGCTGCTGCTGGGCGTCATTCTGACGATGGCTTTCCTGATTGTGATGATCGGCCGGGCGCTCTCGCAGCGCGTCGTCCGGCCGTTGAAGGAGATGGAGACCAGCATGGCGACGATTTCCGCCAATCGGCGCGAAAATCTGTCGGCGCCGTCGAACGATCGCGAGATCATTTCCATCATCGCAGCCTTCAACCAGATGCTGAAGGAACTGGATCTGCGGCAGAAGTCACTGATGCGCTCCGAGCGGCTGGCTTCGCTGGGCACCATGCTGTCCGGTGTGGCGCATGAACTGAACAACCCGTTGTCGAATATCTCGACCTCGTGTCAGATCCTGCAGGAAGAGGCCGGCGAGTGCGATGCGGCGACACAGAAGACATACCTGGCGAAGATCGATCAGCAGACGGAACGCGCACGACATATTGTCCGTTCCTTGCTCGATTTTTCCCGTGAACGGGCATTCAGGAAGGAGATCATTCTGCTCAAGCCGCTGGTCGCGCAGACGGTCGGCTTCGTGCGCGGCGAAGTGTCGGCCAAATCGGTCGTGCGTTTGGCCATTCCGGACGACCTCCACGTGGCAGGCGATGCGCAGCGTCTGCAGCAGGTATTCGTGAACCTGATTCGCAATGCCATGGAAGGGCTGGGCCCGCAGGGGCGAATCGAAATTTCCGCGCAGATCGTCAATGTCAGAGAACCGCCCGTCGGTACGGCGCTGGGCGAGGGATGCGAGGCCCGGGGCGACATGGTGGAAATCATCGTTGCGGACAACGGGCCGGGGATTGCGCCGGACATCCTGCCGCGCATTTTCGATCCTTTCTTTACCACGCGGGACGTCGGCCACGGCATGGGATTGGGGTTGTTCGTGGTGTATGAAATCGTTGATGAGCATGGCGGCTGCATCGCCGTGCGCAGCCTGCCAGGCGAAGGGGCCACGTTCTGTATCCGCTTGCCAGTGGACGAAACGGGCCAGTCTGTGGCGGTTGGCGATCGCAACACGGGAGCACAATGATGGAAGCCAGTCTGCTGATTGTGGATGACGAAGAGATTGCCCTGCACAATCTCCAGCATGTGATGGAGAAGGCGGGCTACCACGTCACGGCCACTCAGAGCGGGGCCACCGCGATCAAGCTTCTGGCGTCGCGGCATTTCGACGTGGTGTTGACCGATCTGCGCATGGAAGGCGTGGACGGCATGGACGTGCTGAAGAAAAGCCGTGCGCTGCAGCCGGAAGCGGAAGTTATCTTCATCACCGGTTTTGCATCGGCGGAATCCGCGGTGCAGGCGCTCAAGCACGGCGCGTTCTATTACATCGCCAAACCGTTCCGTCTCGACGAGGTACGCAAGGTGGTGGCCGAAGCGCTGGAGAAGGTCCGGCTGCGGCGGGAGAATGACGCACTGCGCCGCGAAGTCGAGGGCTATCGGGACGGTGAGGGCATCGTCACCCAGGATGCCGGGATGCAGAGGTTGCTGGAGACGGCGCGGCAGATCGCGCCGACGGATTGCAGCGTGCTCATCACCGGCGAGAGCGGAACCGGCAAGGAACTCTTCGCGAAATATCTTCACAAGCACAGCACACGGGCCGATGGTCCCTATGTCGCGATCAACTGCGGCGCATTCAGCGAGCAATTGCTGGCCAACGAACTGTTCGGTCACGAGAAAGGCGCATTCACCGGCGCCTCGGCGCTGAAGAAAGGCCTGATCGAGGTGAGTGCCGGCGGCACGCTGTTTCTCGACGAGGTGACGGAAATGGCGCCGTCCATGCAGGTCAAACTGCTGCGTGTGCTGCAGGAACGGGAAGTATTGCGGGTGGGCGGGACGCGGCCGGTGAAATGCGATGTGCGCGTGCTGGCGGCCACCAATCGCGACGTCGGCGAGGCGGTGAAGACGGAGCGCTTTCGTGAAGACCTCTATTTCCGGCTGAATGTGGTCAACCTGGATATCCCGCCCCTGTCGAAGCGAACCGGTGATATTCCCCTGCTTGCGCAACATTTCCTGCTGAAGTACGCAAGCAGGATGCGAAAACCGGTGGCCCGGATTTCGAGCGAGGTGCTGGCGCTACTGGTGAATTATCCTTTCCCCGGCAATGTGCGCGAACTGGAAAATCTGATTGAGCGCGGCACGGCCATGGCGCAAGGCGACACCATCGACGTGGCGCACCTGCCCGCAACCTTGCAGAAACATGCAAGCCTTGCTTTCCACCGGATCGGGGATCGCCGGCCCACCCTGGATGAACAGGAGCAAAGCTACATCACTCAGGTCCTGGATGAAGTGCAGGGCAACCAGACGGCAGCGGCGCAGATTCTCGGCATCAACCGGGCGTCGTTGTGGCGCAAGCTGAAGGCACGGCGGAACGAAGAGTCGTCCTCCGAATGAGTTGATCAGTCTGCGACGGGGCTGCTTGTATGCGGGTGTCTTACGCGTTTCGCCCGGACAGGTCCTGCATCAGTTTCGCCATGAAGGCTACGTGCTTCGCTTCGGCTTTTTGATAGATGGCAATCAGTCGTTCGGCATCGGGTGTGAGCCGGCTGCCGGCCGGGCCGCTTGCAACCAGTGGCGCGTCCCAGGCTGCATTCATCGCATCCACGGCATCCCAGGCGGCTTTGTAGCTCATCTTCATCGCCTTGGCTGCTCTGGAGATGGAACCGGTTTCGCGTATGCGCTGCAGCAGCTCGACGCGGCCGCGGCCGAGAAAATTCCTGCCGTCCAGCGTCAGCCAGAAACGGCCGTCTGCCCTGAGTTGCGTATTCATGCGGCGAGTGTAACAAACGGCCATTGCGGTTAGCACGCGCATGACAGAGAATCGCAGCAGGAAATATCGAACAGTCAGGAGTCTGCCATGAAAAAAATCCTCGCGATGTGTGCGATCTTGTGCCTGCCGTTATCCGCGATGGCGTCCGAGGCCTACACCGTCCTATTCAAGGCGCAGGGAACCTTCCAGGATGTGCGCGATTCGGTGCAGTTTGCGATCGAAGGGAAGGGTCTCGTGATCAACCACACCAACAAGATCGCCGAAATGCTGACGCGCACCGGAACGGCTGTTGGCGCGAGCAGGCAGGTATACGTGGACGGAGAACAGTTCGAATTCTGCAGCGCTACCATCTCGCGGGAAATGATGGAAGCCGATCCGCATGCGATCGTGATGTGCCCCTACAGCGTGTCGGTGTACACCATTCCGGATGACAAGACCGTCTATATCTCATACCGCAAGCCCGGCCCAACCACGAATCCGAAGTTGCAGAAGGCGCTGTCCGACGTTGAGAACTTGCTGACCAGCATCATCGACGATGCAATGTAAATCCTGCATCGGCGCAGACGCGTGAGGCGGCCCGGCGCCGATTGCGGGCAGACGAACATGCTCCGCATCCCGTCCCGCCCATGACCGCCTTTCTCGCCATCGGCCTGGGCGCAGCCCTCGGCGCCTGGCTGCGCTGGGGTCTGGGATTGTGGCTCAATCCCCTGTTTCCCGCGGTACCGCTCGGCACGCTGGCGGCCAATCTGGTCGGTGGCTACAGCATCGGCCTCGCCATCGCCTGGTTCACCGAGCATCCCGGCCTGCCGCCGGAAGCTCGGCTGTTCCTGATCACTGGCCTGCTCGGCGGGCTGACTACATTCTCGACGTTTTCCGCTGAAGTCGTCACTGCCTTGACGCGCGGTCTCTGGCTCACCGGCGGTTTCATCGCCTTCGCCCACATGAGCGGGTCTTTTCTGGCGACCGGATTAGGGTTTTATACGATGAGGCTTTTCAGATGAGCACAGTCTGTCTGCAGATATTTGTAACCGAAGCCAGTCGTCATCATGGCAAGCTGACTTACGAATGGCTGCTCGATGCCGCGCAGCAACTCGGCATTGCCGGCGGCTCGGCATTTGGTGCGCTGGCTGGTTTTGGCCGCCACGGCCGGCGTGACGCGGGCTTTTTCGAACTGGCGGGCGAGTTGCCCGTGGTGGTGGCATTTTTCGTCGATGCGGCGATGGCCGACCGCTTGCTGAATCATGTCGCCGAAGCGGGCCTGACGCTGGTTTATGCCAGGCTGCCGGCGGAAATCGGAGTCACAGCCCGATAAGCGTGCTCGACCAGCTGGTATTGTTCGCCGCCTCGCTGGCGGCCAATTTTTTCTCGGCGCTGTCAGGTGGCGGGGCCGGCCTGATCCAGTTTCCCGTGCTCATTTTTCTGGGGCTGCCCTTCGGCGTGGCACTCGCCACGCACAAGGTTGCCAGCGTGGCGCTTGGCCTCGGTGCCACGCTCAGACACCTGAGAGAATCGCATCTCGAACGCCGCTTCTCGCTAATCATCCTGGGAGCTGGGCTGCCGGGCGTGGTGCTGGGCGCGGTGACGATCCTGCATATTCCCGAACGAGCCGCGACGCTGGCGCTGGGGGTCCTGACGCTGGGGCTTGGCGTGTATTCGGTGTTCAAGCCCACACTCGGCATGGCCCACCAGCCCAAAAACCGGCAGGGCGCCGGGCTCGCCGGCGGCATGGCGGGACTCTTCCTTGTCGGCTTTCTCAATGGCTCGATCACCAGCGGCACCGGACTCTTTCTGACGCTCTGGCTGATCCGCTGGTTCGGCCTCGATTACACCCGCGCGGTGGCCTATACGCTGATTCTCTGTGGCCTCGTGTGGAACGGCACCGGCGCACTGGTGCTGGGCATGATCGGTACCGTGGCGTGGGACTGGATGCCGGCGCTGCTGGCGGGTTCGATCATCGGCGGTTACCTCGGCAGCCACATGGCCATCCGCAAGGGTAATTTGTGGATCAAGCGGTCGTTCGAGATCGTGACGATATTGATCGGCCTGAAATTGATCCTGCCCTAATCGTCGCTGTCGTGGATGCGGTTGCGGCCGCTGCGTTTGGCGTGATAGAGCGCCTCGTCTGCGGCCTTGATCAGCGAGTCGCCGTTCTGGTAAAGCGGATACGTGGCGATACCGCCGCTGACGGTGGCCAGAAAATGTGTGTCGCGATAGGGATGTTTGATCTGGGCGAAGTCGTGGCGAATGCGGTTCATGATGCCGTAGGCCTCTTCGGCATCCGTGTGCGGCAGCGCGATGAGAAATTCCTCGCCGCCGTAGCGGCACAGGATGTCGTGCTTGCGCAGGCGCTGCTTCAGCAGCCAGGACAGGCTGCGGATGACCTGATCGCCGACGGGATGACCGTAGGTGTCGTTGACCTGTTTGAAGTAATCGATGTCCAGCATCACCACCGACAGGAAACCGCCTTCGTGCGCCACACTCGAGAGCAGCATATCGAGGGTGTTCTTGCCGCTGGAATGGTTGAGCAGACCAGTCAGACTGTCGTGGTACATCGAGCGGCGCAGCGCACGGTAGCGCTCGATCTTGCTCATGACAATGGTGTTCAGAAACACCGGATTGAACGGCTTGGTGAGGAAATGATCGCCGCCCAGCCGCATGGCATCGACTTGCAGGGCCACGTTGGTTTCGCCCGACAGGTAGACGATGGGCATGCTGAGGAATTCGTTGTGCTGGCGGATGATGCGTGCGACCTCGACCCCTGTGCAGTTGGGCATGTACATGTCCATCAGGATCAGGTCCGGGTTGAACTGCTTGAGCGCATTCAGCGTCTGGCGCGGGTCGTTGACGATCTCGGAGACAATCCGGTTTTCCTGCAGCGTGCGGCGGATCAGATGGCTGGCGGTCTTCGAGTCCTCAACGATCAGCACGCGGTAGGCCTCCTGCTCGTGCCGCTCGTTCAGTTCCATGATGTGCTCGATGATGGCATGCGGCGGCGCGCCTTCCAGTAGACAACTGTTACAGCCGCCGCTCAACGCCTGCTGCAGCTGTTCGAAGTCGGAGCGTACGTTGAGGCAGATCAGCTGGCCCATCCCGAATCGTTGTCGCAACGACTGGATCCGGATGCGCCACTCGGTTTCGGGCAGGCTGCTCATGTCGAGCAGCAGGAGGGGAGTATCGCCCGCACTGTCAGGAAAATCCTGTTCCCAGGTGACGAAGCTGACATTCATGCCGAAATAACCGAGTTGCGCCTCCAGGATTGCCCATTCGGCCCGGTCGTGCGCGATCAGCCAGGTCTGGCCGATACGTACGGGCGTGGGCGAGGGGCGCTGCGGGTCCTGGTAGTGCTCGATCAGTCCAGCCGTTGCCGAGGCATGGGCATGGGTCATGCGTGCAAGCATGTCGACGCGTTCGTTCAAATCGTCGAGCGCAGCCTGCGGCAGCGGATGTTCGACTTCCCGGCTGAACAGCGCGAGTGCCACCTGCTCGAGCTGGTGGCTGGCGTGGTGCAAGGCCGTGATGCCCTTGTCGATCAGGAACTCGGTGAAGCTGTTGATGGAAACCGCCAATTCCACAAAGCTTTCAAAGCTCGGCGCCGCCCGGTAATGCCGCCAGGAGGTCGACACAACCAGGTTCTTCTGCAGAAGTTCTTCCGGAGAGCAGAGCATACGGGATAAGTTTTCTATGGCTTTGTTATTAGCGTCCATTATCGCGCTTTATGAGACCGCTTGACCAACTGGCAGCAGCCAGCCGGACGCATTGCCGCTGATCGGCAGCCTGAAAAGGCCCGGGACAGTGCCGGCGTCTGCTGCATGGCTATTCACCTAAGCCTTCCGCTTCCAGTCGCAAATACTGGTTGTAGGCATTCACCCGGTTGGCTTCGTCGAATGCCGGCATGGCGCGATATCGGGACCAGTCGGCTTGTTCGTAGGCTTCGTCGAAGGGAACCAGATTGCGGGCGGCTTCACCCATGCTGGTGCGCAGGTAGGTCAGGTAATCCCGCGTGAAGACGAGGTCGTCACGCGGCGTGTGCGAGGGGACACCATGGCCGGGAACCAGTATCCGGGGATGAATTGCGATCAGTTTGTCGAGCGCGGCGATCCAGGCGCGGCTGTCGGCGTCGCCGACGAACGGGACACGGCCGCGAAATACCACGTCGCCGGCATAGAGCACGCCATCCTCCTTGACCAGCATCGCGAGATCCTCGCCGGAATGGGCCGGGCCGACGTGGCGCAGGATGAAATGCAGGCCGCCCATCGCGAACCCGGTGTCGCCCTCGACGAAATGGTCCGCTTCCAGTAAACGGGTGTCGTCATCCACCCAGGGGAAGAGCGCCTCCTTGCGCTGAGCCAGGCGCAGCGCCGCTTCTTCGGTACGGGTGGCGCCTTCAGCGGCGCGTTGCGCCCAGATCTCGGCGCCTTGCGCCTTGAAGACCTGCAGGCCATAGACGTGGTCGGCGTGGTAATGGCTGACGATGACCCGTTTGATCGGCTGCCGGGTGATCGTGCGGATCAGATCGAGCAGTTTTTCGGCCAGCGGCGGCGAGGCGAGGGCGTCGAAGACCACCACGCCGTCGCGGGTGACGACGAATCCGGCATTGGACATGAACCCCTGGTTTTCGCTGGAGGCCGCGCCCGGCAGGCCTTGCACGAAATAGCTATGGGCGCCGAGGCGCACGACTTCCATCGGCACGGTGATATCGTTGCTGGCGGCGTGAGCAAGCGGAACCAGATTGAGCAGCAACAGGGCGAACAGCAGGCGGGTCGTCATGGCGGGCGTCTCGGTGGCAGGCCGATATTATAGGCGGGGGTCCCCGCTGGGCCGTGCCGGCCGCACTGGCTGCGTGTGGGCCCAGGCTTCGAACAGAGCGGATGGCTGGGGGCGGTTGAACAGATAGCCCTGGTAGGTCTGACAGCCGCGATCGGCAAGGAAGGCGTGTTGCGCCTCGGTCTCCACGCCCTCGGCCACCACGTCCAGATTAAGGCTCTGCCCAAGGGCCAGTATGCTGTGTGCAATGGACGCATTGTTGGGGTCATTCAGCACATCGCGTACGAACGACTGGTCGATCTTGATCTCGTCCAGTGGCAATCGCTTCAGATAGCCCAGCGACGAATAGCCGGTGCCGAAATCGTCGAGCGAAAATCCGATGCCACGGGCCTTGAGCGCGCGCATCTTGACGATGGTTTCTTCCATGTTGTCCACCAGCAGACTCTCGGTCAGTTCCAGTTTCAGCCGGTGCGGGTCGGCGCCGATACGGTCGATGACGCCCAGCACCTGGGAGACGAAATCCGGCTGGCGGAACTGGCGCGCGCTGACGTTCACCGCCAGGTCCAGCGACGCCAGGTGCGGCTGGGCGGCCCAGGCCACCAGTTGCCTGCAGGCTATTTCGAGTACCTGCAGTCCGATCGGCAGGATGAGGCCGGTTTCCTCGGCCAGCGGAATGAAGGTGGCGGGCGCGATCCAGCCACGCTCGGGGTGAGGCCAGCGCAGCAGCGCCTCGACTCCGCAGAGGCGCCCCTGGCTGTCAATCTGGGCCTGATAATGCAGTTCGAATACCCGGTTCTGCAAGGCGTGCCGCAGGTCGGCTTCCAGTTCGGCCCGTGCGGTAGCGGCAGCCTGCATGGCCGGATCGAAAAAGTGCAGGGTATTGCGGCCCTGTGCCTTGGCCTGGTACATGGCCAGATCGGCGCGCCGCAGCAGTTCGTCCTGCGTCACCGGCCGGTCGTTGAAGAGCGTGATGCCGATGCTCGAGGTGCTGTGGTGCACATACCCGGATAACTGGAAGGGCGGGGCAAAGCTGGCCAGCACCTTTTCGCCTGTCGCCATCGCGTAGGCAGCGGCTTCATGCGGGGTATCAGCCAGATTTTCCAGCACGATCACGAACTCGTCGCCGCCAAGTCGCGCCAGCGTGTCACCTTCGCGCAGACAGGCTTGCAGGCGCTGCGCGAGCTGTTGCAGAAAAAGATCGCCGATGGCATGACCCAGGGTGTCGTTCAGGGCCTTGAAATTGTCGACATCGATGAACAGCAGGGCGCCCACCTGCGACAGGCGTGCATCGACCGCCAGGGCATGGCCCAGGCGATCGTGCAGCAGCTGGCGGTTGGGCAGGCCGGTCAGGGGATCATAGAACGCCAGATACTGGATTTCGCGTTCCGCAACCTTGCGTTCGGTAATGTCGGTGTTGATCGCCAGGATGGCGTCAGGCATCTGCTGCTCATCGAACAGCAGGGTCCAGTGGGCTTCGACGATGAGCAGGCTGCCGTCCTTGCGCCGCTGCATGATTTCGCCATTCCATTCGCCTTGTTCGAGTACCTCGCGCATGCGTTCGTGGAATTCGGTCAGATTGTCATAGAGCAGGGTATCTGTCGGCTGGTCAATCGCTTCGTCCCGGGTCCAGCCATACAGGCGTTCGGCACCCTTGTTCCAGTAGCGTATGGCGTGATCGAGGCCACGCACCACGATGGCATCCTGTGCCTTGTCGAGCAGCGAGGCCTGTTGCCGGATCTGGAACTCGGCAGCCTGACGTTCAAGTTCCGCGGCCACGCGGGTGGCGAAGATCTGCAGCGTGGACGTGATGAAGGCCGTTTCCCGCAGCGGATGGTTGAACAATACGAACAATTGCCCGATCGGCTGACCGGCCGAATTGTCCAGCCGGTGTCCCACGTAGGCCTGGGCATAATGCGCGCTGAGTTCCGCGGTACAGGGGAACAGCTCGCTGACACGGGCAGAGATCGTGTAATGGAGCGCGTCGCCGAGATGCTGGCAGGGGGTACCGGAGAGCGGATAGTCGAAATTGGGAATCAGCCGACCGTCGAGGTAGGCCACCTCGGTATGTGCCGACGCCGGTTCGCCGGGCTGGAGGCGTGAAATGAATCCGGCACTGGCACCGAGTGCTTCGGTCATGTTGACGACCAGTTCTTCGAAGAAGGCCTTGCCCGAATTGACGGATACGCCTGCGGCGATTTTCAGCACGGCCGTCTGGATGCGGTCCTGTTCGAGGCGATTGCGCAGGGTGGCGATGGCGAACGCCAGGTCGTCTGTCAGCTCCTGCAGCAGGTGCATTTCGTCGGTACCTGTTTGACCCGCATGCGGCGAGAACAGGGAAAATACGCCATAGGCACGGTGTCCGTCGTGTAGCGGCGCCACCACCAGGCTGCGATAGCCGTGATGCAATGCGGCATCCAGCCAGGGCTGGAAGCCGGGATCGAGCTTCAGATCTTCGATGACGATCATTTGCTTGCTGCGCAGTGCCCGCCCGACCGGCCCGCGGCCCACGGCCTTGTCGTCCGACCAGCTGAGCGGGATGTCCTGCAGATAGTGGGTACCGTTGCCGGCCCAGGCGACAGGTGATACCGTTTTTTCGGTGTCTTCCTGCGCGTAGCCAATCCAGGCCATGCGGTAGCCGCCCACATCGACGGCGATGCGGCAAATCTCGTTCAGCAAAGCTTTCTCGTTGGTCGCGTGAATCACGGCTTCGTTGCAGGCACTTCTCATGAGCAAGGCGCGATTGAGGCGGGCCAGCTCCAGTTCGGCATCATTGCGGCTGGTCAGATCGGTCATGCCGCCGACCATGCGGAGCGCGCGTCCGTGCCCATCGCGGATCACCGACCCGCGGTCGAGCACATACGCATAGTGACCATCCTTGTGTCGAAAGCGGTATTCGCACGACCAGTCGATTCCGCCGTTGTCGATCACCTGATGGATGCTTTGCAGTACGCGATCATGGTCGTCGGGATGGAGGCACCGCGTCCACGAACTGGTGTCGGCAGGCAGATCGGCCAGCATGTAGCCGAATGTGCTTTGCAGGCCATCGCTCCACCAGAGGTGGTCCGAATCCAGATCCCAGTCCCAGATGGTGTCGGACGTGACGCGTGCGACAGTCTTGAAGCGGGCTTCGCTTTCGTGCAGCGCCTGCAGAACCCGTTTGCGTTCGGTGATATCGCGTTGAACCGCCACGAAGTGGGTAGGCCGGCCCGCGGCATCGGCGACCGGGACAATGTCGAGATCGACCCAGATGGGTTCGCCCGTCCTGGTGTAGTTGATGAGTTCGCTGCGCACCGGCTGCCGGGCTTTCAAGGCGATCCGGATACGGTCGAGTTCGTTGCGATCTGTCAGCGGGCCTTGCAGGAAGCGCGGTGACTTGCCCAGCACTTCTTCGCGTCGGTAGCCGGTGAGGCGTTCGAATGCATCGTTGACGAACACGATGCGCGGGCCGGGTTCATCGCTGGGGTCGGCTTCCGTGATGAGCACGATGTCATTCAGGTGGGCAACGCTTGCCTCCAGCAGCGCAAGTTGCTGGAGGTCGCCGTGCCCGCTGGCAGGCGAATGCGAGAGGGGGGTCACGACATCGGGGCTACGCATGGCTTGTGGCGGGAATTACGGTGAATACGTACGCCAGATATCGTCGTGTGGGCCTGATCAGTCCAGTGGGTGCGTACATGGGGGGGGCAGAGCGGCAGAGCATGCCTGATTTTACGGCCATTTCACGGTCGAACTTAAAGGCAGGCCTGCATCGGGTGAGGTACAAGGCTGTGGTATCTTCTCGCGTGGTAGGAGGGGATTGCATCCGTGTTCAAAAAACAGTGGCCGGCATTCGTGCTGGCGTTCGTATTGCCGGTCGTCGCGGTCTTCTGGTGGTGGGGCGGATTCAGGTCCGTCAGCGTGACCGAAACCGAGGCCGGGCCCTATCGTTATGCCTATCTCGACTACGAAGGGCCGATCAGCAATATGCGCAAATCGCAGAATGCCGCGCTGAACCGATTCAACGAAGCGCGGGTGACGGCAGGCGACACGATCAGCGTCATCCTCACCGATCCGCGCGCCGACAACGGCAAGGTGCGCGCGCAACTGGGTTATACCCTGGCCGACGATGCCGCAGTTCCGGCCGGCCTGAAGGAGGGCCGTATCGAGCGACGTCCCGTCTATATGGCGCGTGTTCAGGCGGCGGTGCTGTTGGCGCCGTCCAAGGCTTATCAGGCGTTGGACGACAAGCTGGAAGTGCAGGGCAAGGGTATCGTCATGCCAACGGTGGAGTTGTATCGCCCGGCAAGCAAGGTCAACCAGATCGGCTTCTTCACGCTGGAAATGAACCGCTGATGGCATTCTTCTCTGTCTTCGCTGCACTCGTGCTCGAGCACATCCGGCCGTTGCGGCAGCCGTTGCCGCATTACCAGCGCTACACCCTGCTCATTCAGTGGCTTCAGCGCAAGCTCAATGCCGGCGAGTACAGCCACGGGACGATCGCCTGGATGCTGGCAGTGGTGCCTGTACTGATTGGCGTGTGGCTGGTTTCCCTTCTGCTTGGCGGCATCAGCCCGTTTCTCGGATGGCTGTGGAATATCGGCGTGTTGTATGTCACGCTGGGCTTCAAGTATTTCAGCGACGATGCGGAACGCATCGCGCGCCTGCTGCGGGCAGGCGAACTCGATGCGGCGCGCGCGCAGATCGGCGCGTGGCGTGGCGGCGATGCCAGCGCATTCAGTGCCGACGATATTGCGCGTGTCACCATCGAACAGGTGATGGCGGCGAGCCTGCGCCAGATGTTCGGCGTCCTGTTCTGGTTCGTGTTGCTGGTACCGCTGGGGCCGGTCGGCGCGGTGCTGTTCCGTACCGCTTCGATCCTGGCGCGGCGCTGGGCCAATACGCGGGGTCGGTTCGGTCTGTTTGCCCAGCAGGCCTTCCAGGTCATCAACTGGCTGCCGGCCCGACTGACCGCGCTGACCTATGCCATTGCCGGCAATTTCGAGGACGCCACGTTCTGCTGGCGTACTCAGGCACCGAGCTGGCCGGAACCGGAAGAGGGCGTCGTACTCGCGGCCGGAGCAGGCGCCATGGGCGTGCGCCTGGGTCAGAGTCTCGAGGTGGGGGATGAGACCGTATGGCGGCCCGAGCTTGGCATCGGCCAGGCGCCCGACGCCGATTGCATCGACAGCGCCATCAGCATGATCTGGCGTGGCCTGGTGATCTGGCTGGTGGCGGGGCTGCTGGTCGTTGTCGCCGGGTGGATCGCTTAAGGTTTTATGCTCAACGCGCTGTGGATCGGCTTTTTCCTGATCGCCTTTCTGATCGCACTATTCAAGCTGGTTTTCTTTGGCGACGCCGGCGTTTTCGCCGCCCTGGTCAAGTCGCTGTTCGACAGCAGCAAGACGGCGTTTGAAATCGCGCTGGGCCTGACCGGCGTGATGGCGTTGTGGCTGGGCGTGATGAAGGTCGGCGAACGCGCCGGCATGCTAGACGTCCTGACGCGCGGCCTGGCGCCGCTGTTCCATCGCCTGTTTCCCGATGTGCCGCGCCATCACCCGGCGCTTGGCGCGATAACCATGAACATGGGCGCCAACATGCTGGGGCTGGACAACGCCGCGACCCCGCTTGGCATCAAGGCAATGCAGGAGCTGCAGAAGCTCAATCCCTCGTCCGATACTGCCAGCGATGCCCAGATCCTGTTTCTGGTGATCAATACCGCGTCGGTGACGCTGCTGCCGGTCACCATCTTCACCTTCCGCGCGCAGCTCGGCGCCGCCGATCCGACCGACGTATTCGTCCCGCTGCTCATCACCACCTATATCGGCACTCTGACCGGCATCCTGGTCACCGGCCTGTTTCAGCGCCTGCATCTGTGGAACCGCGTCACGATGGCTTACCTGGGCGGCACCACCGCGCTGATCGGCGGACTGGTCGCTTATTTTTCCAGTCTCGACGCTGCCGCGATGACGCGGCAATCGGCCATCCTCAGCAACGTCGTGTTGTCCGGCATCGTCGTGACTTTCCTGCTGATGGCGGTATGGCGTCGCGTCAATGCCTACGAGGCCTTCGTCGAGGGTGCCAAGGAAGGCTTCACGACGGCGGTCACGATCATTCCGTATCTCGTCGCCATGCTGGTGGCGATCGGCGTGTTCCGCGCCAGCGGCGCGCTCGACCTGCTGATGGACGGCGTGCGCAGTGCAGTGCAGGCGCTGGGTTTCGACGCACGCTGGGTCGATGCGTTGCCTACCGCGCTGATGAAGCCGTTTTCCGGCAGCGGCGCACGGGCAATGATGATCGATACCATGCAGGCGCACGGCGCGGACTCCTTCGCCGGGCGGCTCGCCTCCATCGTGCAGGGCAGCACCGAGACGACGTTTTACGTGCTGGCGGTGTATTTCGGCGCGGTCGGCATCAAGCGGGTGCGCCACGCCGTCACCTGCGGGCTGATCGCCGACGTTGCCGGCATCCTCGCCGCCATCGGCATGGCCTATCTGTTTTTTGGGGCATCGGCATGAAAACCTACGACACCCTTGCCGCCGTCGACCTCGGCTCCAATTCTTTCCGCCTGGAAGTGGCACGGGTCGCCGGCGACCAGCTCTACCCGCTCGATTCGCTGAAGGAGACCGTGCGTCTGGCCGGCGGGCTCGGCGCCGACAAGCGGCTCGACGCCGCCGCCCAGGAACGGGCACTGGCGTGCCTGCAGCGCTTCGGCGAACGCCTGCGCGGCCTGTCGCCGGAAGCGATCCGCTGCGTCGGCACCTCGGCGCTGCGCGTCGCCAGGAATGCCGGCGAATTCATCCGCAAGGCCGAAGCCGCGTTGGGGCATCCGATCGAGATCGTCGCGGGGCGCGAGGAGGCGCGGCTCATCTATCTGGGCGTCGCGCATTCGCTGCCGGCCTCGCCCGACCGGCGCCTGGTCGTCGACATCGGCGGCGGCTCCACCGAATTCATCATCGGCCACGGGCTGAAGCCGCATGAGCGCGAAAGCCTGCACATGGGCTGCGTCAATTTTTCCGAGCGATTCTTTACCGACGGGGTCGTCGACAAGGCCGCCCTGAAAGCCGCAGAAACGGCGGCCCGCGTCGAGGTCGAGCGCATCGCGAAAGCGTTTTCTCGCGGCAACTGGCAGCAGGCGGTGGGCTCCAGCGGCACCGCCCGCGCGTTGCGCGAAATCCTCGAACAGAGCGGCTGGTCGGAGCGCGGCATCACCGCCGACGGCCTCGCCCAGCTGCGCGCCCAGTTCATCAAGGCCGGGCAACTCGACGCGCTCGACCTGCCCGGCCTGACGCGCGACCGCCGCCCGGTCATCGCCGGCGGCTTCGCCATCATGGCGGGCCTGTTCGCCGAACTTGAAATCGAGCAGATGGACGTCGCTGAAACGGCCATGCGCGAAGGCATCCTCTACGACCTGCTGGGGCGCTTCCACCAGCACGACATGCGCGAGGCGACGGTGGACGAATTCACGCGGCGCTATCACATCGACATCCGCCAGGCGGCGCGCGTCAGGCAGGTGGCGATGAAGCTGCTGGCCGCCAACGGCGGCGGCGACGAAAACGACGTGCGCTTTCTCGACTGGGCTGCGCGCCTGCACGAAATCGGGCTCATGGTGTCGCACGGCGGCTACCACCGCCATTCCGGCTACATCCTGGAAAATGCCGACATGCCCGGATTCTCGCGCACCGACCAGGCGCGGCTCGCATTGCTGGCGCGGGCCCAGCGCGGCACGCTGACGAAGCTGCCGGCATTCGCCTCTGACACGGTGCCGGACAATGACCGTCTGCTGGTGTGGCGGTTGCGCCAGGCCGTCATCCTCTGCCGCAATCGGGCCGAGCCGAATCTGCCCGAACTGAACGTGGACGTCAGCAACAAGCGCATCCGCCTGACGCTGCCCGAGGGGTGGCTGGAAAGCCGGCCGCTCACCCAGCGTGCGCTGGAAGAGGAAGCGGCACACTGGCATGACGTAGGAATGAAGTATGTGTTCGGCTAGCCGGCATCGTTAGACGCATCAAAACGTCCATCGCTGTGGATCACTTTGATTCCTTGGCCGGCCGCCCCGTCTTGATGAAATCGAGCCGACGAATCGCTGAAACCACCGACCGGTCGCTCAGCCTCGCCAGACCGAGGACGGCTGCCCGCAGAATCTCGCTTTTCTTCGCAACAACTCCCGCTTCCAGGCAACGCTTTCTGAGCGCTGCAATCAGTGCATGCTCGGCTTCCGGCATGATGAAACTGTCACGCACGAGCTTGCTCTTTTTGGGTTTCTCGAGCGTGTCGACTTTTTTCCGGCCCGCGGTGGGCCGGGCCTTGCGTACGACGCTGCGCATTGGCGCCACGTTTGCGGGAGCAGGGCGACGGGTGGTTTTTTCGGCGGCGGGTGCCGGCCTGACGGTGCTTGCCGGCTGTTCCGGAGCGGATTTCGGCGTTGCGAGTCCCGCTGCAGGGGCGGTCTTCCGCCTGACGGCCGGTTTTGCGACGGAAGTGTTGTCGTTCGCGACAGCCGAAGTGACCCTGACAGGTTTGCCCGCCATGTAAACATCCTTTTTATAAACAAGATATACAGTATATACAGTATGTCTACATGCTTAATGACGCGCGGTCACCGCGCTGATCCGCGGGTGTATTGACGGCTTTTACAGGCTGCATTGCTATGCGTAAGGATGGAATCCGGCAAGGGGCTTCTTTGGGTCAAATTATTTAGCCTGCCATGTGCCGACCGCGCAGTTGCACGATTTGCCAGGAATAAACCGAAACATATATCGATATATTCGATAGATAAGATACAAAAAAATCGTTTGTTAAATAGGTGTTGAAAATTTACTCTGGGCGCCTCGAATATTTGGAAGAGGAGAGCCTCAATGCAAACAGAAGACGCGCTTGTCCTTGACCCTGCCGTGGACATTCCGGTGCGCCAGGAACCCCCTGCCATCATCAGCGAGCTTGTCCGCGAGGCGGGTATCACGATCAACGGCGACGCCCCCTGGGATATCCAGGTATTCGACGAACGCGTCTACCAGCTCGTCCTGGCCAAAGGTTCGCTCGGCTTCGGTGAAGCCTATATGGACGGGTTGTGGGATTGCGAGCATCTGGATCAGCTTTTCCAGCGCCTGATGAGCGCACGGATCGAGGAAAAGATCGACAACTGGTCGAAGCTGCGCCTGCTGGGCGAAATCATGCGTCACAGCCTGTTCAATCTTCAGTCCAGCCAGCGCGCCTTCCAGGTGGGTGAGCAGCACTACGATATCGGCAACGATGTGTTCGAGGCGATGCTCGATCCCACCATGAGCTACTCCTGCGCCTACTGGCACGATGCGGCCGGACTGCGGGATGCGCAACTGAAGAAGCTCGACATGATCTGTCGCAAGCTGGAACTGAAGCCGGGCGAGCGCATGCTTGAAATCGGTTGCGGGTGGGGTGGGCTGGCCCGTTATGCGGCGGAAAACTACGGGGTCGAGGTGGTTGGCATCACCGTCTCGAAAGAGCAGCAGAAACTGGCGCGCGCGCGCTGCGAAGGATTGCCGGTATCGATCGAGTTGATGGACTACCGGAACCTGACCGAACAATACGACAAGATCGTGTCGGTGGGCATGTTCGAGCATGTCGGGCCGAAAAACTACGCCGTCTATTTCGATACGGCACACCGCGCGCTCAAGGACGATGGGTTGTTCCTGCTGCACACCATCGGCAATTCCGTCACCTCGCCGAAGACCGATGCCTGGATCGACAAATACATATTTCCCAACGGCAAGCTGCCATCGGCCAGGGAGATCGCTTCAACGCTGGAACGTCGCTTCCTGATCGAGGACTGGCACAACTTCGGGCCGGATTACGACCATACCCTGATGGCATGGTGGGACAACTTCGAGACCGCCTGGCCCTTTCTCCAGGCCAAATACGGCGAGCGCTTCTATCGCATGTGGAAATACTACCTGATGAGCTGCGCGGGATTTTTCCGCTCCCGTCAGGGACAACTCTGGCAACTAGTCCTGAGCAAGCCGGAAAGGGGGAGCACCTACCGTTCGGTGCGGTAATGCGGGCTACAAACCCAGTTCCGCATCGGTTGCGCCAGGTTCGTACTTGTTCCTCGGCGGCCAGGGACGGGCACGCCAGTCAGGCGTCAGGGCGAAAGAGGATTTCGCGCGGCCCGGTAACAGGCTGCCGTTTCCTGCGCCCTTCGAATAGTCGTAATAGAGCTTGACCACTTCTTCCCGCGTCGTTTGCTGCGCGGCCGGATGTGAGACGCACGCATCAATCCATTCGCGTACGCGGGCGTAGCGGTCGTCGTCAGGCAGCGTGAAATCTTCGTAATACTCCAGAAACCAGAAACGCTCGAAGAACGGCGTGAATACGGTTTCCGCCCAGCCGAAGGTCTCGAACAGGAAGGGGCCTGACGGCGCGTGTTCGAGCAGGAAGTCGTTCAGTTGCGCATACTGCTTCAGCATGCCTTCCCGCAGGGACGCGCGGCGCGCGGGGTCCTGGTTCATCAGCCACGTATAGCCCTGACTGAAAAAATCGCCATCCATCCGTGTCAGCATGTTCTCCACCGCGCGCCGGTAGGGATCGCGCTGGGCGACCGGGTGCTCAGGGTAGATGTCCTCGAGGTACTGCAGAATGACCAGGCTTTCCTTGACGATATGTCCGTCGGCCGTTTCCAGTACCGGCAATGCTGTGGTACCGCGGGTCTTGCGCAGCAGCCAGTCGGGGCGCGGCTGCGTGATGTCGATCACCCTGAAATCGATTTCGTCGCGGCGGCCCTTCAAGGTCAGCAGGATGTCCAGCCGCTGGCAGAAGGGGCAGACGGGAATGTGGTAAATGATGGGTTGGCTCATGATGCCTTCGAGGCGGAAGCGTGGAGAAAGTCAGACGATAGCGCAAACAGCTGGCAATTGGACTTGAACGAAGTGGCAGCGTTCGCCATGCAGGGAACGTCTCGTATGGGACTATCGACAATGCTGGAATGGCATGCCCTTACGCTTGATCGGCCTGCCTGGCACGCTGCACGCAACACCATGCGGCCTCCCGACGGCGGTGAGCAGCCAAAAAGTCGAGGCGGGCCAGATGGACGCGTGGATCGTGCCTGGATCGTGCTTATATCGAGGCACGCAGACGGCGTGCGGTGCCCATCCACCCGGACGGAACAGGGATTTCAGCAGTTGGCAGGACGCAGTACTGCGTCCGTTCAATGGCCATCTGAATCATCGCCTTCGCGTGCACGACAAAGCGCGTCAATGCCTCGCACGTTTCGCGACAGGCGCAGTTCTTGTCCTCGATCAGCCGGGAGACGGTTACCGCAAGCGCATCGCACGCCTTCATCAGGCGTTCGAAACCGGCTTCGCTGGCGTATTCACGTAGACGCACCAGTGCCAGCGCATAGGCCACGATCCTGTCCTCGGTCAACGCCTCCGGAAATTTAATGCATTGACTGGAAACGATATTCTCCATATCGCTCAATGTGTCCTGCGCGAGCGTAATCAGGCCCTCGGAGGTGTCTGTCCACTGCTCCGGGCGGACGGCCGTCGTAATACCGTTGCGATGTCTGGAAGTCAGATATTGCACGTTGCGCATGGCGTATCTCCTGGTTATCGAGATGGCCAGCGACGTGTATAGACGGGGCTGGCTGGCCTGATAATTACGGCAGGTGGGACGCAAACTTGAACGTCCGTACCACTATAGACAAGTTTATTTGTACTACCAGTAAGGTCTGGCTTCTGTCTTTCTTTGGCAGGTTCTCCGGATACTCGAACGGTAGAAACTGCGGTTCGCATTCCATCTAACTAAGTTGGACCGATATCGTTCACGTTTGTTCATTAAACGTGACGTCCATGGCTACGACATGCATTGGCGGGTTGAATTCGGTTCCATCAATGAACCGAAGAGGCCAGTTCGAGCCCGGGTGCAGAACGAATCACTCAGGCAGGCTGTGATTGAGGCAGGAAACTCGCGTACTTAAACTTTGGAATGTTGAACAGCGAGTGCAGTGGGCTTGGTGTGGGCAATCGGGCGCCTGCACGCGTGTGGCCCGCGCCAAAACAATGCGGGGACCGAAGTCCCCGCAGGTGGATTAATTGAAACGAATCAATCAGCGTTGCTCAACCAGTTCGACACGACGGTTCTGGAGGCGTCCTTCGGGTGTGGCATTGTCGGCAACCGGTTGGGATTCTCCATAACCCTTGGCGGTCAAGCGGTCGGCGGCGATACCCTTGCTGATTAAATAGTCACGAACAGTTTCGGCGCGTTCCCGAGACAGCTTCATGTTGTATTGGTCGCTCCCTATGCTGTCTGTGTGGCCTGCGACTTCGATGTTCACATTGCCCCATTTATCCAGTTCGGCGACGTCCTTGTCGATGATGGCGAGATCTGCCTGGCGAAGTGTCGCCTTGTCGAATTCAAAATTCACACCTTCCAGCACCATTTTCTGTGGCGCCACGGGCACGGGTGCAACATAGGCCGGTGCAGGTGCGGGTGGCGCGACATAGGCCGGTTCGGGTGCCGGCGCGGGTTCATCTGCTGCAACCACCGGTGCAGGTTTTGCAGGGGTTGGGCAGGGCTTGGCTAAAAGTTCTCGACCCGGACAGCCGATCGTCCTGAAAAGCTCGTAGCCGATCGTCTCACCGGTGGGGCTGGCGGCATTGGAGGGATCGTAAAAGACGCCTTCTGCTGCGTACGCCGTCACAACCCCGGCAGACATCAGGATTGCTCCGAGGGTGCTAACGAGTAAAGGGGTTGTACGCATGATGAATCTCCTGGTTAATTGGAATTCGGACAAAGCCATGGCGCATCCCAAAAACAGAACGCTTGTTTTTACAGGACATTTCGTTACGCCTATAACCAAGAATAGGCCAGAAATCTCACTGTTTCTGTCCGCTGTCGAAAAGTGAGCGGATTTTTTACAAACAAGGGGGATTTCTGTAATCGGATGAGCACGTCGCCCGACCCTTGATTGTGACCGGATTACACTGTTTTATTCCGGTGTCGCAGATGAGATGCGCGCTTGCTCGGGGGATTGCGCCCGCTTCGGGCGGCGCCTACGTGAGCGGCTTGCGGCACAGCGGTCCGTCGATCGGGTTTTCCACACTTTCGGCGATTGCGGTGGCGATCTCGTGGACTTCCTCAGGCGTGAAATGCTCGAACAGGCGACGTGCGATCGGAGGAGGAATACGGATGGCGCGGGTCGTGCCGTCAGCCAGTGTCACCGTGACGCCGGCAACGGCATGGCTGATCAGTTCGGTGTCCGACTCGGCTAGCAGCATCTGCTCGTCCATGATCGAGTCGTACTCGGCTTCGACGGTATCCTGCAAGTCGTCGTTCAACGCGTCCGGCAGTTCGACGACAAAGCCGTCGATCACGTCCTCGCGCACCGTACTGGAAATGCCGTGCCCCGCCACAAACGCTACAAAACGGTCGCGCAGCGCCTCGTTGAAAAACATGTATTCAAGACCCACGCTGTCGTCCTCCCCCTACGCATCTGTGCGTCGTACTGTCATCTAAAGACCGGGGTATTGCTTTCGCTGGTCTCGGCATTCGAGTGTCTTGGCAAGGTTGAATACGGACGGAGCGGGATGCTGGCCAAATAGCCCAATGAAGCGAGTGAAAATAGCTTGCGTGCGAATCAGGCGCTCCCGATTCTTCCGGGTCCGGCGGACTTGCGGCATCCGGCGCCCTGTTGACCTTGAGGCGCGATCGAGGGCGGACGGATGCATTCATGAAAGATCCGTCCACGCGATCACCACGGCAACAAGCCTGTCCTGATCGCCCCCTCCCGCTTAATGGACTACTTTCCTCAGGTATTGTCTTTCACCGTGCCGGTTGATCCGTTTGTCTTGACTAACGCAATGCCGGCATCGCGGGACTCGGCCGTTTTGTACATCTTGCTGGTGCCGATGACCTGATGATTGGCCGCCTTGAGATTGAAATAGTGCATGCCGTCCGAGGCGGTTTTTTTCTCGTAGCGCTCATCCGTTCCACAGTTGGCCTGTACCGAGGCAATGCCGTTTTCGGCCGAGCCCTTTGCATGATACAGCTCGCTGGTGAGCAGATTTTCCCCATTGTCGGTCTTGAGAACAAAGCGGAACTGGCCATCTGAACTTCTGTTTAATTCGAATGTGCCTGCCATGTGTTTCTCCCTTGCATCTGAAGTGATCGACGCCCAATGCGTCCTGAAAAACGGTCAGCTCGCGCTGACCAGAAGAATGAAACCACGTCTGGCGAGAGATGCCGCGCGCGCCAAAAGTGAAGGCCAATAGTACTGCATCCGCGAAAGTGACGATGAAGCACGCGATGTCGTCAGTCGCTGCGAAACCCGGAAATCCGGCAACGTCCTTTTGAACAGGTTCGGGACAGGTTCCGGGTGTGGGCATCAACAGGGCGTCGGGCGAGACAGCCAGGCTGGCAATGCCATTGAATCTGCCTGTTCAATTCATACCTGCTACAGGCCGTCTCGTCGTGCGGTCATCAGGAACACCGGGTAGTCCTGCGCCCCGGTCTCACGCTCTTTGGTGATGGTGAACACGGTCTGGAACCGGATGTCGGTAAAGCCGGCCTGTGAGGTCCGCCGGGTGAGATCGGCCTGATCGAAGCCGTGATGCACGTCGACCTCGGGACCGTGGAACGAGCCATCCTCTTTATCCAGGTCGGCGATGCACAGATAGCCGCCGGGATTCAGCAGATCGTGGAGGATATGCAAAATGTGGTCAGTATCGGGCACGTGATGCAACGTCATCGACGTGACGATCAGGTCGAACTGTCGGGCCGGCGGCGGATCGACAAGCAGATCCAGGTTCATCGGCGTCATGTTCGTCACGCCCTGCGCGGCGATCTTCTCGGCTACCACCTCGAGCATCCCGCTCGAACTGTCCGCCATCAGGATTGTGCCGAGCGCGTCCTTGAGCGGAAAGGACAGCAGTCCCGTGCCGCAGCCGTAGTCAAGCGCGCGCATATGTTTGCTGAGGGGCACGGCTTGCCGGACAGCCTGGGCGATCTTCAGGCCGCGTTCCTGGAACACCGGGTTATCGTCCCATTGCCGGGCCTTGCTGTCGAAGTGGGTGGCGTCGAGTTGGGTCGGGTGGGTCTGGGTCATGGTGTTTGAAAAAAATGAATGATCCGCGGCTGCATCAAGTGTGAAGCTGCCTGAAAACCCAAGTCTAGCTTCTTCTGGTTGTTAACACAGCCGCCCAGCGTGACAGCTTGTCTTCGAACGGCATCGCCGCATGGGCCGGGCTGGTCGAGGGCAGCGTTTCGGTGCGGATGGCGCGTGCAGTGGCCGGCAAGCCGGGCAGCACAAGCCGTCGGTAGAGATCGGCCGCCTTGCCGCCGTTGAAGCAGATCAATCGGATCCTCGGATGGGACGCGATGAACGCGCAAAAGTCATTGGGCACTACGCTCGAGCGCACAATCGCGGCGTCGAGGCTGCCGGGCCGTTGCGCTGTCGCGCAGACATCCCACAGGGCAATCCCGTTCCGGACAAGGCATTGCGTGCGCGCCACGTAAGGCAGTTCGGGGCCGGCGGCGAAGAGTCGGCCCATGATTTTCCAGAAAGTATTCTGTGGCAGAGCGTAGTACTGCCGTCGCTGCAGCGACACCTGGCCGGGCAGGCTGCCAAGGATCAGCGCCCGCGCGTGCGCATCGGCGATGGGTGGAAAGCCTTGGGCATGCATCGGCTAGCGTGTCAGGGCTGCGTGTTAAAAGCAGGAAAACACTCTCCGGATCCACCAGGAGCCGAACCGTACAGATCGGGAATGTCCACGTAATCTTCGGCGAAAGCACCCTGTTCAAGTCGCCGTTTGAGGTACAGGATGGCGTGCGAGCGGGTGAAACGGAAAGCGCGTGATCGAGGGTTTGTAATCAACGGAGTTCGTAGCCAATCGCATTCATTCTGGCAAGTTTAATCACAAACCGAGATGGGCCGGCGATTGTCCTGCCAGCGCCATGAGGCAGGCAGGAGTATGGCCCGCGCCAGCGACAAGCAATAATCATGGATAGCTTGCGGCGCGGGCCAGTCCGGCTTAGCTGCGGGTGACCACGACCTGCAGATACTCGGCCGGAACGACCAGCGAGTGCGTCCCGCCGACGTTGCGGTGCTCGAGCAGGTTGCTGATGTCACGGGTGAGACTGGCCTGCCGTTCGGGGTCGAGTGCCGCATACGCTTTGCAGGTCGGTCCGTAGAAGTTGCGGAACACCTCGATCCAGTGCGCGGGAGATTGATAGCGGAAGTTGAAGCGGCGCCGCTCGCAGCGGATGTCGGTGGCGTCCGGCCCGAACAGTTCGATGATGCGCGGCTCGGTTCCCCACAGCATCGGCGATTGCAGGCCGGCCGGCGGCGGCACATAGGAGGCGATCAGGCGAAACAGATCGCCGATGAAGCCTTCCGGCGTCCAGCTCGCCAGGCCGATGCGGCCGCCGCTCGTCACCACCCGTGTCAGTTCCTGCGCCGCGCTGGCCTGGTCGGGCGCGAACATCACGCCGAAGGTGGACAGCGCGACGTCGAACGCGCCGTCGGCAAACGGCAGGTCTTCCGCATCGGCCTCCTGAAAGTGGACATCCAGTCCATTGGCGCGGGCGCGTTCGGCGCCCTTTTCGAGCAGCTCCGGCACGTAGTCGGTCGAGGTCACGTGCGCAAAGCGGCGGGCGGCCGCCAGCGTGGCGTTGCCGTTGCCCGCGGCCACGTCCAGCACCTGCTCGCCGGCGCGCAGGTCGACCGCTTCCGCCAGGTGTTCGCCGACGATCTGCAGCGTCGTGCCGACGATGGCATAGTTGCCGCTGGCCCAGGTGGCATGCTGGCGCTGCTTGATCGCGCCGAAATCGACCTGGGCCTGGCCGGGGGAGGGTGCCCGGCCGGATGCGGCCGGAGTGCAGACATTGAGTTCCATGTTCATTTTGATTCTCCTGATGATGAGTGAATAAAACCTGCCGGGTGGAGGGCGATCACATGCCGACCAGCCGCGCATCGAATCCGCGGTGCACGACGGTACGGAGGATGTGCTGCGTGTCGATCTGCTTCGCGTCGAAGTCCACCAGCAGCAGACGCGGTGTCCGTGGACTCACCCACGCCCGACTGACGCCCTGCAGCGTGCCGAGGGCATCGACCAGCGCGTCGCCGGATTGCGTGCTCAGTGCCTGTCTGACGTCCACAACGATGTTGCCTTGAGTTGTTTTCATGATGACGCTCCTTGTTCAAAGGGTTGGGGCCAGCGTTCGTTCGGCCTACTTGTGCGCGGTGGCATACCTGCCGGCTGCCAGCTCGCCGATTTTTCGTCCAAGGTCGGTGCCGACTTCGGTGGAAGTGCGGAAATGCACGCCGTCATAGATGCGCGCGTTCGCCACCTCCTGCACGAAGTCATTGACCCGGTTCCAGCTGCGCGCTGCGCCCTTGGCGGTGACGCTGGTTGTCGTCAGCGTCGGCACCGGGCCGGCGCCGATCTCCTGTTTCAGCACTACGCCCAGGCTGCCCGCAAGTGCGCAATGGGCACACGGATACTCGGGATGCATGGGCGTATCGATGAACGGCAGCCACGACGACGACCGCTCCGTGGCCTCGTTGCCGTCGTTGTCGCCATTGCGAATCGCCGTGATCGGCCGCCAGAAGTTGTACTGATACTTGGCATCCATGACCGCGGTCAGCGCGTCGTCCATCGTCACGCCGGCGATGGCGAGCAGACGGGCGTTCTGCGTGGGCTCCCGGCCGGGCGTATTGGCTACCGAGCGCGCGAGCGGAAAGTAGATGGCCGGACCGGTGGCTTCCCAGAAGCGCGCGATCTCCGACTGCTCTGCGCTTCGCTGCGTGCTGTTTCTGGCGCCGATGACCTTGATCTCGTTGAAGTCGCGCGCCCAGTGTTCGCTCGTCAGGCTGGGTGGCGGCCCTGGACGAAACTGGTCGGCGCTCGCCATCACCCAGGTCTTGCGCAGCGGCCACTGGGGCGCGGCCGGAATGACGGTGGGCACATAGCGTCCCGGAGACGTCAGCGGCCGGTAGCGCTCCGACGCGGTGGCGCCATCGTCAGCGCGCCACGCGAGCACGGCGATCGCCGCCTTCCTTCCCACATCGAGCCCGGCGGTTTTAGCCTGGCCGTCGGGGATGGCTGACAGCGCCGCCTGATAGGCGCTGTCGATGGCAGTCTGCTGCGCGGGCACCAGCCGCGACAACACGGTGCGATTGGCTTCTGCGACGGCTGCGTCGACCGAGGCGCGGGAGTCGGCGGGCTTCAGCCGTCCCTGCGGATAGCGTCGGGTAATGGCGTTGGCAGCCTCGTATACCGCGGTCTGCACGATCGCCATCGCCCGATAGGACGGGTGCGGCGGTAGCTTGGCGGCAGCCACGATATCGCCGGCCCGGGTGTTCCAGTCCGTAACCACGTCGGCCTGCGACAGGGGCGTAGCCAGCCCGATCGCGGCGGCCACCAGCAGGGCCGCCCAGGGATGTGTGCTGATGTATCGCATGATCTATCTCCTTCACAGTGAGTTGGCGTCTTCTTCCCGGCGATGGCATGCACAGAGGATGTTTTCCTGCACTGCCGCCGTTCAGTCAGCGCCCCCATTGTCATGAAGATGTTTGATTGACACTTCACTCTGCGTCGCGCGAATATGCTTGATCGTCCGGGATTCGTGGGCCACTTGATTGCGTGTCCATGCTTCTTGATCGACCGTCCGTCGAAAGGTCCATGCCATGAGTCGAGACACACTTTCCGATCTGCTGCGCGCCGTGCGTGTTCGCGGCGCGGTCTTCTACTACGTGAGCTGCAGCGATCCCTGGTCCACCGAGGCGCCGCCGGCGCGCGAGATCGCCGAGGCGGTGATGCCGGGCTGCGAACACGTCATCGAGTACCACATGATCGCCAAAGGCAATGGCTGGGCCGCGATCTCGAGCCAGCCACCGGTGAAACTCGCCGCCGGAGACATCGTGATGTTCCCGCAGGGCGATCGCCACGTCCTGTCGAGCGCACCGGGCATCGAGCCGGTGCGCCGGACCGCCGAGTGGGTGTTTTCCACCCGCAATGTTCCCAAGCCCATGCCGATTGCCTTTCATCACGGCGTGGTCGATCCCGGCTCGCCGCTGCCCGTCGAAGCGGCCGACATGATTGCGATATGCGGCTTCCTTGGCTGCGACCTGCGGCCGTTCAATCCCCTGATCGCGGCGCTGCCGCGCATCCTGCACCTGCCGGCCGAACGCGCCAGCGGCTGGGCCGCTCGCGTCATCGAGCAGGCGGTCGTCGAGTCCAACAGCCCACGGCCCGGCGGCGACGCCGTGCTCGAACGGCTCGCCGAGATGATGTTCGTCGACGCCGCGCGCCGCTACCTCGACAACCTGCCCGAGGATGCGACCGGCTGGCTTGCCGGCCTGCGCGACCGTTTCGTCGGCAAGGCGCTCGAACTCATGCACGAGCGTCCGGATCAGGCCTGGACAGTCGACGAACTCGCTCACGAAGTCGGCTTGTCGCGTTCCGCGCTGCATGAACGCTTCGTGCAATACCTGGACGATCCGCCGATGCGCTACCTGGCCAATTGGCGCATCCAGCTGGGCAGCCGTCTGCTGCGGGAATCGAATCGCACCGTGGCGACCGTTGCCCTCGAAGTGGGCTACGAGTCCGAAGCCGCGTTCTCGCGCGCGTTCAAAAGAATGGTCGGGATGCCGCCGGCGGCGTGGAAAAAGGCGCAGGTCAGCGGGTAGAGGGTCGATTGAGCGTGGCTCTGATGTGCACGGGGCAAGCGCATCGCGCGTGGCCCTGGCGATCAGCCATGATTTAGCGGATACGCTGCGACGGCAAGCGACGCCGGCATGATGTTTTTCCGGCGGGAGTGTGTTGTATCGGCAGGCACAGCAGACGATCGGCTGGTCAGGTTGGTGCTGGGGCGGGGCCGGTGCGATGCATGAGTCAAGACGAACGCTCAAAACCCGTCAGCCGCACCTCCACGCCCAGCGACAGCGCCGTCAACGCCGCCGCCGCCGCGCGGCCTTCGGCACTGGCGCGGAAGAGATGCGGCGTCATGGCCAGCAGATCGGCAATCTGTTCGGCGCTGCCCAGTTCGATCGGGAAGCGCAGCGTTTCCGTCGGCAGGCGGCTGAAACCTGCCGGCGTGGGCATCCCGGCCGAGCGTTCCGGTTTCAGGCTGGGGTAGATGATCTCGCGCAGCTCGCGCAGATGGTCGGGCCCGGCATCGACCTGCAGCAGCCGTCCGCCCGGCTTCAGTACCCGTGCAAATTCCGCATACACCGGGAAGCCGAACAGGCACAGCACGCGATCGAGCGTGCCCGACAGAACAGGCAGCCTGGCGTTGCTGCCCACCACCCAGTTGACCCGCTTGTCCTGCTTCGCGGCCGACAATACGGCCCATTTGGAAATATCCAGCCCCAGCAGCGCCAGCGTTTGACCGTCCGGCACCGCGGCGGCCAGTTCGCGCAGGTAGTAGCCCTCGCCGCAGCCGGCATCGAGACAACTGCCCGGCACATCAGCCGGCAGATCGGCCAGCACGGCGCGGCTCACTGCCGCGGCAATCGGCTGGTAAAAGCCGGCCGCCAGAAAACGCCGCCGCGCCGTGACCATTTCCTTGCTGTCGCCCGGATCGCGCGAACGCTTGTTTTGCACCGGCAACAGATTCGCATAGCCCTGGCTGGCGATGTCGAAACTGTGGCCGGACGCGCAGCGCCAGGTGGAACCGGTGCGATGCAAAGGCAGACCGTCCAGCGGGCAGGCCAGCGCCTGGAATGGCGTGATGCGCTGTGGCTGAACGGGCCTCTCAGTTGGGGAATAAACGGGGCGACTCATGCAATACGCGTTTCATTTCAGGAACCTGGCTGCGGGGCACAGGATGCGCCCCGGGGATATTATCCCCAATGTTTCCAGCCAGGATCGCTGGATGGAGCCATTCCATTGACTAGACTAGACTCAGTGAAGGCCGATATCGCGTTTCGTAATTTATCAACGAAGTCACAACCAGGAGCATTGCGATGCACAACGATTTGAACGATACCGGCAAACTGGTTTTGCGTCTGACCCTTGGAATCCTGATCCTGCTCCACGGCATCGCCAAGCTCAGCCACGGCATCGGCCCGATCCAGGGCATGGTGACCGGCATGGGCATGCCCGCTTTTTTCGCCTATGGCGTCCTGGCAGGCGAAGTGCTCGGACCGCTCCTGCTCATCGCAGGCTTCTACGCGCGCATCGGCGCCGCGCTGATCGCCGTCAACATGCTCTTTGCCTTCGCGCTTGCCCACACCGCGCAACTCGCCAGCCTCAACGAACAGGGTGGGTGGGCGCTCGAGCTGCAGGGCATGTTCTTGTTCACCGCGATCGCACTGATGTTGCTGGGACCCGGACGGTTCGGCATCAATCAGCGCTGAGAATCACTAGCCGGCGTCGGCGGGTTGATTCCCGGACCGAATCGATCCCGGCGGATTCACGCCGGGGTGTGCAATATCGCCGGCATCTGCTGCCCGCTCACCGCGTAAGCAGCACGCTTGAACGGGAAACAGCCCCAGCGGTCTGGCCGCCATCGATGATGAACGTCTGGCCGGTCGCGACGCGGTGCGCCAATCCGCCGTCAGCGGGTCGACCAGTGACCGCCTTCTGGCGAGACCCTCATGCACCACGCTCCGGCTGCCGTTACGCGATTCCGTCCTATACTCGCGCTGGCACAATGAACAACCGTTATCCGTATCCATGAAAAAAAATCTGGCGATCCGATGTCTTTCCCTACTGCCTTTCGGATGGTTCACCCTCGTGGCGTCAGCATATGCCGAAGCGCTCCCTGCGAGCCCGCAGGAATGGGGGGTCTACGCCAACCTGGCGGGAACGAGCTGGCGTGGCGGCAACCGCCAGGGCGACAACTTCGGGGCCAACTGGCGAATCACGGTCGAGTGGCGCGAAGTCGGGGTCGCGCTGATCGAGCGCTGGGAATCGACCGACAACCAGTCCCGGCCGATGACGCACGTCATCACCCGCGGCGATCAGCCCGGCGAGCTGCGCCTTGCTGCGACCAACGGCGTCTGCGCCAATCGCACCGGCACGGTGCGGCCCGACGGCAGCGTGCTGTTCGTCTGCAACGGCTTCTTCAAATGGCCCATGCACGTGGTGGCGCCGCGGGATGGCGTGTGGGAGCAGCACTACGTCAGCCTGAACGGTTCGGAGGTGGCCGGCATCAAGGATGTCTGGCGCTTCCAGAGCCAGTCCGGCGCCAAGCTTGATGACCCACGTGTGGCGTCGGCGGCGGCGCAGGCATCTTCCCGGGCTGCGGCCGATGCGCCAGCGGCGCCGGCAGGAACGCGTGCACGCGGAGGCCCTGCGAAGAAAACCGACGAGGCAAGCCAGGGGCAAGGGACTGCTCCAGCCGTCGCTGCGGCCGAGCCGGCTTCGCCCCTGGCGGCGGACTGGGGCGTCTACGCGAGCATCGTGGGCAAGGACTGGCGGGGCGCCAGCAACGTATCGATCCGCTGGACCAAGCCGGGTGAAGAACTGGTCGAGACGTGGACCTATGGTGCGGAGCGAGGGGACTATGCAGGCAAGCAGCAGCTTGTCGCGACGATCCGGCGGGGAGAGAAACCCGGCAGCCTCGCCCTCAGCCTGGACAGAGAGGTCGCGGGGACGCGGACGCTTACGGGAAAAATCAGGGCGGATGGCTCAATCCAGTTGTTAAAGCCGGGGCTCATCCTGGATCAGCGGCTTTACACCATGTCTCTGCCGAGCCCGTCACGCCTGGAGCATTTTCTCGTTCCTCCGGGGAATACCATGAGGACGATACTGTATCTCGCCGGGAGCGATGATGCGCCGCGTGGCGGTAGGCAGCAATCAACCGAAACCTGGGGCGCCTACACGGATCTTGCAGGAAAGCACTGGCGATTGAGCGACGACAAATACAAGCGTCTCCTGAGCTTCGACTGGATCGTGCCGGGAGACGCGATGTACGTGCGAACGCACAGTCTTGCCGCTGACCACGTGGAAACGCATCACGTCGCACGATCCCCCGGGACAGGGAAGCTGAACGCAGAACCCAGCCTGTGGGGCTCATGGAAAGCCGACGTCACCCTTGACGGCGATCGCTCGATCACGCTGGAAACCAAAGGCATGTTTGGATGGCGCATGTCCTTTGCCAGGACGGCCGATGGTGGTTTCGAGTACTCGGACGGTGGATACACGGGCAGCATGGTCATGGTGAGCAACGACGAAGTCCCGCGCCTGATCGCCGCGGCAAAGGAAGCGAATGTGCAACGCGAGCGCGAGGAGCGGCAGAGAAAGCGGGAACGGCGCGAGGCCTTCAACACCGCATTGGCGGTGGTGAACACGGCGCTGGTCGCCACCAACGAAACCCTGAAGCAGCAGGCCGAGGCCGATCGTCAACGCCTGCAGCGGGAGCGCGAGCGCGCTGCCGAAGCATCGCGTCAGCGAGCCGCCGCAGAGGACCGTCAGCGTGCCGAAGCATCGCGTCAGCGTGCCGCCGACATGGAGCGGGTACGCCAATTGCAGGCGCAACAGGATTTCGAGCGGCAGCAGCGCGCCCAGCAACAGACCGGACAACCGCAGCAAGGGACTCAGCGCAATGCCGGGGCACAGCAGATGGCACAGCAACAGCAACAGCGGCGCGCGGAAGAAACCCGCCGCCGCGAAGCTGCCGAGGCCGAGCGCAAGCGGCAGCAGGACGCCGACACCGAGCGCCGCCAGCGGGAAGAAGCCGCCCAGCGGCAGCGGGCGGACGAGGCAATGCTCGCGCGCAGCAAGCAGCTGGAAGAGGCGCTGAGGCGGCAGGAGGAAGAAGCGCGCAACCGGCCCGTAGCCTATCGGGAGGGCATCACCCTATGCGCCCCGCCCCAGAATGGCGGCAAGGCATGGCTGTGCAAAGGGCCGCTGCAAAACGTGAGCGGCGTGCCCGACACCCAGTCCGGCAACGTGGCCGTGCGCCAGGCGTGCGGGGGCAACAACATCCGCGACCTCGGCATGGTGGCGGGCTACCGCGCGTATGGTTGCGGGTTCGGCATCCATCCGACCGACCGCGACGCACCCAACCGCGATGTTCCGGCGAGCCTGGGTGTCAACCATGTTCCGGGGCGGGGCACTTTCTACTGCAATCCGACCCAGGTCTTTGTCTACTGCAAAGGCGGGCGGTGAGCGCTGCCTCCCTCGCCGCGGTTGCGGGGCAGAGCGCATCCGCGGCAAGGGGCAACTGAGGGATTCGCTACGAGAAACCCGGGTTAGCTTAGTCTGACCCTATTATTATTTCTCACTACACAACCGTGAGCCGGTTGGTGAAGGCTTGTGAAAAAACGGGCGGAGGCTGATGGGATAATGAAAGGCCTGCCCCCGAGCTTGATTGTCGCGGAATCATTCCGCAACGCGGTTCTCGTTCATCAGCAATGGCCGCAGCTTGTCTGCAGCTTCGCTGACCGCCGCCTCGAAAGCTTCCGAAATTTCGGATTCTCCTGACCCCAGGTAAAACTGCACTGACTTCGCACCCGAGAATTCCTGTGTCTGGTAAGCCCCACGCAGGCTGACGTTGGCGTAGTGGGGGTTACCGAGCTGCGGAAGCCTCAGCACCCTTCCCAACAATTCGCTCTCCGGGGGCATCCCGGGGTAGGTCTGGAAGTAGGGTGCCGAAATGCGCGCCTGGAATTCGAGCAGGGAAATTTCCTTGCCTCGCAGCAGGTCGCCGAGCTTTTCATTCAGACGCGCGGTCACGAGCCGAACCGGGGCGACTTCGAAATTATCATCCCCGAGGTATTGGACATTCACGTCCTGTCGGTAAAAGCGCGATTCTTGAGAACGCGCGTCGATCAAGCGGAAATCGTGTGATGCCTGTGCACCGGGCGAAGCGACGCGTATCCTCGATGTTTGTGCTGTGCTGGAACACCCGAGCAGCGTCGTTCCGACAAATGCGACGCAGATCAACATGAATATTCCAGTTTGCGACAGCGGGCGGTGAGCTTCGTTTTTCATCATTGTTCTCCCTACAAATACTGGGATGGTGCAGGCCGATGCGTTAATACAAGACCTGCCCCTCGCTTTCTGGTGCGAATATTTTCAGAAAATCGTCACAAGCGCGAGAGCCAGGCAGGCGTAGATCACGATGGCAACCCAGAAATATTCTGATGAATCTGCGCGTGTTGCGGCCAGTTTGATGTCATCAAGCCCACAATCCCCGGATCGCGTCAGCCCCGCTCGGGGCAGCCGCGCCGGGGAATGCTTCCTGGCAAGTGCCGTTCAGCTACGGCAGGCAAACATGCGCTGCGTAGGTCTGCTGGACAATCTTGCCATTCTTGACCACGAACGTGTCCGTGCCCAGCGGAATCAGTTCGCCGACGCTCCACACGATGTAACCCACCTCGTTGTGTGCCTCCTGGGTGCGCATTCGAAAGAGCGCTAGCGCCTGTTCGGACAGATTCTCCAGGAACGCCTGGAAGAAACGCCGGATTTCGTCGACGCCGCGGTAAACGCCATCCGGCGCATGCAGGACGGCGTGCCGGTCATAATCGGCAACGATGCCATCCACGCCCTGGTTGGTCATGAACGCATGAAGGTGACGGTTGATTACGTCCAGGGTCTGTTCGGTGCTGGTAGTCATGGTGTTCTCCTTAAGTTGGGTGTCAGATGGGGGCATCAGTCGTCAAGCAGTGCAACGACGCTACGTGCCCTGGTTTGCCGAAACGGAATCAGCTTGGGCGTACTGCGTTGGTAGGCGCGGTAGCGCGCGCCGAACTGCCTTACCAGATCCCGCTCTTCGTACAGCAGTCCGATGAGCACGTAGGCTGTCATCCCGCCGGCGAGCAGCAGATGGCTGACGGTCATGGCGCCGGTGGACCATAATCCGATCAACACGCCGAGCTGCATGGGGTGGCGGACCCGGCGGTAAAGCCACGGTGCCTTGAATTCGACCGGCGTATAAGGCAGCCCTCGGGTGTGCAGATAGAGCTGGCGCAGCCCGAACAGATCGGCGTGATTGATGAGGAACGTGGTCAGCAGCACGAGTCCCCAGCCGCCGAGCGCAATGCCCGTCAGGGCGCTGGCAAGCAAGCCGTCATCGAGCTTCCACAACTGCCCGGGCGGCGGTTGCCAGAACCCGATCAGCACGCCCAGAACCAGGCTGGTCGCCAGCAGATAGGTGCTGCGCTCGAGATGCGCGGGAACATGGGCCGTCATCCACGTCTTGAATCCCGGGCGCGCCATCACGCTGTGCTGCAGCCCGAACAAGGCGATCAGCGCCAGGTCAACGAGCCAGGCCCATGCCGGCGACAGCGCGCCGGCACTATCGACGTTGACCGGGGTCAGCACGCCCACGCTGAATCCGACGAAATAGAGCAGGGCGAGGAAGCCCGCCAGATAGGCGCCGAGTCCATAAATCCAGTTCGATAATGTTTTCACGTCACACCTCCATTCAGGGTTGCTGGAGTGCCCAATTTAGGCCGCGACGCCTTGGCGCTCTAGTGCGCAATCCGTAGTAACCCGCTACGCTTTGCGTAGCTACCGGGAGATGCCATGTTGAGATACGGCCAGTTTTGTCCCATCGCCAAGGCCAGCGAGGTACTTGGTGAAAAATGGACGGTATTGATCGTGCGCGAGCTGCTGCTCGGCACCCGGCGCTTTAACGACTTCCAGCGTGCGTTGTCGTTGATCTCGCCGACCGTGCTCGCCAAACGGCTGAAGACGCTGGAGGAGCACGGGCTGCTGTTCCGCAAGGCCGTCCCCGGTGGACGCGCGGCCGAATATCACCTCACACCCGCCGGCCGGGAGCTCTACCCGGTGATCGAAGAGCTGGCCGTGTGGGGAATGCGCTGGGCGCGCAAGCACATGGACGACTCGGAACTGGACGTCGAACTGCTGATGTGGGATATCCAGCGCCGCATCAACCGCGATGCGCTGCCCGGCGGGCAGGCGGTGATCCGCTTCAACTTTACGGGATTGAAGCGCTATCGCGACTGGTGGGTCGTCGTCGACGAGAGCGGGGCCGATCTGTGCACGAACGACCCCGGCAAGGACGTCGACCTGCACGTGGTGAGCGATCCGCGCACCCTGATCGAGGTGTGGATGGGCGATACCACGCTCACCCACGCCAAGGCGTCGGGCAAGCTGCGGCTGGTCGGCTCTGCGCTGTATTCAAGCACCATGAAGAACTGGTTCATGCTGAGCAACACGCATGACATGCTGAACGCGCCGCATATCGCCAACCGGAAATACGATTGACGCGTCGGGTCAATCGGGCTGTGAGGCCATTGGCATGGGTTACCGCTTCTCCGGCGGAATGGACCTGATTTCGGCCGCGAAGCGCGCATGAGCCTCAGGGTCGACGGGCCTGTGCCTGACCTGGCTGCCCGCGGGATCCTTGCCGAGATAGTTGCCGCCTTTCCAGTTCTTCGACGGCCTGATGGGGCGGGGCACAAAACCTCCACCGCAGTTCGGGCACACGTTGCCCAGGATCGTGTCGACACACGTGGCACAGAACGTACATTCGTAAGTACAGATGCGTGCCTCCAGTGAATCAGGCGGCAGCGGTTTATTGCAGTGCTCACAGCTTGGTCTGAGTTCAAGCATGGCGCCCACCGAAGCGGTATGAAAATCCCAGCCTATCCGGTCGGGCAAGAATGATCAAAGGATGCGCAAAAGGCGCAGTTCTGCCTGGCCCCTTCGATTGCCTACTGCCCTGACAGGCTGGCGTCGGGAAGGGGGCTCATTTTATTTCGACGCTGACCCCTTTAGCGCCATTAGCTGCTTAGGGTGAAGCCGGTTCGGCGCTCCGCGCCAATGCGGCGAGCCACTCGCGCATGCCGTCTGCCCAGTCCGCAACGAAGGTATGGATCGACTCCGCGAACTCCGGGTCCGGGTGCGTCTTGTCGATCGTGCAGTGAATGATCACGTGCCCGCGTGCTTCGTCCAGCGTGACCGTCCAGGCCAGCGCGTGGGGGCAGTCGAGCAGCGCGTAGCGCACGCCGTTGCGGATTTCGTCGCGGCGCACGTTGAAAGCGCCCCACAGGCAGTAGAGCGCCCCATCGTTTTCCGTGTGCGCCGTGGCCGTGCTGATCGAGGCGCACAGCCGAGGCAGATCACCGATCGTAAGCGCCTGCTTGAGCGCAGGAATGGCGAGGTCAGGGTGGTGAATTTCCCGTAAAAACTCCATGCTGGATTATTTCCTAGAGAGTGAAGATTGGTGCTGCATCACCTGCCTGATGAGACCTGACCCCGTTGTTCTTGCATAGTCCCCTTCGACAGGGTCTGTCCTCCCGGCTGGCGGCTTGGCATCGGCCTCTCAAGCTTAATCAACGTTCCGTCTCAGGACGTCGCCGAGCCATCCCCCGTCACCGCGCCATCAGCGCGAACACGCCCCAGCCCAGGTATTCGTGGGTGTAAGTCGCGTAGCGTTCGGGTTCCGAGGTCAGTTGCGCTCGAACCTCTTCGGCGAGCTCGTCCTCGGGATTGGCTTCGAGCCATCGGCGCATCGTGAGCCACTTGGCCGCCTCGTACCGGTCCCAGCTGTCCTGGTCGGCCAGAACCATTTCAACGACGTCGTAGCCAAGCTTGCGGAAAGACGCGAGAAATTCAGGAAGCAGCAGAAAGTCGGAGATCGCGTTGGCAAGACACCCCTTGGCAACCGCTTCCGTCGGCGGCAACTGCCGCCAGAAGGGCTCGCCGATGAGGATGATTCCTGCCGGGCTGAGGCTTTGCGCCAGCAGCGCGATCGTGCCGGCGACGCCGCCGCCTATCCAGCTGGCACCCACACACGCTGCCACATCGACCTTCTCGTCCGAGACATAGCCGGCGGCATCGCCATGGATGAACTTCACCTGGCCGGCAACGCCGAGTGCTTCGGCGCGACGTTTTGCTTGCTCGGTGAACAGCTGGCTCAGGTCGATGCCGGTGCCCACGATCCCGTGATCGCGTGCCCAGGTGCACAGCATCTCCCCCGAACCGCTGCCGAGGTCGAGCACTCGCGCCCCCGCTTCCAGACGCAGCGCCGCGCCGAGCGTGGCGAGCTTTTCGGGGGTGAACGGGTTGTGGATACGGTGGGCGCTTTCGGTGATGTTGAATATTCGTGGGATGTCCATGGTGGATAGCCTCCTTGGCGTGAGGGTTCACCCGGCCGCATGAGCGTTGCATTGCAGGACGTGCCCCACTGTCTTTTGACCCCGCGGTTTTCAGGTGGGCGGATGGGTTAATGCAAGACCTGACCCCGTGACCCCGCGTGACCCCGTGATTCCTACTTTGATTCCTGACCGCTTTGATTATTCATATTCACACAAACATTGAAGTAGTGCAGTCAGGCCACACTTTCACTATTTGAGGGTCGTCGCTTCTAAAGGCCCGAATAGGGCCGTCCTGAGAGATCACGAACACGATAGCCCCGGGGATGGCCGCAGCGAAATCCATTGCGGATCGATGACGTGTTCCATATCGATTAATGTCAAATGGCGCTCCTGCCCCTTGACCAAAACCATCTGGCCCAATAATGGCTGTGGCGGCGGAGCGGGGTGCCGTAAGTGTTGCTCCGAAGGCAACGACGCGGAACTCAAAGGTGAGAATGAGTGCGCCATCAACGGATGCAAGTTGCGAAATACGTTGGATCGTCTCGTTAGCAACTTTCCGGTGGGCGATCCCAAACGCTATCTGGTGCCCATTCTCGATACAACTGCGAAGAGTTTTCTGAAGATTGAACGTTCCATCGAGCTTGTACTTGCTTGCATAGCAAGATTCAGTGGGTTCCATGTCCTTTGGGAGAAGCACAACTGTTCCCCCATGGCCGCGCAGGGCGGCCTCAGAGAGAAGCAAGTCCAAAGCATCCCGGATATGGTGCCAGTAGGACACCCCGAGTGTTGGGTCGTTGCCCATTGAAGCGAGGACATAATTACCAAGGGACTCGGTTGTAAATGGGGTGGGTGTCGCCCGTTTGAAATATCCGGCCTGTAGGGTTCCTATTAGGTTTCCCCCGCGTGATATCGAGATGGATGCACGGCCTTTTGATATAAGTGTCAGAAGGTCGGGCCTGAAATTTGCGCCGCCCGCTACTCCTACAGGCACTTCCGAGAAGCGGTTGTGGCCCTGCGCATGTAGCCAGACTCCCCAGTAATCGAGCCTCTCGTGCGTTGGGTCCCATTTGAGAACGATGGTTGTTAGTACTGGATCGAATGCGGGAGCGAGCTTGGCAAGAGAAGCTGCGGAGAATTCGGCGGTGGTGGTGAGCCTGAGTGGTTGTTGCATGGTAGGGCCCACCATCGCCTCAAGATCCTGGTCCCAGACAAGTGCCACTGAAAACTTTATCGGCTGTCCTTCCTCATCCCGAAGTGTGGCTAGAAAGCACTCATCCAATAATTTCTGAAGCGCTATTCTTGGCGGGAGTGATCGCTTAATTCTTCCTTTGTGTGGATGTTCCTGATCGGCCTCCCAGGAAGCCAAGATGTCGTCGGCATATCGTGGATCAAGCATAGATTATGGATCCCTTTAATTTCGAGTCTCGCAGACTTCCTGTGTGAACCAGAGAAGAGTGCCGTTTCCATGAGGTATTTTTTGGGTTCGAGGCTCGATGCGAAAAGCTGCATTTTTCTTCACAAAATGTGGCGTCCACTCGTAATCGTCACGAAAGAAGACTGTGGTCTCTGCGCAGCGGACAATTAATCTGTTGATACCCATTACGTCCTGCCGGGTTAGCTTTCTGGTCTTGTGCCGAAAACTCGAAAAGGAGAAGTCACTGTGTTCGCGGTCGAGCGAAAGGTCGGGACGAATTCTAATAGCAAGATTTGGTGAGAGCGGTACGATTCTATTGAGTACACGCAGATCCTCGGTTTTCTCTATTGCGACCGGGAAATCACTTGTAAAGAACGGGCTATCTTCGAAAGGATTATTCAAAATTTCCCATTTGAAATTCCCAAACGTCATTGTGTGGGAGAGGATTGAAGCAATGCCGAGTGCTTGTGGATACTTTGGGTCGATCTCCATGCGGACTTTACCGCTATGCAACAGATCAGCAAGGCTTTCACCGCCGAGCTCTGGCGGTGGACTCGGGAAACCTCCTTGGGAGTCTAATGTTTGAGCAGTCTCCTCAACAACGCCTTTCAATGGCTCTGACTGAATGCGCATACCTGCTGGCGAGCACGCGAGAATGTATGCGATGAATCCAGCGACAACGTAAATACACTCCGAGTCAATATTGTTTGCTGCGAGCTTTGCGAGTGCCGTGTTGTATTTCGGTTCGATTCCCGTCAGGAACTTTTCGATTGCTCTGTCCTCCCGCAGGTACGAGTTTGTATTTCCATGTTCGATTCTGCATACCGCTTTCGCATTCGGGGTGAATGACTTCAGGTCGCTCTTCCGGATGGCGTGCATCAAGTCCCCAAGCTTTGGCGAGTAGAAGTTCTTCAGATGGACCTGAGATACATAATGGTCAAGCGGCATGGCGTCGTATAGCGAGCGAAGGGAGTGGTGACTGGATCGGTATCTAGGATTGCAGCATTCGGATGGGGGTGCAACATCATGACCAGAACCGAGGCAACAAAAAAGCGCGATTGATTGCTCAATCGCGCTCTGGGCAACAAATAAGGCCATTCGCGTTTCGACAAGCTCAACACGAACGGCCTCTTTCCTATATCAACCCGGCAACATCGCCAATAACCCATTCAACCGCCGCACGAAGCTCGCCGGATCGTCGAGTTGCCCGCCCTCCGCCAGCAGCGCCTGCTCGAACAGCAGGTTGGCCCAGTCCTTGAACCGGTCCTCGTCGGATTCGCTGTTGAGCCGCGTGACCAATGCGTGCGCCGGGTTGATCTCCAGCGTGGGCTTGACGGTGGGCGCGGCCTGGCCGGCGGCTTTTAGCAGGCGTTCGAGGTTGGCGCTCATGTCGCCTTCGCCGGTGACGAGGCAGGCGGGCGAGTCGGTCAGCCGGTGGGTGACGCGGACGTCCTTGACGCGCTCGCCGAGCGTGGTCTTGATGCGCTCGACCAGCGGCTTCAGCGATTCCTCGGCTTCCTTCTGCGCGGTCTTCTCGGCTTCGTCTTCGAGTTCGCCGAGGTCGAGGCCGCCCTTGGCGACGGACTTGAGCGGCTTGCCGTCGAACTCGGTGAGGTTGCTCATCAGCCATTCGTCGACGCGGTCGGACAGCAGCAGGACTTCGATGCCTTTCTTGCGGAAGATCTCGAGGTGCGGGCTGTGCTGGGCGGCGGCGAAGCTGTCGGCGGTGATGGTGTAGATCGCGCTCTGGCCTTCCTTCATGCGGCCGATGTAGTCCTTCAGCGATACCACTTGCGCGTCGGTGTCGGTGTGGGTGGAGGCGAAGCGGAGCAGGCCGGCGATCTTCTCTTTATTGGCGAAATCCTCGCCCGGACCTTCCTTCAGCACCTTGCCGAAAGCGTTCCAGAAACCGGCGTATTTCTCCGGCTGGTTCTCGGCCATGTCTTCGAGCAGGCCGAGCACCTTCTTGACCGAGCCTGCCTTGATCGCGTCGATGTCGCGGCTCGACTGCAGGATTTCGCGCGAGACGTTGAGTGGCAGGTCGGCCGAGTCGATGACGCCGCGGACGAAGCGCAGGTATTGCGGCATCAGCTGCTCGGCGTCGTCCATGATGAAGACGCGGCGCACGTAGAGCTTGATGCCGTGGCGCTTCTCGCGGTCCCACAGGTCGAACGGCGCGTGCGACGGCACGTAGAGCAGCGAGATATATTCCTGCTTGCCCTCGACGCGGTTGTGCGACCACGCGAGCGGCGGCTCGAAGTCGTGGGCGACGTGCTTGTAGAACTCGTTGTATTCGTCGTCGGTGATGTCTTTTTTCGGGCGCGCCCACAGCGCCGAGGCCTTGTTGACGGTTTCGTCCTCGTCGGTCGGGGTCTCGACGCCGTCCTTCCATTCGGTTTTCTTCATCACGATGGGCAGGGTGATGTGGTCGGAATAGGTGCGGATGACCGACTTGATCTTGTAGTCAGACAAAAACTCGTCTGCATCGTCGCGCAGATGCAGCACGATCTCGGTGCCGCGCCCGGGCTTGTCGACGGTTTCCAGCGTGTAGTCGCCGGCGCCCTCGGATTCCCAGCGCACGCCGTGCTCGGATGTGAGGCCGGCGCGGCGGGTGGTCAGCGTCACGCGGTCGGCGACGATGAAGGCGGAGTAGAAGCCGACGCCGAACTGGCCGATCAGCGCGGCGTCCTTCTTCTGGTCGCCAGATAATTGCGAGAAGAATTCACGGGTGCCGGATTTTGCAATCGTGCCGATGTGCTCGATGACTTCCTGCCGGCTCATGCCGATGCCGTTGTCACTGATCGTCAGCGTGCGCGCTTCGCGGTCGAAGGCGATGCGGATCTTCAGCTCGGGGTCGTTCTCGAACAACGCCGGGTCCGATAGGCCCTCGAAACGCAGCTTGTCGGCGGCGTCGGAGGCGTTGGAAATCAGTTCGCGCAGGAAAATGTCCTTGTTGGAATACAAGGAATGGATCATCAGCTGCAGCAGCTGTTTGACTTCGGTCTGGAAGCCCAGGGTTTCTTTGGTGGCGGACATGCCTTTTTCTCCCGTTACAAACAAGGTGGAACCGGAGCTTGGGGCGGGGAGGGCGGTTTTCAAGTAGGGTCCGGACACGAGCCTGGCATTCTTGGCACAATGGAACGCACGGCATGTCCATCGACGGGCATCTGCCGAGAGGAGAACCGCATGAACATTCGCACCCTGTTGATCGCCGCCGGGCTGGCCATGCTGGCCGGCGGCTGTACTGTCACGCCGGACTATGACGACCGCGGCTACGGGCCGGGCCATCCCGTCTATCGCGATACCGACGCCTACGGGGGCTACTTCTACGTCCAGATCATCTACATCGATGGCGAGCCCTGGTATGTCGACGACTATCGCCGCGCGCATCCGATCCCGCCCCACCTGCGCAGCCATTTCCGGAATGCGTCGTGGGCTCGCTCGCTGCCACCGCGCTGGGGCCGCGACAACGAGGTGCGCGACGGCTACCGCCTTTCTCGCATCGTCTACGTCAACGATGCCCCTGTTTACGTAGATGACGATCGCCGGGCCCGCCCGCTGCCTGCCCAGGTGCGCAGCCGGTTTACCTATCAGGAGGTCGTGACGCCCCGCGATGCCGGCCGCGACGGGGGCGAGCGGCCACAGCCTCAGCCGCCGCGCTACGACAACGCGCCGCGGCCACTGCCGCCGTCATCCGGGCGCGAACGGGACCGGCCGGAGCCGCCGGCATACGGACGCGAGCAGCGCGAGATGCCGCCGTCATCCGGGCGCGAAACCATGCCGAAACCGCCGATGACGCAGGATCGCGTGCGCGAGGAGCAGCAAATCCGCCAGGCGCCGCCGGCGATGACGCCGGAACGCGTGCGCGTGACGCCGCCAGGCCGCCCGGTGCAGCCATCCGTGCCGGATGACCGTGGCGCGCCCGCAGGCCGCTCGATGGAGAAGCCGGCTGATCGCGGAGCGGGCAGGGACCGGCCGGTGCTGCAGGAGAGCGGCCGCAAGGCGAACGAGGGCCAGCGCGCGGGCGGCGCCGCTGAGAAGAAGAACGGACAAGCCACCGGACGCGGCAAGGGACGTGACGACGACGGGCAGGACCCGGGGCGCGGCAGGGACAGCCAGCCCGGCGAATAAGCGGCGTCCCGTCATTCGGTCGGGCACTTGCCCGATTCGGGCCCGGCCTGTGCGGCCGGGCTTTTTATTTCTGCTTCGTCAGCAACGCCAGCAGTTCGACCTGCGCGCTGTAGGCCTTGGCGCGGCGTTTGGCGTGCCGGCGATAGCTGCCGTCGGCCAGCATGTCCCAGGCCTGCACATTGTCGTGCAGGTAGGGTTTCAGGCCTTCCGAGATGACGCGTTTCTTGAGTTTGGGGTTGAGGATGGGGAAGCCGGTTTCGATGCGGCGGAAAAAATTGCGGTCCATCCAGTCGGCCGACGACAGGATGACCTTTTCATCGCCGCCGTTCCTGAAATAGAAGATGCGCGTGTGTTCGAGGAAGCGCCCGACCACCGAGCGCACGCGGATGTTCTCCGACAGGCCGGGAATGCCGGGCCTGAGCGCGCACACGCCACGGATGATGAGGTCGATCTTCACCCCGGCCTGGCTGGCGGCATAGAGCGCAGCGATAACCTGTGGCTCGAGCAGGGCGTTCATCTTGGCGATGATGGCGGCAGGCTTGCCGGCGGCGGCCAGTTCGGTTTCGTGGTGGATGGCGGCAATGACTTCGCTGTGCAGGGTGAACGGCGCCTGCCACAGACGCTTGAGTTTGCCGGCCTTGCCGAGCCCGGTGATCTGGGTGAACAGGCTGCCGACGTCGGCGGTGATCGTCTCGTCGGCGGTCAACAGGCCGAAGTCGGTGTACAGGCGCGCGGTGCGGGCGTGGTAGTTGCCGGTGCCCAGATGGGCGTAGCGGCGCAGTTCGCCGTCTTCGCGGCGGACGACGAGCGCGAGCTTGGCGTGCGTCTTGTGGCCGACCACGCCATAGACGACGTGCGCGCCGACCTCTTCGAGTCTGGCGGCCCAGTTGATGTTGGCTTCCTCGTCGAAGCGCGCCATCAGCTCGACCACCACGGTGACCTCCTTGCCCGACTGCGCGGCGCGGATCAGCGCCTGCATCAGCTTGGAGTCGGTGCCGGTGCGGTACACCGTCTGGCGCATGGCGACGACGCTGGGGTCGGCCGCGGCCTGCTCGATGAAGTCGATCACCGGCTGGAAGGACTCGAAGGGATGGTGCAGCAGGATGTCGCCCCTGCGGATCTGCGCAAAGATGTCTTCGTCCTTGGCCAGCCGCGCGGGCAGGGCGGGGATGAACGGTGTGAACTTGAGATCGGGGCGGTCGACCCAGTCGGGTACCTGCATCAGGCGCACCAGGTTCACCGGCCCCTGTTCCTGGTAGAGGTCGTCGGCTTCGAGCTCGAACTGCGCCAGCAGGAACGATGCCATCGATTCCGAGCAATTGTCGGCCACTTCGAGCCGCACGGCCGCGCCGAAGTGCCGCTGTGACAGTTCGCCCTGCAGCACCTGGCGCAGGTTTCGGGTTTCCTCGTCGTCGACGAAGAGATCGGAGTTGCGGGTGACGCGGAACTGGTAGCAGCCTTGCACCGTCATGCCGGCAAACAGCTCGCCGACGTGGGCATGCAGGATCGACGACAGGAAGACGAAACCGTATTCGCAGCCGGCGATTTCTTCCGGCAGGCGGATCACGCGCGTCAGCGAACGCGGCGCCTGCACCACGGCGGCGCCTGAATTGCGGCCGAAGGCGTCGCGCCCGGATAGCTCGACCGCGAAGTTGAGGCTTTTGTTGAGCACGCGCGGGAAAGGATGCGACGGGTCGAGCCCGACCGGCGTCAGCACCGGCATCAGTTCGCGGAAGAAGTAATCGCGTATCCACGCGGCCTGGGTTTCGTCCCAGTGCGTGCGGCGGAGAAAGTGAACACCGTGCCTGGCCAGCTCGGGAATGATTTTCTTGTTGAACAGTTCGTATTGCCGGGCAACCAGCGCATGCGCCGTTTCCGACACGGCGCGGAACTGCTGGCGCGGCGTCAGGCCGTCGGGCGAGCATTGATCGGAATTGGCGCGGATCTGTTCCTTGAGCCCCGCCACGCGCACTTCGAAGAACTCATCCATATTGCTCGATACGATGCACAGGAAGCGCAGACGCTCCAGCAGGGGCATGGCCGGATCGTCAGCCTGCGCCAGGACCCGTCGCTGGAAGCCGAGAATGCCGAGTTCGCGGTTGATGAGCGTGTCGGGGCCGGGCAGATTCATGATGGATTTGTTCATGGTGTCTTCAACATGGTGTGCTTCAATGTTAAACGCCCGTGTGTGTCCCTGACAGGACCCTTATATGCCAACGCCGCATCCGATGGAAATCGAACTCAAGCTGGCGCTGCCGCCGCAGCAGGTTGCGGCTTTTCTCAAGCGGATGGCCCGGCGCCGCACCCTGAAGGGCACGGGCAGCGCGCCGGTGACGCAGGCATTGCTTACCCGATACTACGATACGCCGGATTTTGCCTTGAGCGCGCAGGGCGTGGCTCTGCGTGTGCGACGGGTGGGACGTCGCTGGCTGCAGACGCTGAAGACCGAAGGCGAACGGCAGGGCGGGCTGTCGCGGCGTGTCGAATTCGAGATGCCGGTGAGCCGGGGCGCGCCGGACTGGAGCCGTTTCCCGTCCGAGGCGCGCGCCTATGTGCCGGAGGCGCTGCGCGCGCAGCTGGTGCCGGTGTTCGAGACGCGTTTCCGCCGCGCCGCCTGGCTGGTGGCCGGCAGGGGTGGTGCGCAGATTGAAGTGGCACTGGACGTCGGCGAGGTCGTTGCCCGGCAGGATGCAAAGACCGGCGAGCGTAGCCAGCCGATCTGCGAGATTGAACTCGAACTGAAGTCCGGCCGGCCGGATGCATTGTTCGCACTGGCGCTGGACTGGGCGGCTGCATTCGATTGTCTGCCGTTCGATCTCAGCAAGGCGGAACGTGGCGTGCGGCTGGCGCACGGGATCGAGACGGCGCCGGTCAGATCCGTGCCGCTGACGCTGGACCGTTCCATGCGCGTGGAAGAGGCTTTCGCCGCAATCGTCCAGGCGTGTCTGGCGCAGTTTCAGGCCAACCTGCCGGGCGTGCTGGCGTCCGGCGACGTCGAGTATGTGCATCAGGCGCGGGTGGCGTTGCGGCGCCTGCGTGCGGCGCTGCGGTTATTTGGTGCGGTGTGTGCGCTGCCGCCTGCGTTGCTGGACACGCTGCGCGCGCTGGCCGCCGCGCTCGGCCCGGCACGCGACTGGGACGTGCTGTGCGGCGACATCCTGCCGGCGATCGCGCCGCACTATCCGGACCCCGATGGCTGGCAGCATGGCATGGCAGGGCTGCAGGCACACCGTGCCGCGACGCGTGAAACGATGCGGGAAACACTTTTGGCGGCGCGTCCGGGGGCCTGGCTGCTGGCGATGCAGCGCTGGCTGCTGCGACATGGCTGGCGGGCGGTGCCGGACGCGACGCGCTTCGTCCAGTTGTCGCCGCTCGACGCCTGGGCGCGCAAACTGTTGCAGAAGGGCCACCGGCCTGTTGCGCGCGGCGCGCGCGATTTCGACACCCTGACGCCGGCCCGGCGCCACGCCCTGCGCATCGCGATCAAGCGCCAGCGTTATGCGGTCGAGTTCTTCCAGACGTTGTTTGCAGGCAAGCGGCAGGCGCGCTACCTGGCGGTGCTGCGCGATGCGCAGGACAGCCTGGGACGCGCCAACGACGCACAGGTCGCAACGGCGTTGCTGACGGCAGTCGGAGGCGAGACAGGCCCGATGGGCGCCTTCGCGCTCGGCTGGCTGGCGGCGAAGCAGGCGGCGGTGACACAGGACGACGGCGGCGGACCGATTCGCGCATTGCTGGAATTGAAGCCTTGCTGGTAGATTCGTGGCGAATCCCGGCATCCTGCAGCGGTCCTGCCTGTGGCCGGATGCCGGATTCTTTCGAGGAAAACCGATGGAACTCATTTTGTGGCGACATACCGAGGCAGATGACGGGGTTCCCGACATGGGCCGCGAACTCACCGACAAGGGCCGCAAGCAGGCGTCGCGCATGGCCGACTGGCTGACGCCGCGGCTGTCGCAGGACACCCGGATCCTGGCCAGCCCCGCCACCCGCACCGTGCAGACCGCGCAGACGTTGGGACGTGACTTCGAGCGCGCGCCGGCCCTGGCGCCGGGAGCCAGCGCGGACGACGTGCTGGCCGCGGCGGGCTGGCCGGATGCGGCTTATCCCGTGCTGGTCGTGGGCCATCAGCCCACGCTGGGACAGATGGCGATGCGGCTGCTCACGGGACAGGCAGGCAATCTGCCGGTGACAAAGGGAAGCATCTGGTGGTTCCAGGGCCGCAAGCGGGCGGGGCAGATACAGGTGGTATTGCGCGCTGTGGCCACGCCCGACTGGTTATAATCGCCGCGTGACGATACAACCCATCAAGACCCGGCAGCCCAGCCCGATTCCGCAGACGAGGTGCATCCCGTGCCGGGCTGGCTGAGCAGTCTGCGCGACCTGATCGCGGAAGCGAGTCCGCTGCGCCGCTTCATGCTCGTCCTGCTGGTGCTGCTGCCGCTGGCGGCGCTGTCGGGTGCTTATGTGTGGCTCCATCCGGCGGACTATCGCGTGCTCTATCCAAAGCTGTCCGACCGGGCGGGCGGCGAAGTCATCGCCGCGCTCGACCAGCTCAATATTTCCTATCGTCTGTCCGCCGCCGATGGCAGCATCGAGGTGCCGGCCGATCAGCTGCATGGGGCACGCTACCGGCTTGCCGCGCGCGGCCTGCCGAGGTCGGACGCCGACGCACAGGACGAGGTCGATCGCGCGCCCCGCTTCGGCGCCTCGTCGCTGGAAGAGCAGCAGCGCTACCAGCACGCGCTCGAAACCGATCTGGCGCGCTCGATCCAGTCGCTGGAAGCGGTCGAACTGGCGCGCGTTCATCTTGCCCTGCCCAGGGTCTCGCCGTTTTTGCGCGATGCGCCGCCGGCAACGGCGGCGGTGCTGGTGCGCCTGCGTCCGGACGCGCAGCTGTCGGCCGGGCAGGTGACGACGATCCAGACCCTGGTGGCGGCCAGCGTGCCGCGCATGAAACGGTCCGGCGTGCAGGTGCTCGACCCGCGCGGCATGCTGCTGGGCGACACGGCGCCCGAAGTGGCGCCGTCGCGGCAGCGGACGCTGGAGCAGGATCTGACGCAGCGGGCGCTGGCGGTGCTGACGCCCTGGCTCGGCAAGGACCGCGTGAACGTGCAGGTGACGGCCACGCTGGAAGCCAGCGACGTCGAGCAGACGGTGGAACGGGTGCGCAACGTCGTGGTGGGCGGGCGGACGCATCCGCTCGAGAAGACCGTGCGCACCACGCATACGCCGGAAGGCCGCATCCAGCGCGTGAATGCCATCGTGATCCTGGGGTTCGAGGCCGGCGCCGACGAGCTGCAGCGCGCCGGGCAACTGGCCCGCCAGGCACTGGGACTGGAGCTGTCGCGCGGCGATACGTTGAATGTCTATGCGCTGCCCGCGGTGGCGCAGCCTGCGCCGGCTGCCGCGCCGCCCCGGATGCAGGCCCCGCATTCGCTTCCCGCCATGCCGCCGGCCAGCCCGCCGCCGGCCAAACCGTGGTCCCTGGAATTCCAGCCCTGGATGCTGGCGGCTGCGACGACGATTTTGCTCCTCCTCGCGGCAGTCGCCTGGCGGCGCTCGCATCCTGTGCCGGCCGCCGCGCTGCCCGAGGAAGATCTTGACGCCGAACTCGACGCCGCACGCAATCAGGTGCTGGCCAATCCGCGCGTGACCGCGGATGTCATCAAACTCTGGATGCGCGCATGAGCCAGGCCGGCATCGAAAAATCCGCCGCGCTTCTGCTCGCTCTCGGCGAGGACGCCACGGCTGCCGTATTCCGCTTTCTGAGTCCGCTCGAGGTCAGCCGGCTCGGCAGCGCCATGCGCGAACTCGACGTGCTGCCGCGCGAACGCGTGCGCGCGATCCTGCGCGACTATGCCGCCGAAGCTGCCGAACAGACCGGGTTCGCGGCGGACACCGGCCGCTTTCTCGACGATGCGCTGCGACAGGCGTTTCGGCCGGAGCGCGCACAAGCCATGCTGGAGCGCCTGGGAGCGCCGAGCGTGCAGACGCTGGAAAAGCTGGCCTGGCGCGAGCCGGCGGAGATTGCCGGCCTGCTCGAAGCGCAGGCGCCCCAGTTGATCGCCGCGGTGGCTGCACAGCTGCCGCGCGACGTCGCGGCCGCCGTGCTCGAATTGCTGCCTGGCAAGACGCGTGCGGACACCTTGCTGGCCCTGGCGCACAGCGACGCCCCCAGTGCCGACATGCTGGGCGACCTGGCTGGCTGGCTGGCCGGGCTGGATGCCGCCGCGCCGCCCCAGGGCGAGGCAGCGGTGGCCGGCCTGCTGGGGCAGATGAGCGAGGGCAGCGTCGCCGCCGCCTTGAGCCAGCTCGACCGCAACGATGCGGAACTGGCCGCGCGGCTGCGCGTGCGCAATCTTGCGTTCGAGGACCTGTCGCGGCTGCCCGAAGCCGGCCGCAAGACCTTTCTGCGCAATATTCCTGCGCGTACCTTGCTGCACGCCCTGAAGGGGAGCGACGCGCAGGTTCTCGACGCTCTGATGGCCGTGATGAGTCCGACCGCCGCCCAGCGCATGCGCGTCGATCTCGATACCCTGGGCCCCGTGCCGGTGACGGCGATCCAGGCTGCGCAGGACGAGGCGGGCGCCAGCCTGCGGCGGCTGGCGGTTGAAGGTGCGATCCAGTTCCCGGAGGAGGAGGCGGCATGAGTACCGACGACACGGCGCCGAATACGCCTACCGCATTCGAGCAGTGGGAAGTGGTGGAACTGGCTGCATCCACCAGTCAGGACACTCTCGCCGCAGTCGATCCCGAGGCCGAGTTGAACGCACTGCGCGAAGCCGCGCGCGCCGAAGGGTATGCGCAAGGTGTTGCCGCAGGGCGAGTGGAAGGCGAGCAGGCCTGCAGCCGCATGAAACAGCTGGCCGAGAGCTTTTCCTCGACGCTGGACAACCTCGATTTCCGTCTCGCCGACATGGTGCTGGAGCTGGCGCTCGACGTCGCCCGCCAGGTGGTGGCGGGCGAACTTGCCGCGCGGCCGGAACGTATCCTCGACGTGGTCAACATGGCGCTGAAGCAGATGGCGGAAACCAGCCGCGAGGCGCGCCTGCTGCTGAATCCGGACGATGCCGCGCTGGTGCGTCCGCACCTCGATCAGGTACTCGACAAGAACCGCCTGCGCATCGTCGAGGACGTGCGTATCGTGCGCGGCGGCTGCCTGATCGAAACCTCGCAGGGCGACCTCGACGCCACACTGCCGGCACGCTGGCGCCAGGTGGTGCAGGTGCTCGGCAGCAATTTGAACTGGATCGAATAATGGAGCGCATCGTCCGCCTGCGCGAATACCTGGCCGACTGCCGCCGCGCGGTCAGCTGGGCGACGCCGATCGCGACCAGCGGGCGGTTGACGCGGGTGTCGGGGCTGGTGATGGAGGCGGCCGGACTGCGCATGCCGGTCGGCAGCCAGTGCCACATCCAGATTCCCGGCGGCCAGAGCATCGAGGCCGAGGTGGCCGGGTTTGCCGGCGACCGCCTGTTCATCATGCCGGCCACCGACATTTATGGCGTGATGCCGGGCGCGCGGGTGGTGCCGGACAACCCGCTGGCGGCGCAGCCGCCGCGCCTCGGCATGCGCTACATCCCGCGCCGCCGCGCACAGGACCGGGTGCGCCAGGTGCCGGTGGGCGACAGCCTGCTGGGCCGCGTGCTGGACGGCGCCGGCCGCCCGCTCGACGGCATGGGTCCGCTGATGCTGGAGCGGCGGGTGCCGTTGTACAGCCGTCCGATCAATCCTCTCGAGCGTGCGCCGATCCGGCAGACGCTGGATGTCGGCGTGCGCGCGATCAACGGTCTGCTGACGGTCGGACGCGGGCAGCGACTCGGCCTGTTCGCCGGCAGCGGCGTCGGCAAGAGCGTGCTGCTCGGCATGATGGCGCGCATGACCGAGGCCGACGTGGTGGTCGTCGGCCTGATCGGCGAGCGCGGCCGCGAGGTCAAGGAATTCATCGACCGCATCCTCGGCGCCGAAGGGATGGCGCGCGCGGTGGTGGTGGCGGCGCCGGCCGACCATCCGCCGCTGATGCGGCTCAACGGCGCGGCCTACGCGATGTCGATCGCCGAATATTTTCGCGACCAGGACAAGCACGTGCTGCTGATCATGGACTCGCTGACCCGCTACGCCATGGCACAGCGCGAAGTGGCGCTGGCGATCGGCGAACCGCCCGCGACCAAGGGCTATCCGCCGTCGGTGTTCGCCAAGTTGCCGCAACTGGCCGAACGCGCCGGCAACGGCCGCAGCGGCAGCGGTTCGATCACCGCGTTCTTCACCGTGCTGATGGAAGGCGACGACCAGCAGGACCCGATCGCCGACGCCGCGCGCGCGATTCTCGACGGCCATATCGTGCTGAGCCGCGATCTCGCCGATGCCGGGCATTACCCCGCGATCGACATCGAGGCCTCGATCAGCCGGGTGCAGCCCGACCTGCTGTCCGAGGAGGCGCTGGAGCGCACGCGCCGCTTCAAGTATCTGTATTCGCGCTACATGCGCAGCCGCGACCTGCTCGCCGTCGGCGCCTACGTCCCGGGTGCCGACCTGGTGCTGGACGAGGGGGTGCGGCTATATCCCCGCATGCAGGGCTACCTGATGCAGGGCATGCGCGAACAGGCGCCGCTGGATGCGTCGCGCACCGGACTCGATGAGGTGCTGAGTTGAAACCGTTTGCGCTGGCGCGGGTGCTGCAGCTGGCCGAGCGGCACAGCGAAACGCTGGCGCGCGGAGTCAAGCTGGCGCACGGCGTGTGGCTGCGCGCACGCGGTCGGCAGGTGCAGCTGCAAACCTTGCGCGATGCGCATATCGCGCAGCTGGCGGTCGAGTTGCGCGACGGCGTGACGGCAGCGCAATTGCAGGAAAAGAACCGTCTGCAGCACGCACACGCCATGGAAATACAGGCTGCGCAAGCCGCCATCGATGCCGCCCACCACGACTGGCAGACGCGGCTGGCCGAGTGGCTGCGCGCCGACCAGCGGGTGAAGGCGCTGCGCCAGCTCGAACAGCGCTATCTGGCACAGGTGGCGATCCAGCAACGGCGTATCGAGCAACGCGATCACGACGAACTGATTGAACTGACGCATCGTCGCCATGACGGGTTGTGGGGGCGCTGATGCGACTGCTCGAACTCACGCCCGCCGAGATGGCTTTCCTGAGAGCGCCTGTGCCGCCTTCCGGCGACTTGTCGGCGCGCCTGACCTGCCGACTGGCCGCTACGCTGAGCGCCCGCCTGCGCCTGTCGGTTCAGGCGCAGGCGCAGCCGGTCCCCGCACCGGAGACCGCGCCGATGTCGCCCGCCTGGCAGCCCGACGCCACGCTGGCGGCCCTGTGGCTGACGCGCCGTCTGGGCGGGCGCGACGTTGCCGGCGGCCTGTCCTTCGTTCCTGCCAGTTTCATCCGCACGCTGGATGCCGTACTGGCGGAAAGCTGGCTCGATGCGCCAGCCCGGGATGCGCTGCCGCAGGCGCTTGCATGGCGCATCACGGCCGGCCTTACGCAGGCAGCCCTCACTGTGGCGTTGCCGCATTCCACCCCCGACATGACGCGCTGGGCGCGGGAGGTCATCCAGCATGGCTAAAATCGTCGCGGCAGCCGCCTTGCTGCTGGTTCCGTCCTGGGCACTGGCAGCGACCGATACGGCGAGTAGTCTCTTCACCGTGCTGCTGAGCCTGCTGCTCATTCTCGGCGGATTTGTCGCGGTCGCCTGGTTTGTCCGGCGCTACCTGCCGGGCATGGGCGCGCAGGGCGCGCTCAAGGTGGTCGGCACGACGCCGGTGGGCACGCGCGAACGCGTGGTGGTGGTCGAGATCGATGGCACCTGGCTATTGCTGGGCGTAGGCGGCGGCAATGTCCGGCTGCTGCATACCTTGCCGAAGCCGGCCACGGCGCAGGAGCACGGGCGATGAAGGCGCGCGTGCTGTTGCTGCTGTTGGCGCTCGGGCTCTGCGTGCCGGTCTGGGCGGCGGACGCCAGCGTGCCCTTGCTGAGCGTGATGCCGGGCGCGGGCGGGCAGGTGATCGGCGTGCCGGGCGCGAGTCTGCCGTGGCTGCTGCTGTTCCCGTTCCTGCCGGCCCTGCTGCTGGCCTTCACCGCCTTCACCCGCATCGCCGTGGTGCTGTTTCTGTTGCGCCAGGGTCTGGGCAGCCCGACCGCGCCGCCCAATCTGGTATTGATGGGACTGGCGCTGCTGCTGACGGTATTCGTGATGTCGCCGGCCTTGAAAACCATCAATGCCGAGGCGTACCAGCCGTATCTTGCCGGCGCGCTGAGTTTCAACGAGGCCGCCGAACGAGCCGCTTCACCGCTGAAAGCCTTCATGCTGCGACAGACGCGCGCCGAGGATCTCGGCCTGTTCATCGGAAACGACACAAGCATCGATCCGAAGCGGGTGGACAGCGTGCCGCTGGCGGCGCTGGCGCCGGCCTTCCTCACCAGCGAGCTCAAGACCGCTTTCCAGATCGGCTTCATGGTCGTGCTGCCGTTTCTGGTGATCGATCTGGTGGTCGCCGCCGTGACGACCGCGCTCGGCATGATCATGCTGCCGCCGCAGCTGGTGTCGCTGCCTTTGAAGCTGCTGTTGTTCGTGACGGTGGACGGCTGGCACCTGCTGGTCGGCTCGCTGCTCGGGAGCTTCTGATGGAAGGCGGCGTTTTCTAATGGAGGGTGTGGCGCGCGACGCCCTCTGGCTGCTGCTGCTGATTGCCGCGCCGATGCTGCTGGCGGGTCTGGTGACCGCATTGGTTATCAGCCTGTTCCAGGCCGCGACACAGATTCTCGAGCCCACGCTGTCCTTCGTGCCCAAACTCATTATCGTGCTGCTCGTGCTGGCGCTGCTGGGCAGCTGGATGGGCGGGCATCTGGTCGAGTTTGCGCGCAGCATGCTGACCGATTTTCCGGGTCTGGTGGAATGAGCGAGCCATGCCGCTGACCGAAGCGAGCCTGTCGGCCTGGCTGTTTGCCTTCGCGCGCCTCGCCGGATGGGCCGTGTTCGATCCGCTGGTCGGCCGCCTGCCGCTGCTGCTGCGCCTGTTCCTGGCCGCTGTGCTGGCCGCTGTGCTGGCGCCTGGCCTGATGCCGGGAACGGCTACGCCGTTCACCGCGCAGGGCCTGCTCGCATTGGGTATGGAAGCCGCGTGGGGCGCGGCGCTGGCGCTGTGCGTGTGGCTGGTGTTTGCCGCGGTGAGCGCGGCGCTGGTGTGGACCGGGCATACCGCGACCGGCGGCCTGCTGGCGCTGACCGCCGAACAAGCGGCGCCCGCCGATGCCGCCTGGCGTGCGCTGGCTGGCTGGCTGGCGGCGATGGCGTTTCTGGCGGCGAGCGGCCATCTGCTGGTCGTACACACGCTGCGCGACAGCTTTGTGGCCATGCCGGTTGCCGCCATGCCGGCTGCAACGGATGTGCGCCAGCTGGCCGAAGCCGGCAGCTGGCTGTTCGCCACCGGCGTGCAGCTGGCGTTGCCCCTGCTGGCCCTGGCGTTGCTGATCCAGCTGGCATTCGGTATCGTGGCCCGCACCACGCCGGGACTGGACATGTTTTCGGTCGGCCTTGGCCTGGCGGCACTGGGTCTGGTGGCCGCCTGGATCGCGGCGGTGCCGCTGCTTTCGCGCGGCGTCGGTCTGGGCGTCGAACAATTGGCGGTCTGGCTGGGTCGACTCGGATGAGCCCGGATTCCGCAACAGGGTGTCCTGATGCGGCGGCATCCTGCTATAACGTCAGCCTGACACGACATGCCTGGAGCCTGATACCTTGACCGAGAACCCGATCTCCGATGCCCTGGTCCTGTTTGGCGCCACGGGCGATCTTGCGCGGCGCAAGATATTTCCTGCGCTGCACGACATGTTGCGGCATGGCCGCACGCTGCCGCCCATCCTGTGCGTGGCGCATTCACCGGGATGGGACATCGAGCGTCTGCGCGCTCACGCCCATGACGGAATCGTCAACTTCGGCAGCGGGCTGGATGAAGCCGTATTCCGCAATCTCGCCAGCCTGATGACCTACATCAACGGCGACTACGAGGATCCGGAAACCTTCGCGGCGCTGCGCCGCGCGCTGGAGCACCGGCAATACCCGCTTCATTACTTCGCCATCCCGCCGGCCATGTTTCCCGTTGTGGTACGCGGGTTGGCTGCAGCCGGTTGTACGGAGGGTGCGCGGGTCGTGGTGGAGAAACCCTTCGGCCGCGATCTGGAATCGGCACGGTCGCTCAATGCAACGTTGCACGAGGCGTTGCCGGAATCCAGTATCTTCCGTATCGATCACTATCTGGGCAAGGAAGCGGTACAGAACATCCTGTATTTCCGGTTCGCCAACTCCTTTCTCGAACCGATCTGGAACCGCAACCATATCCGCCAGATCCAGATCACCATGTCGGAGAACTTCGGCGTGGCTGGCCGTGGACGCTTTTACGACTCGATCGGGGCCATCCGCGACGTATTGCAGAATCACCTGCTGCAGATCCTCGCGCTGCTGGCGATGGAGCCGCCGCTGGGTACCAGTGCGGAAGCGGTGCGCGACGAGCAGGCCAAGCTATTGAAGGCGATCCGTCCGCTGGCGCCGGGTGACTTGGTTCGCGGACAGTACGCAGGCTACCGGATGGAGGAGGGCGTCACGCGCGGCTCGGACACCGAAACCTACGCCGCGGTGCGGTTTTACGTGGACACCTGGCGCTGGGCGGGCGTCCCCTTCATCGTGCGCACCGGCAAGCACCTGCCGCTTACCACCACCGAGATTCGCGCCGAGTTCCAGCTTCCCCCGCAGCGCGTGTTCGCGCTGTCCGAGGCCGGACCGCTGGCGACGAATTACCTGCGCATGCGCCTGTCGCCCACCGTGTCCATCGCGCTCGGTGCGCGCACGAAGAACGCGGGCGATCGCATGGTCGGGCGGCCCGTCGAGCTCTATGTCTGCAACAATCATCCGGATGAAATGAGCGCGTACGAGCGCCTGCTGGGCGACGCAATGGACGGCGAGGCCATGCTGTTCGCCCGCCAGGACGCGGTGGAGGCGGCCTGGCGCGTGGTGGAACCCGTGCTGTCGCATCGCGATCCGGCGTGCGTCTACGAACCCGGCACGTGGGGACCGGCCGAGTCCGATCTGCTGCTTGCGGGAGGACGCTGGCATAACCCGCGTCCTCCCCAAAGCTAGGCCAGAGGGCCGGCAACCGCAGCCTGTCCATCCTGATTCAGGGAAAGCCCCGTCTTGATTTAGGGAAAGCCTGACGCGATCAGATGGATTAGAATGCGTGATTTATCGTTACACCGCCGGGAATCCGGCGCGTGTCTGAAATAATGGCGGCGGAAACAAGATGGCAGAAATGAATAAGGCCAGAGGAAGCCTGGTTGCGATTGTCACCCCCATGTCGGACGACGGCGCGCTCGATCTCGACGCGTTGCGCCGTCTGATTGACTGGCATATTGCCGAGGGGTCGGATGGCATTGTCGTCGTCGGCACCACCGGCGAATCGCCCACCGTCAGCTATGACGAGCACTGCCTGCTGATCCGGACGACCGTCGAGCAGGTGGCCGGGCGCGTGCCCGTGATCGCCGGTACCGGCGCGAATTCGACCGCCGAGGCGATCGAACTGACCGAATGCGCCAGGGCGGCAGGCGCGCAGGCCGGCCTGTCCGTGGTGCCCTACTACAACAAGCCGACGCAGGAAGGCCTTTATCGACATTTTCGCAAGATTGCCGAAACGGTCGACCTGCCGCTGATTCTCTACAATGTCCCGGGGCGCACGATCACCGATCTGTCCAACGACACCGCATTGCGTCTGGCCGATGTGCCGGGCATCGCCGGCATCAAGGATGCGACCGGCAGCCTGGAACGCGCGGCCGATCTGCTGCGCCGCGCACCCGGGGATTTTGCGCTGTATACCGGCGACGATGCGACGGCGCTGCCTTTCATGCTGCTGGGCGGCCACGGCGTGATCTCGGTGACCGCCAACGTTGCGCCGAAACTGATGCATGAGATGTGCGTCGCAGCCTTCGCAGGGAACCTGGCGCGCGCGCGCGAACTCAATGATGCGCTGCTGCCGCTGCACAGCAAATTGTTCGTCGAGGCCAATCCGATTCCGGTCAAGTGGGCCTGTGCGGAGCTGGGGTTGATTTCGCCCACCCTGCGCCTGCCCCTGACTCCGCTGTCGGCCGGCCTGCATGACACGGTGCGCGACGCGATGCGTCATGCCGGATTGATCTAGGGCGCGGTGCGCCGTGCCGCTTTGAATGAACCAAGCCTACGTTTAGGACTCACCTTAATATGCGTTTATTGCCCCTGTTTTTGATGGTTGCCGTGGCCTTGTCGGGTTGCGGCATCGTGGAATCCAAAAAGATCGATTACAAATCGGCCGGCAAACTGCCGACGCTGGAAGTGCCCCCCGATCTGGTGGCGCCGACTGCTGATAGCCGCTACGCGATCCCCGATAGCCAGGGCAGCGGGTCGGCCACGCTGTCGGCCTACAGCCAGGAGCGCAAGGAGACGCCGAGCAGCGCGCAAACGCTGCTGCCCACCGAAGAGAAAGCGCATATTGGACGTGCCGGCAACGAGCGCTGGCTGGTGGTGAAAGCGACCCCGCAACAGGTCTGGCCGGTCCTCAAGGACTTCTGGCAGGAGAACGGTTTCATCATCAACAAGGAATCGCCCGAAACCGGCATCATGGAAACCGACTGGGCGGAAAACCGGGCCAAGATTCCGCAGGACGTGATTCGTCGCACGCTTGGCAAGGTGCTCGACGGCCTGTATTCCACCGCCGAGCGCGACAAGTTCCGCACGCGGATAGAAACCGGCAAGGACGGCGGCACCGAAATCTACATCAGCCATCGCGGCATGAAGGAAGTCTACGCCACCGAGGGCAAGGACAAGACCGTGTGGGAGCCGCGCGCGCCCGATCCCGGACTCGAGGCCGAGATGCTGCGTCGCCTGATGCTGCGCTTCGGTGTGGAGAAGAGCCGTGCTGACGCGATGCTGGCCAAACAGCAGACGCCGGAAATGGCACGCATCATCCAGCAAGCCGGCGCGCCGGTGCTGGAAATGGACGAAGGCTTCGACCGCGCCTGGCGTCGTGTCGGTCTCGCGCTCGATCGTGTCGGCTTTGCCGTGGAAGACCGCGATCGTTCCAAAGGGATCTACTACGTGCGCTACATCGACCCAGAGATCGATAACGCCAGCAAGCGCGACGATGGCATGTTTGCCAAGCTGGCCTTCTGGCGCAGCAAGAAGCCGCAGACCTCGCCGCAACTGCAGATCGTGGTCAGCGAAGCGGGTGAGAAGAGCAGCGTGGGGGTCACCGGCACCGGCGGCAAGCCGGCCGATGTTGCGACGCAGACCCGCATCATCAAGCTGCTGCATCAGGAACTGAAGTGATGCAGGCACGGCGGTAATGCGGTTCGCCAGCCTGGGCAGCGGTAGCGAAGGCAACGGCCTGCTGGTGGAGGCCGGTTCCACCCGGGTGCTGATGGACTGTGGTTTTGGACTGGCCGACAGCGTGGCGAGGCTCGCCCGGCTGGGATTGCAGCCCGCCGATCTGGCTGGTGTTGTCGTGACGCATGAGCACAGCGACCATATCGGCGGGGTGGGGCGGTTGGCGCGCAGGCACGGGCTGCCGGTATGGCTGACTGCCGGCACGCTGGCGATGGCGCAGGATCTCGAAGGCGTGGCGGTACAGGTGATCGACAGCCATGCGGCGTTTGTGGTGGACGATCTGCAGATCCAGCCGTTTCCCGTGCCGCACGATGCGCGCGAACCGGTGCAGTACGTGTTCGGCGACGGCAATCGCCGGCTGGGCGTGCTGACCGATACGGGCTGCAGCACGCCGCACATCGAGGTGATGTTGAACGGCGTCGATGCGCTGGTGCTGGAATGCAATCACGATGCCGCGATGCTGGAAAACGGGCCGTATCCCGTGAGTCTCAAGCGCCGTGTGGGCGGGCGATTCGGCCATCTGGAAAACGGTCAGTCAGCCGCCTTGCTGGCCAGGCTGAATCACGACAAGCTGCAATGCGTGATGGCCGCACACGTCTCGCGCAAGAACAACACGGCCATCCTGGCGCAGCGCGCGCTGGCCCAGGTGCTGGATTGCGCGGATGAGGATGTGCGCGTGGCCTGCCAGACGGCGGGTTTTGACTGGATCCGGATTTGACCGGCCAGAATTTAACTGAACCAGAGCAGACAGATTTTGACGACCTTTGCTGAACTCGGGCTTGCCCCCGATATCCTGCGTGCCCTCGATGAAATGGGCTACGCGACGCCGACGCCGATCCAGGCGCAGGTGATTCCCCTCGCGCTGCAGGGTGGCGACATCCTCGGCGCCGCGCAGACCGGCACCGGCAAGACGGCGGCCTTCGCGCTGCCGCTGATCCAGCGCCTGCTGCCGTTTGCCAATAACGGCACGTCGCCGGCCAAGCATCCGATCCGCGCGCTGATCCTCACGCCCACGCGCGAACTCGCGATCCAGGTCGAGGAGAGCGTGCAGGCCTATACCAAGCATGTGCCGCTGCGCTCGCTGGTGGTGTACGGCGGGGTCAACATCAATACCCAGATCCCGATCCTGAAGGCCGGTGTGGAAATTCTGGTGGCGACGCCCGGCCGTCTGCTCGACCACGTGCAGAACAAGACGCTGATGCTGAACCAGGTCAACACGCTGGTGCTCGACGAGGCCGATCGCATGCTCGACATGGGCTTCATGCCCGACCTCAGGCGCATCGTCGCGCTGTTGCCGGCGCAGCGCGTGAACATGATGTTCTCGGCCACCTTCCCCGAGGAAATCCGCAAGCTGGCCGACAGCATCCTCAACACCCCGACCTTCATCGAGGTGGCACGCAACACCACGGCCGTGACGGTCACCCAGGTGGTCCACCCGGTACACCACGAACGCAAGCGCCAACTGCTCGCGCACCTGATCAAGAGCCGCGACTTGCGGCAGGTGCTGGTGTTCACCGGAACGAAGCTCGGCTGCAACCGGCTTGCCAACGAACTCAACAAGGCCGGCATCCACGCTGACGCGATCCACGGTGACAAGACGCAGCAGGAGCGCATCAAGGCGCTCGACGCCTTCAAGGCTGGCACCATCCGCGTGCTGGTCGCCACCGACGTCGCCGCGCGCGGCCTCGACATCGAGGCGCTGCCTATCGTCGTCAACTACGACCTGCCGCACAACGCCGAAGACTACGTGCACCGCATCGGCCGTACCGGCCGTGCCGGCGCGCTGGGCGAGGCGATCTCGCTGGTGAGCGAAGCGGAGACGCGCTATCTCAGGGACATCGAAAAACTCATTGGCAGCACGCTTGCACCGGTAATCGTCCCCGGCTTCGAGCCGGGAGCAGCCGATGTGCCGGCCTTCCAGCCACGTTCGCCGCGGCCGGATCGACACGGCGAACGTGAACGCGCCGCGCCGCGCAGCAGGCCTGCCGCCGCACGCGATATCCTGTTCGATGCGCCGTATGTGCCGAGCGAGTCGCCGCGTTCGGATACGCCTCCCGCCCTGACGCGATCGGCCCCCAAAAAGCAGGTGGCGGCATTGTTCCGTAGCCCGGTCAAACCCGATAGCTCCGGGCAGTGAGCTGGGAGATCCTGCTGCTTGGACTGTTGGGCGCGGCCGGCTGGTACTGGTATGCCGGTATGCATGTGCGCGAACAGGCCATTGCCACGGGACGCCGTGCCTGTGGTGAGGCGGGGGTACAGTTTCTGGACGACAGTGTGGCGCTGAGCCGGACCCGTCTGGCGCGCAACGGCAATGGCCAGCTGCAATTACACCGCGACTATCGCTTCGAGTTTTCCGATACCGGAAACAACCGTCGTCCCGGTGTCGTCCGCATGCTGGGCGACCGTGTCGAATGGATCGGTCTTGACGGTGAATGGCAGCCGGGACACGTGGCAAGCGTATCCCAACTGGGAGACTGAACGCATGTCCAGCGCGTTGCAGCCCGATTTCATTCCTGCTCTATTTCAAGAATCGCCAGACTGATCTGCTGCCCCAGGTTGGTTTCCCACTCGGCCCAGTCCTGGTAGGCCTTGAGCTTCTCGGCGATGGCCGGCTTCATTTCGTAGTCGCTCTTGCCTTCGTCATACATGCGCCGCACTTCGGCCATCAGCGTGGCGAACCAGACTTTCTGGTCTTCGACAAATTTGCGATCGCCGCTCTGGCCGTGGCCCGGCACATAGAGCGCCATGTTGAGGGCCAGTGCCCGATCGGTCGCGTTCATCACCCCCTTGAAGGTGCCGTCGCGCAGGTTCATCACCTGGCTGTTCAGTACGTTGTCCGCGGTAAACAGGATGCGGTCTTCCACCATCTCGATCATCAGGTCGGTCTTGCTGTGCGCGTCGGTCGACGAATGGATGCGGAAAGTCTTGCCGCCGATTTTGAATTCCTGGCCGTCGGCTGCCTCGACGGCGGGAATCTCGGCGCGGGTGCCGTCGGTGTAGCCGCCGGTCATGTCCGACATCAGCTTGATCCAGAATGCACCGGCACCGTCCCTGGCCAGCTTGATCATGTCGGGATGGGCGATGAACGTGGCCTTGGGCCAGGCATCCAGGATCGCCTGGTTGCCGAGCCAGTGGTCGCCGTGGACATGCGTGTCAAATACGTGGGTGACCGGTTTGTCGGTTGTCTTGCGGATCTGCGCTACCACCATGCGGCCCGCCTGCACGCTGGAACCCGGGTCGATCAGCACGACGCCCTCGTTTGTGACGATCCAGGCCGGGTTGTTCATGAAGCTCTGGTTGGCTGCCGATGGCACGCCTTGCGGGCCATGGATGACGTAGAGGCCGGTCGCGACCTGTCGCGGCGGATAGGGGCGAACTACGTCATCAGGGCCGGCCATCGCCGGGATACTGAAAACCAGGGCCGCAAGCAGGGAAAGGATACGCATGGGAATTCTCCGGTTGGATCAGATGAACATACACACAACCCGAAATGGGGTTAATGGTCGAATCGGCCTACCACCACTTTTCGAAAATGATGCGGCTCATCGGCACGCCCAGGTCATGGAGCAGGGTACTCATGTCCTCGACCATGCCCTTGGGGCCGCACAGGTAATACAGGGTATCGTCCGGCACCTCGAGTGCGTGCAGCTTGACCGGGTCGATGCGGCCGGTGAGGCCGTGCCAGTTCGGATCGGGCTGCGTCACGGTGATGCCCACGTACAGGTTGTCATGCGTGCGGTCAGCCGCCATGAGTTCGTCGCGAAACAGGATTTCGCGGCTCTCGGATACGCTGTAGAGGAGGTGCGCACACGTCGACAGGGCCGCATCGCGCACATGGCGGAAGATGGACAGCAACGGCGTGACGCCGACGCCGCCACCGATCAACACCACGTTGTCGCTCATCTCGGGCAGGTAGACAAACGGCCCCTGGGCCTGGCTCACGCGCACGGAATCGCCGACGCGGGCGTGTTCGTGTACCCAGCGCGCGACCGGGTGCCGTGCGCTGGCCTTGATGGCCAGGTCGATCGTGCCCCGATGAAGAGGCGAGGTGGTGATGGAATAGCCGGACGTATACGCGACGCCGTCAATATCGATGCCGAGATCCACCCATTGTCCCGGCAAAAACCGGAAGCGGGTATCGGGAATGGCCAGTCTCAGTGTGCGAATGCTGGGCGTGGCGGGTGCGATTGCCGCAATCCGGGCATCGAAAATATGCAAAGCTCAATCCTGTTTTTTCTGGAATGTCAGGGATGCCGAGTTGATGCAGTAGCGCGTGCCGGTGGGGGCGGGGCCGTCGGGAAAAACGTGGCCCAGATGTGAACCACAGCGACGACACAGGGCTTCGACCCGCTCCATGCCGTGGCTGGTGTCCGTTTTTTCGGCGACCGCATCGGCGTTGAGGGCTTGATAATAACTTGGCCAGCCGCTGCCCGAATCGTACTTTGTCGCCGATGAAAAGAGCGGTTCGCCACAGGCAGCGCAGCAGTATTCACCTGTCTCATGATGGTCCCAGTATTGCCCGGTGAATGCCCGTTCGGTCCCGTGCTCGCGCAAAATGCGGTATTGCTCAGGACTCAGTTCGGCGCGCCATTCGGCGTCGGTTTTGGTTTTGTCAAAGCTCATGATGTTCTCCGTCAGGCCAGGAAGTGTACTCGCAAGGGTAGGCCATGACTGCAAATCGCTCAGGTGCCACGCTCACGCGCTACCCGGCATTGACAGCGTCACCGTAAAGGGTTTATACTTCGTTCAGGTATTGGACTTGGTCTAAACACCGGGTTCACCCGACGAATGACCTGCTATAAATGAAACGGGCAGGGCACGTTTGCGGAGTGAATAATTTAATGCTGCAAAGCATATCTATGTCAATCAAGGAGATCAGGTTATGCAACTCAAAGGCTCGAAAACTGAAGACCATCTGAAAGCCGCCTTCGCCGGCGAATCGCAGGCCAACCGCCGCTACCTCTACTTTGCAGCCAAGGCCGATGTGGAAGGCTACAACGACGTCGCCGCCGTGTTCCGCTCGACGGCAGAAGGCGAGACCGGCCACGCACACGGCCATCTGGAATATCTGGAAAAATGCGGCGACCCCGCCACGGGCATGACGTTCGGCCCGACTGCCGATAACCTGAAGACTGCGATCGCCGGCGAAACGCACGAGTACACCGACATGTATCCCGGCATGGCCAAGGACGCACGTGCGGAAGGTTTCGACGAAATCGCCGACTGGTTCGAGACGCTGGCCAAGGCCGAGCGCTCGCACGCCAACAAGTTCCAGAAGACTCTGGATACTTTGGGCGCGTAATTCTGCCCGGGCAAAAAAAAAGCGGGCCCGGTTTGGCCCGTTTTTTTTGGTTTGACTATTGTCCGCCGGGTGCTTGTGCGCTTGGGCACTCGCGTCCAACCGGGCATACGGATTTCTTGATATCAAGATTACTGGAGTTCGCATGAGCATACGCGAAGGCAACCTGCAAGCCCCCACCCGTCATCCACTCGACTGGAAAAATCCGGATTTCTACAACGAGGAAAAGCTCAATCACGAGATGGAGCGTGTCTTCGACGCCTGCCATGGCTGCCGCCGTTGCGTGTCGCTGTGCACCACGTTTCCGACGCTATTCGACCTGGTGGACGAGTCCTCGACAATGGAAGTGGACGGCGTCGCCAAGGCCGATTACTGGAAGGTGGTCGACGAGTGCTATCTGTGCGACCTCTGCTACATGACCAAATGCCCCTACGTGCCACCGCATCCGTGGAACATCGACTTTCCACACGTCATGCTGCGTGCGAAGGCGCTCAAGTTCAGGAGGGGCGGCACGACGTTCCGCGACAAGCTTCTGTCCAGTACCGACGCGATGGGCAAGCTCGCCTCGATTCCAGTGGTGGTGCAGGTGGTCAACACCAGCCTGAAGAACAAGCCAATCCGCAAGCTGGTCGGCAGCGTGCTGCATATCCATCCCGACCGCGTCCTGCCCGAATACGACAGCGCCAAATTCCGTTCCACAGCGAAGCCGCGCAGCGATTTCGCGGTCAGGGCGGGTGAGAAAACCCCCGGCAAGGTGGCGATCTACGCAACGTGCTACGTGAACTACAACGAGCCCGGTATCGGCCACGATTTGTTGAAGCTGCTGGCGCATAACGAAATCCCCGCCGTGCTGGTTGAGAAAGAAGCCTGCTGCGGCATGCCCAAGCTGGAACTGGGCGATCTCGAGGCCGTCGAGAAACTCAAGGAAACGAATATCCCGCATCTGGCGAAGCTTGCCCGCGAGGGGTATGCGATCCTCACCGCGGTGCCTTCGTGCACGCTGATGTACAAGCAGGAACTGCCGCTGATGTTCCCGCACGACACTGACGTGCAGGCAGTGAAAGAAGCGATGTGGGATCCGTTCGAATACCTGATGGCGCGCAATGTCGACGGCTTGCTGAAGACCGACTTCACCGCACCGCTCGGCAAGGTGGCCTATCACGTGCCGTGCCACCAGCGGGTGCAGAACATCGGCAACAAGACGCGCGATGCGCTGCAGCTGGCGGGCGCCGAGGTGACACTGGTCGAGCGCTGCTCGGGTCACGATGGCACCTGGGGTGTGAAGTCTGAATATTTCGATAACTCGATGAAGATCGGCAAGCCGGTGTTCCGCCAGATGGCTGAGCCGCAAGCCGATTACGTAAGTTCGGATTGCGCGATCGCCGCGCGCCACATCCTGCAGGGAATGGGCGACTCCACCGCGCAGAAGCAGCATCCGATCACGCTGCTGCGCATCGCCTATGGCCTGGAATAAATCGTTATCGGCAAGGAGAAAACAACATGTCGCACATTACCCGTGAAAGTCTGATGCCTCTGGAAACTTATGCCAAGGCCCGCACCGCGTTACGTGCCGAAGTCATGGCGCACAAGAAGAATCGCATGGTCGAGCTGGGCGATCACGTCACGCTGATTTTCGAGGATGAGAAAACCATGCGTTACCAGATCCAGGAGATGCTGCGCACCGAGCGCACCTTCGAGGAGGCCGGGATCCAGGACGAGCTTGATGCCTACAACCCGCTGGTCCCGGACGGTACCAACTGGAAGGCCACCATGATGATCCAGTATTCCGATCCGGATGTGCGCAGGATCGCGCTGGAAAAGCTGAAGGGCATCGAGGATCGCGTGTGGATGCAGGTGGCCGATCAGCCGAAGGTCTTTGCGATTGCCGACGAAGACATGGAACGCGAGAACGAGGAGAAGACCTCAGCCGTGCATTTTCTGCGTTTCGAACTCGATGCCACCTCAATTGCAGCCGCCAAATCGGGCCAGGCCCTACGCATGGGCATCGATCTTGATGCCTACCGCGTGGACGACATGACGCTGCCGGAGAACATTCGTGCTGCGCTGGTGGTCGATTTGTCCTAAAGTCAAAGTCAGGCGGGGCAGCACTACGGCAATCGGCCGCCATTCTTTCTCTTCGAGGAGGTGTCATGCTGGATCAATTGCTGATTCATCAGATGCGACGGCGGCTGGAGACATCCGGTCTGCCGTTTGTGGTCGAATTGTGGAATGGCGAACAGGTCGGCACGCTTGCCGATGCTGCAGTGCGGGTACGGCTCCACCAGGCGGCCAGCCTCAAGGCGATGGCCAATCCCAGTCTGGGTGCGCTGGCCAGAGCCTACGTTGAGGGCGACCTTGATCTGGAAGGCGATGCTCACGATATTCTCGCGCTGGGCGATCGCCTGTGCAACGCCGGCGACGCTTCGTCTAAAACCGGATCGGATGGCTGGAAATGGTGGCGCCACACGCGCACCAAGGACCGCAAGAACATCCAGTACCACTATGACGTGTCCAACGATTTCTATGGCTTGTGGCTGGATCAGCGGCGCGTTTATTCCTGCGCGTATTTCAGGACGCCGGACATGGAGCTGGACGCTGCACAGGAAGCCAAGCTTGACCACATCTGTCGCAAACTCGACCTCAAGCCGGACGAGCAGTTTCTCGACATTGGCTGCGGTTGGGGTGGCCTCATCCTGCATGCAGCCGAGCGCTACGGTGTGCGAGCAGTCGGCATTACCCTGTCGGACGACCAGCATGCGTATGTCAGCCGACAAATCGCCGAGCGTGGTCTGGTCGGCCGTGTCGAAGTGCGCCGCATGGATTACCGCGATGTACCCGAGCATGACGGCTTCGACAAGATAGCCAGCGTCGGCATGTTCGAGCACGTCGGACGCCCCAATCTGCCCACTTATTTCGACAAGATCCATGCATTGCTGAAACCGGGTGGGCTGGTGCTCAACCATGGCATCACCACGGCTGAGCCCGAGGCCAGCGGGCTGGGCAGCGGCATTTCTGAATTCATCGAGGACTATGTCTTTCCGGGTGGTGAGCTGGTGCATGCCTCGGATGTGCTGCGCACCGCAGCCGGCAGCGGCCTCGAATGCTTCGACGCCGAGAATCTGCGGGTTCATTACGGCAAGACCCTGTGGCACTGGGTGAGCCGGCTGGAGAAGCGCGCCGACGACGCGCGCCGCCTGATCGGCGAGCAGAAATATCGCATCTGGCGCATTTACATGGCGGGTTCCGCCTACGCGTTCGAGCATGGCTGGATGGAACTGTGGCAGGTGCTGGCGGGTAAGGGCGTCGCCGGCAGCCAGCCCAATTATCCGTTCAGGCGGGATTACATCTATCGCGGCGAGTGAGCCCAGCCGTGCATGCGGGAGAGCGGTCGGGCGCGTTTTCAGACCGGGCCGGCGCGGTCCCAGTAGGGTTCACCCGCCAGGCGTTCCGCCACGAAGTCGATGAAGACCCGCACCCGGCTGGAAAGATGGCGCGTCGGCGGATAGACCGCGTAGGCCGAGAGTTCCGGCCAGGCATGATCGGACAGTACCCGCACCAGCTTGCCCGCGCGCAGCGCCTCATGAATATAGAAGGTGGGGTGCAGGATCAGCCCTTCGCCCGCGATGGCGGCGCGAATGAGGAAGTCGCCGCTGCTGGCCGCCAGCCGGACCGGCACCCGTACGCTGCCGGGCTGTCCGTCCGGCCCGTGGTAGGACCACAGACCCGGGTCGCTCAGGTTGCTGTAGACGAGGCAGGCGTGATGAACCATGTCAGCGGCAACTTTAGGGATGCCGTGCCGTGCGAGGTAATCCGGGCTGGCGCAGACTGCGTGGCGGATTGGCGCCAGGCGGCGCGCGATCAGGCTGGAATCGGCCAGCGTGGCGATGCGGATGGCGAGGTCGAAGCCTTCCTGCATCAGGTCGATCTGGCGGTCGTTGAAGTCCAGCTCGAATTGCACGTCTGGATGCTGCGCCATGAAGTCCTGGATGAGCGGGGCCAGGTGCAGCAGGCCGAATGCATGCGGCAGCGCCACCTTGAGCCTGCCCTTGAGTGCCCGGTGGGCCTGGGATACAGCGGCTTCCGCCTCCTCCAGGTCGGCCAGGATGACGACGCAGCGATCGTAATAGGCGCGGCCGCTGTCGGTCAGGTTGAGCCGGCGCGTGGTGCGATGGATGAGGGAAGCGCCGAGGCGCGCTTCGAGTTCCGCCAGGCGGCGGCTGACGGCCGACTTGGCCACGCCCAGGCGCTCGGCCGCGGCGCTGATGCTGCCGGTTTCCACCACGCTCACGAACATGTGCATGTCGCCAAATCGGTCCATTTGTTGCTTTATAGAGAACAATTATTTCCAATTCTTGGCCTTTATTCTTCTATTTGCAAATTCGACAATGACTTCAGGGTGCCAATCGGGCATCGGACCGCACAGGAGATCATCGTCATGCAAGCAAGCCAATCCATTTCCCCTACTACCAAACTGCGCGTGCTGCGCATCGATGCCAGCGCCCGCGGCGAGGGCTCCGTCAGCCGCCAGCTCGCCGACCAGATGCTCGATGAACTGGGTGAGCGCATGCCCGGCCTGACGCTAGTCCGGCGCGACGTGGCGCCGGGTCTGCCTCTGGTCGATGCGGCCTGGGTCGATGCCAACCTGACCGAGCCCGAGGCGCGCACCGCAGCCCAGCGCCAGGCCCTGGCAAGATCGGACGAACTGGTGGGCGAACTGATGGCGGCCGACGTGCTGGTGATCGCCACGCCCATCTACAACTTCGGCGTGCCGGCCAGTCTCAAGGCCTGGATCGACCAGGTCGCGCGTGCCCGGCTGACTTTCCGCTACACCGAATACGGACCGGAAGGCCTGCTGACCGGCAAGAAGGCCTATATCCTCGCGGCCAGCGGCGGCACCGAAGTCGGCAGCGCCATCGACTTCGCCACCCCCTGGCTGAAATTCGTGCTGGGTTTTCTCGGCATCACCGACGTCGAGGTGATCGCCGCCGACCGCGGCATGGCACGCGGCGACACCGCGCGCCAGCAGGCATCCGAACGCATCGCCCAGGTGCTGGCGCGCGACTGGCCGGCACTCGCCGAGGCGGTTTGAAATCCGGCTCGAGCCGGATCACCCTACATAGACGGAGCAAGGAGGCTTCCATGAACACGCGCCCCATTCGCCAGCTTGTCCCCGCCCTGGAAGTCACCGAAGGGGCGGGGGTGACCGTCCACCGCAGCATCGGTACGCCTGCGCTACGGAATCTGGATCCCTTCCTGATGCTGGACCACTTCGGCAGTGACAATCCGGATGAATACATCGCCGGCTTTCCGGACCATCCGCACCGCGGCTTCATCACCTTCACCTACATGCTCGACGGCCACATGGAGCATCGCGACAGCATGGGTAACCGGGGCGACCTCAAGGCCGGTGGCGTGCAATGGATGAAGGCGGCCAGCGGTGTCATCCACTCAGAGATGCCGCAGCAAACCAACGGGCTGATGCGAGGATTCCAGTTATGGATCAACCTGCCAGCCCACCAAAAAATGTCGGCGCCGGCCTATCAGGAATTTTCCGCAGCGGCCATTCCGGAGGTGACGTCGGGCGGTGCCCGGGTGCGCATGCTTGCCGGCGAATTCAACGGTATGCGTGGCGTCATCGACGATCCGGCTACTGATGTCCGCTACCTCGACGTGGCGCTGGCGGCCGATGCGCATTTCAGCCTGCCGCTGGACGATACGCACACGGCCTTTGTCTATGTCTTCGAGGGCAGTGCCCGTCTGGATAGCCAGAATCTGGCGACGCATGCCCTGGCGGTGCTCGGATCAGGCGACACGGTGGCCATCCAGGCCGGCGCTGCCGGCGCGCGCTTCATCCTGGTGGCAGGCCGGCCGATCGGTGAGCCCGTGGTGCAATACGGGCCCTTCGTCATGAATACCCGCGCTGAAATCGAACAGGCCTTTGCCGATTTTCAGGCGGGTCGCCTGGTACAGGCCAGGGCGACGATGTCAGGGCATTGAGCGAGAGACTGACGTGTTGCCTGTGTTCCTGTGCCTGGCTGCCGCCTGTGCGCGCGGGCACCTGACGAGCCGGATTCGGACAAGCAGGAAAGGCAGGGATAGAAGACATGGCCGTATTCCTTGCTGACGCACTGGTGCTCGGACATCTGCTGTTCGTCGCCTTTGTCATGGCAGGCGGGTTCCTGCTGGCGCGCTGGCCGAAACTGGTGTGGCTGCACCTGCCGGCTGCCGCATGGGGGACAATCATCGAATTCACCGGCTGGATTTGCCCGCTTACTCCGCTGGAGAATCGCCTGCGCATGCTCGGCGGGGGCAGCGATTACGGCGGCGGCTTTATTGAACACTACCTGCTGCCAATCCTGTATCCCGAAAATTTGACGTTGCCGATCCAGCAGGTGCTGGGCGGCGTGGTCGTGGGCGTGAATCTGGTTGCATACGCGCTGGCTTACCGGGCCCTGCGCCGCCAGGCGGTGACTCAATCCGCCTGGCGATCCAGGTCCTGATCCGCCAGCGAGACCGGGTCTTCCATCGGCTCCAGGTGGGTGGTGATGTGCGCGTGCTGCACGGCCCGCCGGATGTCGGCTTCGATGCGCTCCGACCAGTCGTGGCCTTGCTGGACCGTCCACGTCCCCGGTACCAGCAGATGAAAGGAAATGAAGGACCGGGTACCGGCCTGGCGTGTGCGCAGGGCATGAAATTCCAGTCCCTGCTGGCGATAGCGATCCAGGATGGTCTCAATCGCCCGAATATCCGTTTCCGGGATGGAAACGTCCATCAGGCCGTCGGCGGAGCGCTGCAGCAGTTGCCATCCGGTCCATACGATATTCATGGCCACCAGAATGGCGATGATCGGGTCAAGCCAGAGCCACCCGGTCAGCCATACCATTCCGACCCCCGCAATGACGCCCGCCGAAGTCCAGACGTCGGTGAGCAGGTGGTGCGCATCGGCTTCCAGGGTGATGGATTTGTATTTGCGGCCGACCCCCATCAGGATGCGCGACGTGACCAGGTTGACGATTGACGCGACGACCGATACCGCGAGACCGATTCCCACTGCCTCAAGCGGCTGAGGATTAAACAGGCGTTCAATGGCGCTATACGCGATGCCGACCGCGGCAAGGAAAATGAGAAGGCCTTCGAATGCGCTGGAGAAATACTCTGCCTTGCCGTGCCCGTGCGCATGATTGTCATCGGCCGGCTGGGAGGCCAGCGACAGCATGGCAAGCGCCATCATCGCGCCCGCCAGATTGACGAAGGATTCAAGTGCGTCGGACAGCATGCCGACCGACCCCGTCAGCCACCAGGCCCAGCCCTTGAGCAGGATGGTGGCAAGCGCCGCCGCGATGGAGAGCCAGGCGTAACGTTTCAGTACGGGAGGTAACATCCGTGCGTCGCTGGAAGCATTTGAAGTGTGCTGGATTGTATCCCAGTGCACGCCGGCCTATCCCGGACGCGTGGTCATTCGTGGCATGGCGATATTGGTCGTCGTCCCGGACCGATGGTCCTGCTCCCGAACGGATCCACAAGACGCTCGGCTGATCCCGGCTACGCGCCTGCCTGTTGTCGCGACGGCGGCATCTTTCTTGAAGACATCCCGCTGGCGAAGCAATAAAATGCCGGACATGAAAATCCTGCTTGCTGTGTTCCTGTGCCTGCCTTTTGCCGTCCATGCCGCATGGGTGGATTTTGATGGCGAGTTCGAACAGGACAAACCCTGGGTCGAAGTGGCGGCCCAGTTGCCGCCTTATCCCAAGCCTGACAACCTGATTCCATTCGATGTATCGTCGGCGACCCGCAACAGATTCTTTATCGACGCCAGCTCGATCAGTGTTGGCCCCGATAAGGTCGTGCGCTACACCGTGGTGATCGAAGCGGCGGGAGGCGCGAAAAACGTGTCGTACGAAGGCCTGCGCTGTGAAACCGGTGAGCGCCGCCTGTATGCCTACGGCCATGAGGACGGCAGCTGGTCGAAGGCGCGCAACGCCCAGTGGGAACCTATCCGGGTGCGTTCCTTGCTGTCGTATCACAAGGCGCTGTACGAGGATTATTTCTGCCCCGACGGCATCAATGTGCGCACGCCCAGGGAGGCTGTGGAAAGACTGCGGCGCAGGACACACTGATGCAGTCCGTGGTGAAACACGCGCGGCGCATCGTCGTCAAGGTCGGCTCCAGCCTGGTCACCGCCGACGGGCGCGGGCTCGACCACGCCGCGCTGTCGCGCTGGGCGGGGCAGATCGCCGCACTGACCGCGCAGGGCAAGGAGGTGGTGCTGGTGTCCTCGGGCGCGATTGCGGAGGGCATCGCGCGACTGGGCTGGAAGAAGCGACCCAAGGCCGTCAACGAATTGCAGGCCGCCGCCGCCGTGGGGCAGATGGGCCTGGTGCAGGCTTATGAATCGATCTTTCGCACGCACGATCTCCATGCGGCCCAGGTGCTGCTCACGCACGAAGACCTGGCGGATCGCACGCGCTATCTCAACGCACGCTCGACCCTGCGCACGCTGCTGGCACTTCGGGTGGTACCGATCATCAACGAGAACGACACGGTCGCTACCGACGAAATCCGCCTGGGCGACAACGACACACTTGGCGCGCTGGTGACCAATCTTATCGAAGCCGACTGCCTCGTCATCCTGACTGACCAGTCTGGTCTTTATTCCGCCGATCCGCGCAAGCATTCCGACGCCACGCTGGTGATGAATGCCTATGCCGGTGATCCTGATCTCGAGCGGATGGCGGGCGGTGCGGGCAGCAGCGTCGGTACCGGCGGCATGCTGACCAAGATCCTTGCTGCCAAGCGCGCGGCACGCAGCGGCGCGCATACGGTGATCTGCAGCGGGCGCGAGGACCGGGTGCTGCTGCGGCTGGCGGCGGGCGAGGGGATCGGCACCCAACTGGTGGCGCGGCAGGCGCCGCTTGCCGCGCGGCGCCAGTGGCTGGCCGATCATCTGCAGCTGCGCGGCAGTGTGGTGCTCGACGACGGCGCAGTACGGGCGCTGTGCGAAGGCCACAGGAGCCTGTTGCCAGTCGGGGTGAAAGGCATCACAGGCGATTTCGAACGCGGCGAAGTGGTGGCGATCGTCGATATGAACGGCCACGAGATCGCACGCGGTCTGTCCAATTACAGCGCAGGCGAGGCGCGCCGCATTGCCGGCAAGCCGAGCAGCGCGATCGAGGCCGAGCTGGGCTACATGGACGAACCGGAGATGATCCATCGCGACAATCTGGTCATGCTGGCGTGATTACTACGCTGGATTTTCTGCGCCACGGCGAGCCGGTCGGCGGGCGCAAATATCGTGGCCAGATCGACGACCCGTTGTCGGAGACAGGCTGGGCGCAAATGCATGCGGCGGTGGGCGATGCCGCACCCTGGACCCATATCGTGTCGTCGCCCTTGCAGCGCTGCCGTGCTTTTGCCGAAGCGCTTGCCGAGCGCCACGACCTGCCATTGGCGCTCGACGAGCGTCTGGCGGAAGTGGGATTCGGGGTGTGGGAAGGCCGGTCGGCGGTTGAGATCGAGCAGGCGACGCCGGGCGCGCTGGCACGCTTCAAGCACGATCCCGTGAATGCGCGCCCGCAAGGGGCGGAGCCGCTGGCCGGGTTTTACGCACGCGTGGCCGCCGCACTGGATGCCATGCTGGCCCGGTATCCAGGCCAGCACGTGCTGCTGGTCGGGCATGCGGGGGTGATTCGCATGGCGTTTGCCTGGGCGTTGCATGTGCCGCTGGAACATGCCTACCGTATCGAGGTGGCGAATGCCGGACTGACCCGTCTGCGCTTCGATGGCAATCGCGCAAGCCTGGTCTTTCACGGCAGCGGTCTCGCCTCCCGGTGATTGACCGCCGCGTGGGGCCGCATCTCGCCGGGTTCTAGCTGCTGTCGGGCGAGGTCGCGGGGGAGGATGACGTTGGCAGCTTCCCGGACATGGCGCCGAATTGTGCGCGGCGATCGGGCTTCAGGTCCGGTGACGCGATTCGACTGGCTTGAGGTTGGGGCAGTTGACCTTGATGCAGTCGGCGTAGAGCTGCAGCGAGTGATCGCGAATGACAAACCCGCGTTCCTTGGCAATGCGGGCCTGGCGTTTTTCGATTTCGCTGTCGTAAAACTCTTCGACCTTGCCGCATTGCAGGCAGACCAGGTGATCGTGATGGTCGCCATGATCGAGCTCGAACACGGCCTTGTCGCTATCGAAGTGATGCCGTATCAGCAGACCGGCCTGCTCGAACTGGGTCAGGACGCGATAGACGGTGGCGAGGCCGATATCCTGGCCTTCGTCGGACAGCAGGCGATACACCTCCTCGGCCGTCATGTGCCGCTTGTCGCTCTGCTCGAACAAATCGAGAATCTTCAGGCGCGGCAATGTGGCTTTGAGGCCGATGCTCTTGAGATCGGATGGATTACTCAATGGTGCCTCCAGAACGGGAACGCGAATACGTTATGATACGTTTTTTTCCAACCGCCCAAACCTTTCCGGTTTCCTGGCTATGCGCCATTTCCTCATTTCTGCCCTGTTTATCAGCCTGCTTGCTGGATGTTCCGGCTTCCGCATCGGCCCCCACCATATTGATGTGCAACAGGGCAATGCGCTTGACCAGGATAACGTCGCCCGTCTGAAACCGGGCCTCAATCGTGCCCAGGTCCGCTTTCTTCTCGGTACGCCGCTGGTCGTCGATCCGTTCCGTACCGATCGCTGGGATTATGTCTACCTTTATTACAAAGCAGGAAAACTGACCGAGCAAAAGCACATCACCCTGATTTTCGAGGGTGATACGCTGGCGCGTATCGAAGGCGACGTGCCCCAATCGGTCTTACAGCAAGCTGCCGAGCCCAGGTCTGCGCCGCAGGCCGCAGCCGTGTCTGCGGCGACCGCGGTTGCTGCCGTGGAACCGGCTGTCGCGGCGCCAGCTGTTGCGGCACCGGCTACTGAGGAGCCCGTGACCAGTCCCGCAGCAGTTGCCGCCGAACCCGCCAAAGCGCCCACTGTGTCCGCATCGGTGGCTGCACCGATGGTGATGCCTGTTGCACAAGCGCAAACGACTCAGGCCGAATCTGCATCCGCTGCACAGGCGCAAGCGGTCGAGGCAGGAACCGCGTCTGCATCGTCGACATCCGGCACCAGCCTCGTCCCCCCGTTGCCGAGCCCGCCAGGTGCGCCGCCCTATGTGGACCCCCGTCCGGTTCCCGAACTCAGCCTGAAATCCGAAACCGACGTGATGCAGATCAGGCCGGATGTCGTGCCGCCTTTTCCCGATCCCCATGCAGCGACGGTCGCGAGCAACGATACGGTACTGCAAGCAGTGAATGCCTGGGCCGAAGCCTGGAGGCGGCGTGACAGCGCTGCCTATGTCGCGGCTTACGACGCTGCTTTCGTTCCACAGGACGGCGGCAGTCATGCGGCCTGGGAGGCGAGCAAGCGCAAGGCGCTGAGCGGAGCGGACAGCATCGAGGTGAAAATCGATTCGCCTGCGGTCGAGCGGACCAGCGACGATACGGCCACGGTGAACTTCAAGCAGTATTACCGTTCCGGCGCCTATCACGATGCCGTCGTCAAGCAGTTGCGACTGCGTAAACGCGGCGATCGCTGGGTGATCGTGGAAGAAAAGGTGCTGTCGACCCTGAAGGATGGCCAGCCGTGAGCGTGCGCATTGCGATTGCCGGCGTATCGGGCCGAATGGGGCGCGCACTGCTCGAGGCGGTGGAAACCGATGCCGGTTGCACGCTTGGTGCGGCCATCGATCGCCCCGGCAGCCCGCTGGTGGGGCAGGATGCAGGCGTCGCCTGGGGAGGTGCGAGCGGAGTGCGGGTGACGGACCAGCCGGCCGCCGCGCTGCGGAGCGCGCATGCGCTGATCGATTTCACCCGCCCCGAAGCCACCCTGGGCTACCTCGATGCCTGCCTGGCGGCCGGCGTGCCGCTGGTCATCGGCACCACCGGCTTCGATGACGCCGGAAAGGCACGTATTGCGGCTGCCGCACAACGGATTCCCGTGGTATTTGCGCCCAACATGAGCGTCGGCGTGAACCTACTGATGAAACTGGCCGAACTGTCCGCCCAGGTGCTGCAGGACGGCTACGACATCGAGATCGTCGAGGCGCATCATCGGCACAAGGTCGACGCGCCTTCCGGTACCGCACTCGGCCTGGGACAGGCGGTGGCGCAAGCGATCGGCCGCGACCTGGCCAGTTGTGCGGTCTACGGGCGCGAGGGCGTTACCGGCGAGCGCGACCCCGCGACCATCGGTTTCGCCACCGTGCGCGGCGGTGACATTGTCGGCGATCATACGCTGCTGTTCGCCGGCGTCGGCGAGCGCATCGAACTTACCCACAAGGCCAGCAGCCGCGCCACCTTCGCGCAGGGTGCGCTGCGTGCGGCCAAGTGGCTGCAAGGCCGTGCGCCGGGTTTGTACGACATGCGCGACGTGCTGAATCTGAAATAACCGAATTTGAACAACCGCTTCAACTGGAATGCACCATGAATGCCGTCAAGGTCTATAGCACCGGTTCCTGCCCCATCTGCGTCAAGGTCAAGGCCTTTCTCGACAAGCGCGGCATTGCCTACGACGAAGTCTGTATCGATAGCGACCGCGAGGCGATGAAGGAATTCGTCGTCGTCACCCATGGCGCGCGCACCGTGCCGCAGATCGTCATCGACGGCGTTTGTATTGGCGGTTTCACCGAATTGACCGAAATCGACATGGACGGCGGCCTGGCGCATCTGCAGCCCTGAGCGGCGCTTCAACAGCCGGAAAGGCGGGCTTGAGCATTGAAGCCGGGCCTGAAATCGACTATAATTATGTAATTCAAGTTCAGGCGGGTTCGCGCAAGCGGCTCGCCTGAATTTTGTCACCTGCGTCGCGCTCATTCGTCTTGCGGAGTCCTCCTTGTCACGTGCCCAGCCCGCCATCCTTGTCCTAGCTGACGGTTCGGTATTTCGTGGCCTGTCCATTGGCGCCGACGGCATCACAACCGGTGAGGTGGTCTTCAATACCGCCCTGACCGGTTATCAGGAAATCCTGACGGATCCCTCCTATTCGCGCCAGATCGTGACGCTGACCTATCCTCATATCGGCAACACCGGTGTCAATGCCGAAGACGTCGAGGCGGATCGCATTCATGCGGCGGGCCTGGTGGTACGCGATTTGCCGCGCCTGCATTCGAATTTCCGCGCCAGCCAGTCCCTGGGCGATTACCTGACAAGCCAGAACATCGTCGCCATCGCCGACATCGACACGCGGCGATTGACCCGTGTCCTGCGCGAAAAAGGGTCGCAAAACGGCTGCATCATGGCAGGGGTTGTGGACGAGGCCAAGGCGCTCGAGGCGGCACGTGCCTTCCCCGGCCTGGCCGGCATGGATCTGGCCAGGGTGGTGAGCGTGTCGACAGCCTATGAATGGAACGAGACCGAGTGGGCGCTCGGGCGCGGCTATGGGCGGCAGGACGCGCCGCGTTTTCATGTGGTGGCCTTCGATTACGGCGTCAAGCGCAATATCCTGCGCATGCTGGCCGAGCGCGGTTGCCGCCTGACCGTGCTGCCGGCCACCGCGACCGCGGCCGATGCCCTGGCGCTGAAACCGGATGGCATTTTCCTCTCCAACGGCCCCGGCGACCCGGAAGCGTGCGATTACGCGATCAAGGCGGTCGGCGACCTGGTGGCGACGAAAATTCCTGTCTTTGGCATCTGTCTGGGGCATCAGTTCCTGGCGCTTGCCTCCGGCGCCAGGACCGTCAAAATGAAATTCGGCCACCATGGCGCCAACCATCCGGTCAAGGATCTCGACAGCGGTCGGGTCGCAATCACCAGCCAGAACCATGGTTTTGCCGTGGACGCAGCAACCCTGCCGGCCAATCTGCGCAGCACCCATGTCTCGCTGTTCGACGGTTCGCTGCAGGGGATGGCCCGTACCGACGCTCCCGTGTTCAGCTTCCAGGGCCACCCGGAAGCCGGCCCTGGCCCGCACGACATGAGTTATTTATTCGACCGATTCATTCAGCTGATGGCTGACCATGCCCCCGTACACTAATTATGCCCAGGCGCAGTGATCTAAAAAGCATTCTCATCATCGGCGCCGGCCCCATCGTCATCGGGCAGGCGTGCGAATTCGATTATTCCGGTGCGCAGGCGTGCAAGGCGCTGCGCGAGGAAGGCTACAAGGTCATTCTCGTCAACAGCAATCCGGCGACGATCATGACCGATCCGGACATGGCCGACGTCACCTACATCGAGCCGATCTCGTGGCAGGTGGTCGAAAAGATCATCGAGCAGGAGCGCCCCGATGCGCTGCTGCCAACCATGGGCGGGCAGACCGCACTGAATTGCGCACTCGACCTCGCCCGGCACGGCGTGCTGGAAAAATACGGCGTCGAGATGATCGGGGCATCCAAGGAAGCCATCGACAAGGCCGAGGATCGTGAGAAGTTCAAGGTGGCGATGACCAAGCTGGGGCTGGGTTCGGCGCGTTCGTCGATCGCCCACAGCATGGAAGAGGCGCTACAGGTGCAGGCCGCACTGGGTTTCCCGTCGATCATCCGCCCCTCGTTCACCATGGGCGGTTCGGGCGGCGGCATTGCCTACAACAAGGAAGAATTCATCGCCATCTGCGAACGCGGTCTCGAAGCGTCGCCCACGCATGAGCTGCTGATCGAGGAATCGCTGCTCGGCTGGAAGGAATACGAGATGGAGGTGGTGCGCGACAGCAAGGACAACTGCATCATCGTCTGTTCGATCGAGAACTTCGATCCGATGGGCGTGCATACCGGCGACTCGATCACCGTGGCGCCGGCACAGACGCTGACCGACAAGGAATACCAGATCATGCGCAATGCGAGTCTCGCGGTGCTGCGCGAGATCGGCGTGGATACCGGCGGCTCCAACGTACAGTTCTCCATCAATCCTGACGATGGCCGCATGGTGGTGATCGAGATGAACCCGCGCGTGTCGCGTTCGTCGGCGCTGGCGTCCAAGGCGACCGGCTTTCCGATCGCCAAGGTGGCGGCCAAGCTGGCGGTCGGCTACACGCTCGACGAGCTGCAGAACGACATCACCGGCGGCGCCACCCCGGCCTCGTTCGAGCCGTCGATCGACTACGTCGTGACCAAGGTGCCGCGCTTCGCGTTCGAGAAATTCCCGCAGGCCGACGACCGCCTGACCACGCAGATGAAATCGGTGGGCGAGGTGATGGCGATGGGCCGCAGCTTCCAGGAGTCGCTGCAGAAAGCGTTGCGCGGACTGGAAGTCGGCGTCGATGGCTTCGACCCCAGGACCACCGATCGCGACGAGATCGAAGCCGAGCTGATGTCGCCCGGCCCCGAACGCATCTGGTATGTGGGCGATGCATTCCGCGTCGGCATGAGCTTGGAGGAAATCCACGCCGTATCGAAGATCGATCCCTGGTTCCTCGACCAGATTCAGGAACTGATCGAGCTGGAAACCTCGCTGGCCGGCCGGGCGCTGACTGATCTCGGGCGCGATGAACTCCGCGTGTTGAAACGTGCGGGCTTCGCTGACCGTCGTCTGGCCAAACTGCTGAATACCGACCAGCATGCAGTGCGTGCGCGTCGTCATGAGCTGGCGCTGCATCCGGTCTACAAGCGGGTAGACACCTGCGCGGCCGAGTTCGCCACGCAGACCGCCTACATGTATTCGACCTACGAGGAAGAGTGCGAGGCGCATCCGACCGACGCGAAAAAGATCATGGTGCTGGGCGGCGGACCGAACCGTATCGGCCAGGGCATCGAGTTCGACTATTGCTGCGTGCATGCTGCGCTGGCGCTGCGCGAAAACGGCTTCGAGACCATCATGGTCAACTGCAACCCTGAGACCGTGTCGACCGACTACGACACCTCCGATCGCCTGTACTTCGAGCCGCTGACGCTCGAAGACGTGCTCGAGATCGTGCACATCGAGAAGCCTTTCGGCGTGATCGTGCAGTATGGCGGCCAGACCCCGCTCAAGCTCGCGCGCGACCTTGAGCGCAACGGCGTACCCATCATCGGCACCAGCCCCGACATGATCGACGCGGCGGAAGACCGCGAGCGTTTTCAGCAGATGTTGCACGACCTGGGACTGAAGCAGCCGCCCAACCGTACCGCGCGCAATCCCGACAGCGCCCTGCGCATGGCCTCTGAAATCGGCTATCCGCTGGTGGTGCGTCCCTCCTACGTGCTGGGCGGCCGCGCGATGGAGATCGTGCGCGAGGAAGCTGATCTTATTCGCTACATGACCGAGGCCGTGAAGGTCTCGAACAAGTCACCGGTGCTGCTCGACCGTTTCCTCAACGACGCCATCGAGGTCGATGTGGACGCATTGTCCGACGGCGAGCAGGTGGTGATCGGCGGCATCATGCAGCACATCGAACAGGCCGGCGTGCACTCGGGCGATTCGGCCTGCTCGCTACCACCGTATAGCCTGTCGCAGGACGTGCTGGACGAACTGCGCCGGCAGACAGTGGCGATGGCGAAGGCGCTGAAAGTAGTCGGCCTGATGAACGTGCAGTTCGCAATCCAGGGTGATACCGTGTATGTACTGGAAGTAAACCCGCGTGCGTCGCGCACCGTGCCCTTTGTCTCGAAGGCCATCGGCGCGCCGCTGGCGAAGATTGCAGCGCGCGCGATGGCGGGCATTTCGCTGAAGACCCAGGCATTCGAGAAGGAAATCATTCCGCCGTATTTCTCGGTGAAGGAAGCGGTGTTCCCATTCCGCAAGTTCCCCGGCGTCGACACCATACTCGGCCCGGAAATGAAGTCGACTGGCGAAGTCATGGGCGTGGGCGACAATTTTGGCGAAGCCTTCGTCAAATCGCAGCTGGCCTCGAGTTCCGAACTACCCAAACCTGGCGGACGGGCTTTCGTCAGCGTACGATCGGGCGATCGCGACGCCGTGATCGAAGTGGGACAAATGCTGCACGATCTCGGCTTCAGCGTGGTCGCCACGCGTGGGACGGCGCAGGCGATCGAATCAGCCGGCATTCCAGTGGCGGTCGTCAACAAGGTCAAGGAAGGCCGGCCGCATATCGTTGACATGATCAAGAACGGCGAGATCGATTTCATTGTCAACGTGGTCGAGGACAAGAAAGCGGTAAAGGACTCCTATGCCATCCGTGCCGAGGCACTGGCGCGCAGGGTCGTGTACTTCACCACGCTGGCCGGCGCGCGTGCTGCCTGCATGGGCATGCAACACGGCAACGGGTTGAAAGTATATTCCCTGCAATCGCTGCATCAGCGGCTGCACTGATTCAAAAGGCAGACTTGTGAACAAATTTCCCCTCACCGTCGTCGGCGCCGAGAAATTGCGCGTTGAATTGCAACAGCTGAAAAGCGTCGAGCGCCCCGCAGTGATCCAGGCGATTGCCGAGGCACGCGCGCAGGGCGATTTGTCGGAAAACGCCGAGTATGACGCCGCCAAGGAAAAGCAGGGCTTCATCGAAGGGCGCATCGCCGATCTCGAAGGCAAGCTGTCCAATGCGCAGATCATCGATCCGGCCACGCTGGACGCGGACGGGCGCATCGTGTTCGGTGCGACGGTCGAACTGGAAGACGTCGAATCGGGTGAACCCGTCACCTATCAGATCGTCGGCGACGACGAGGCGGACATCAAACAGGGCAAGATTTCAGTATCGTCGCCCATCGCCCGCGCGCTGATCGGCAAATATGCCGGCGACAGCGTGGATGTCCAGGCCCCCGCTGGCGTGCGCCAGTACGAAGTGCTGGACGTCCTGTACAAATAGCATGCAGCGTTTCTGGGATGGCCTGGCCGGTGGCTTGCTGGTGCTGTGGATTGGCGGCTTGTGGGCAATCGGTTACATCGCCGCGCCCGCATTGTTCGCCAATCTGGGCGACAAGCAACTGGCCGGGATGCTGGCCGGACGGCTGTTTGCGGTGATGGCGTGGATCGGCATAGCCGCTGCGGCCTATCTGCTGATCTACCGGTTTGTCCGCGACGGGGCGGCTGTGCTGAAAACCCTGTTTTTCTGGGTGGTGGCATTGATGCTGGCGCTGACGCTGGCAGGCCACTTCGGCATGCGGGGCCTGGGCATGCCGCATGCCATGATGCAAAGCGTGTTTGCCGACCGTTTTGTCCGCTGGCATGGCGTGTCGAGCATTCTTTTCGTGATTCAGAGCGCGCTTGGACTGCTGCTGGTCTGGCGCTCGGGGTTGGCGAAATAAGCCTCTTCACGCAGGTTTCAAGCCGGCAGGACGATCACCGGCTTGCTGGCGGCGCGATAAATCACCAGCACCTTGCCAATCTGCTGAACCGGTGCCGCGCCCGTGGCCGTGCAGATTTCCTCCAGCCAGGCGCGGCGTGTGTCAGGCTCGTCGCTGGCCGCCTTGATCTTGATCAGTTCGTGCGCATCGAGTCCGCGTTCGATTTCCTTCAACACGGCGGCAGTCAGCCCCTGGTTGCCGATCATGACCACCGGTTGACGATTGTGGGCCAGGCCCTTGAGGAATTGTCGCTGCGCGGGCGTGAGTGGTTTCATGCAGTGTCCTTAAATTTAACTGAGCCCTTAAACTGAGCGCGGATTGTAGCCGATAGTGATGGTGCAGAAAGTAAAGCGAACCAAATCAGGCAGCGCCTGGATGCATGAGCATGTGACGGACCCATACGTCAAAAAGGCCCAGCACGATGGTTACCGTTCGCGCGCTGCCTATAAATTACTCGAAATCGACAAACGTGATCATCTGTTGCGTCCCGGCATGACGGTGGTGGATCTGGGTGCCGCACCCGGCAGCTGGTGCCAGGTGGCCGCGCACAAAATGAAAAATCAGGGCAGGGTGCTGGCCATCGATTTGCTGCCCGTGGCACCGATGCCAGGCGTCGAGTGCCTGGAAGGCGACTTCACCGACGCGACCGCACTGGCCTGGCTGGAAGAAAAGTTGCAAACTGGACGCGTTGATCTTGTTTTAAGTGATATGGCCCCCAATATCAGCGGAGTGATGCTGCGCGATCAGGCGCGACATTACGAATTGTGCGAGTTGGCACTTGAGTTCTCGGTGAACTGGCTGAAACCGGACGGCGCTTTCCTCGTCAAAGTGTTTCAGGGGGTCGGGTTTGAGGATTTTCGGGCTCAAATGCGGCAGGCTTTCGAACAGGTGCTGATCCGCAAGCCTGACGCGTCGCGCGATCGTAGTACCGAAGTGTATTTGCTGGGACGCCGTCCTGTCGTGGCACAGGTCTCAGGTCATGGTGATGCCGTGACAAGCGGGTAGTATAGGGCTTAGAATGAGTCTAAACGTGCTGGTTTCGGCACCAAGGAGTAATACGTGAACAATTTGTCCAAGAACATCGCCATCTGGCTAATCATTGCGGTCATCCTGATGACGGTGTTCAACCAGTTCGGCGCGCAGCACGCTTCGCAGTCGCAGATGCCGTACTCGCAATTCATCCAGGAAGTACGTCAGCAGCAGATTTCCAAGGTGGTGATCGAGGGCAACGTGCTGAAGGGTGAGCGCAGCGATGGACAGCGCTTCACCAGTTATGCGCCGAGCGACCCCTGGATGGTCTCCGACCTGCTGAAAAACGGCGTGTCGGTCGAAGCCAAGCCGGAAGAGCAGCCCTCGTTCCTGATGAGTCTGTTCATTTCGTGGTTCCCCATGCTGCTTTTGATCGGCGTCTGGATATTCTTCATGCGCCAGATGCAGGGCGGCGGCCGTGGCGGGGCTTTCTCGTTCGGCAAGAGCCGCGCGCGCCTGCTCGATGAAAACGCCAACCCGGTGACGTTCGCCGATGTCGCGGGCTGCGACGAGGCGAAGGAAGACGTCGCCGAACTGGTGGATTTCCTGAAAGATCCGTCCAAGTTCCAGAAACTGGGTGGACGTATTCCGCGCGGCGTACTGATGGTGGGGCCGCCCGGGACCGGTAAGACCTTGCTGGCGCGCTCGATTTCCGGCGAGGCCAAGGTGCCGTTCTTCAGCATTTCGGGTTCCGACTTCGTCGAGATGTTCGTCGGCGTGGGTGCTGCGCGCGTGCGCGACATGTTCGAGCAGGCCAAGAAAAACTCACCCTGCATCATCTTCATCGACGAAATCGATGCGGTCGGCCGGCAGCGTGGCGCGGGTCTCGGCGGCGGCAATGACGAACGCGAGCAGACGCTCAACCAGTTGCTGGTCGAAATGGATGGCTTTGAAGCGAGCGTGGGGGTAATCGTGATCGCGGCAACCAACCGTCCCGACGTGCTCGACCCCGCGCTGCTGCGTCCCGGCCGTTTCGATCGCCAGGTCTTCGTTGGCCTGCCCGACATCCGCGGTCGCGAGCAGATCCTGCTGGTGCATATGCGCAAGGTCCCGGTGGCGCCCGACGTGCGAGCCGACATTCTGGCGCGCGGCACCCCCGGCATGTCGGGTGCCGACCTCGCCAACCTGGTCAATGAGGCAGCCCTGTTCGCGGCGCGGCGCAGCAAGCGGCTGGTGGACATGGACGATTTCGAGCAGGCCAAGGACAAGATTTTCATGGGTGCCGAGCGCAAGTCCATGGTGATCACGCCTGAGGACAAGAAGAAAACGGCTTACCACGAGTCGGGCCACGCCGTGATCGGCATGACGCTGCCGGGTTGCGACCCGGTGCACAAGGTGACGGTGATTCCGCGCGGCCGCGCGTTAGGGGTGACCATGTCATTGCCTGAGCTGGACCGTTACAGCCTGTACCAGGATCAGATGCTGTCGCAAATATGCATGTTGTACGGCGGACGGGTGGCCGAAGAAATCTTCGTCGGCAGCATCTCGACGGGGGCCTCGAACGATTTCGAGCGGGCAACCAGCATCGCTCGCGACATGGTGACGCGCTACGGCATGTCGGATGCACTGGGCCCGATGGTGTACGGCGAAAACGAGGGTGAAGTGTTCCTGGGACGCTCGGTGACCACGCACAAGAACATGAGCGAAGCCACCATGCAGAAGGTCGATACCGAAATCCGTCGCATTCTGGACGAGCAATATGAGCGCGCGACGAAAATCCTGACCGAAGGCCGTGACAAGGTCGAGGCGATGACAGCGGCGCTGATGGAATGGGAAACAATCGATTCCGATCAGATCAGTGACATTATGGCCGGCCGTCCGGTGCGTCCGCCCAAGCCATCGGCCACGCCCCAGCCACCGGCGAACGGGGACGACAAGCCCAGTGCGCCGGCACCGACTACCCAGCCTGCACAGGAAGCCTGAACGGCTGCACGTTATCAACCCGCTACTATAGAGGGGCCCCTGGCCCCTCTTTCCATGTCCGTTCTCCACGCCGGTTCGCACCGCCTTACCCTCTCCCGCCCACGCATCATGGGCGTCGTCAACGTCACGCCCGATTCGTTTTCGGACGGCGGACAGCTGTGCGACGCGCAGGCTGCAATTGCCCATGCACTCAAGCTGCGCGAACAAGGCGCCGATATCCTTGACGTCGGCGGAGAATCGACCCGACCGGGCGCAATGGCGGTGTCCGCCGACGAGGAAATCCGACGTGTGATGCCGGTGATCGAGACGCTTGTTCGCGAGGGATGTCTGGTCTCGGTGGATACCATGAAGCCTGAGGTGATGCGTGCAGCGCTCGCAGCGGGAGCGGCGATGGTCAATGATGTCGCTGCCTTGCAGGCCCCTGGTGCGCTGGAAACAGTGGCCGCATCGGGTGCGGCTGTATGTCTCCTGCATATGCAGGGCGATCCCCGGAACATGCAGCAGGCTCCCAGTTACGACGATGTGGTGAACGAGGTAAAACAGTTTTTGCAGGCTCGAGTGCAGGCCTGCGAGGCTGCAGGAATTGCGCGCGAGCGATTGGTGATTGATCCGGGGTTTGGTTTCGGTAAAACGCTGCAACACAATCTGGCGCTGCTTAAGCACCTGGATTGTCTGGCCAGGCTTGGCTTGCCGGTACTCGCCGGGCTGTCGCGCAAGTCGATGCTGGGCGCCCTGACGGGGCGTGCTGTGGACGAACGCGAGTTTGCCGGCGTAGCGGCGCACCTGATGGCGGTGGCACAGGGCGCTCGTCTGGTCCGGGTACACAATGTCATGGCCATGCGTGACGCATTGGCCATCTGGAATGCAGTGGAGGAATACAGGGATGGGACGTAAATATTTCGGCACCGACGGCGTGCGGGGCAGGGTAGGCGAATCACCGATCACGCCCGAATTCGTGATGCATCTGGGCTATGCAGCCGGGCAGGTGCTGGTGGTCGACCGCGGCAGCCTGCCATCGAACCAGCATCCGACTGTGCTGATCGGCAAGGACACCCGCATTTCCGGCTACATGCTGGAAGCTGCGCTGGAAGCCGGTTTCACCGCCGCCGGGGTGAATGTGCTGATGACTGGCCCGATGCCGACGCCGGCGGTAGCTTATCTGACGCGTGCCCTGCGGCTGCAGGCGGGCGTGGTGATCTCGGCTTCCCACAATCCGTTCGAAGACAACGGCATCAAGTTTTTTTCATCCAGTGGACAGAAATTGCCCGACAGCGTGGAAGAGGCCATCGAGACACGGCTGGATCATCCGATGGTGACGGTCGAGGCACGCCAGCTGGGGCGTGCCCGCCGCATCGAGGATGCCGCTGCGCGTTATATCGAGTTCTGCAAAAGCACCTTTCCCAACAACCTCGACCTGCGCGGGATGCGCATCGTGGTGGACTGTGCGCACGGCGCGACCTATCACGTTGCGCCACATGTGCTGCACGAACTGGGCGCCGAGGTCATCGCCATCGGCAACGAGCCGAATGGCTTCAATATCAACGAGCAGTGTGGCGCGACCTGCACCAAGACCTTGTCCGACGCGGTACGCACGCATCGCGCGGATCTTGGGATTGCACTTGACGGCGACGGCGACCGCTTGATGATGGCCGACGCCCATGGACGCATTTACGATGGCGACCAGCTGGTTTATGTCATTGCGCGCCATCGCATCCAGACGGGCTACATGAAGGGGGGCGTGGTCGGTACGCTGATGACCAACCTGGGAACCGAACACGCGCTAGGCCGCATCCAGGTGCCGTTCGAGCGCGCCAAGGTGGGCGACCGCTATGTGCTCGAACGGCTGCATGCCAATGGCTGGACCCTGGGCGGCGAGACCTCGGGCCATATCCTGTGCCTGGACAAGCATACGACAGGCGACGGCATCGTGTCGGCCCTGCAGGTATTGCGCGCGCTGCGGGAAACCGGCGAGACACTGGATACCTTTACCGCCGATCTGGAAATTTATCCCCAGGTGATGATCAATGTGCCGGTGGCCAGAGGCTTCAGGCTGGATGCGGCGCCTGCGGTCGATGCATCGGTGATCGCGGCGGAAGCGGCTTTGAATGGCAGTGGCCGGATTGTCCTGCGCGCATCCGGGACCGAGCCGCTGATTCGCGTGATGGTCGAAGGACGCGACGCCGATCTGGTTCGACACACTGCTGAAACAATTGCCATGGCTGTCAAGGCCGCGGCTGCGGGCGGGTGATTTCGCGTCCTGACATAGTTCTGTAATATTCGCCCCTTAGTATGGCGACGTCGCCCATGCGGCAACGTCAACTACTACCGGAGATATTACACATGCGTGCACGCGATAAACTGGCTCAAGGGATGCTGGCTGCGGCCCTGGGTCTGGCTTTCAGTGTGAGTGCCCTGGCTGCCGACATTACCGGCGCAGGCGCAACCTTCCCCTATGCTGTTTACACGAAGTGGGCAGAGGCATACAAGACCGCCACGGGCAACCGGGTCAATTACCAGGGGATCGGCTCGTCGGGCGGTGTCAAGCAGATCAAGGCCAAAACCGTTGATTTTGCCGGTAGCGACGCGCCGGTTCCGGTGGCCGAACTGGATGCGAACCATCTGGTCCAGGTTCCCACCGTGATGGGTGGCGTCACAATCGTCATGAATCTCCCCGGCTTCCAATCCGGCAAGCTGAAGCTGGACGGCGTCACCGCGGCCGACATTTTCCGTGGCGCGGTCACCAAGTGGAACGACCCCGCCATTGCCAAACTGAACCCTGGCGCCAAGTTGCCGAATCTGGCCATTACCGTGGCGCATCGTTCGGACGGTTCCGGCACGACCTTTGCGTTCTCCAACTACCTGGCCAAGCAATCGATGGCATTCAGGCGTGAGGTCGGTGCCGGCAATACGGTGAACTGGCCTGCCAACGGCGTGGGCGGCAAGGGCAACCCGGGCGTCGCGGCCAACGTGCAGAAGATCAAGGGCGCGATCGGCTATGTCGACATCGCCGATGCGATGAAGAACAACATGAACTTCGTGGCGCTGAAGAACCGTGCCGGCAATTTCATTGTGCCGAACCAGCAGTCGGTTGCCGATGCCGCTACCGGGGCCGACTTCCATGTCAAGGGCATGGCCCCCGACCTGCTGGATCAGACCGCCAGGAATGCATGGCCCATCACGACGGCCACCTTCATGCTGGCCTACGAACGGGGCGATGCCGCGAAACAAAAAGGCGTAGTGGATTTCTACACCTGGTCCCTGAACAACGGCCAGAAAATGGCGGCCGAGCTTGGCTTCGTTCCTCTGCCGCCCAAGGTCGTGAAGATGGTTGAAACGGAAATGAAGAACGTCAAATAAGGCATTGGGCTAGAACCGACTTGATGTTGGCCGGGGGCACGCGCTCCCCCGGCTTTCTACGAAAGCGGCTGCTTCAGGCGGCTGCTTTCGTAGACAAGAAATCGAATCGACAGGCACCCCACAGTGAGTGAGCCCAGCGTACCCCCCGGGATCGATCTGCACGCCAGGCAGGTCCGAAAGTTCCGGCTGCAGGACAGGTTTTTCCATCATTCCACGCAGATTTTCGCCTTTGTTGTGCTGGCGGCTCTGGTGGGGATTCTGATATCGCTCACCATCGAAGCCTGGCCCAGTCTCAAGGCGTTCGGCCCGTCCTTCCTGTGGACCAACGTCTGGAGCGTGCCGGACGACAAATTCGGTGCGCTGGCCGCAATTTACGGTACGGTGACGACGTCCATCCTCGCGCTGCTGATTGCGGTGCCGATCAGCTTCGGAATTGCCTTTTTCCTGACCGAAACCTGCCCGATCTGGCTGCGCCGTCCCCTCGGCACGGCGATCGAATTGCTGGCCGGGATCCCCTCCATCGTATATGGCATCTGGGGGTTGTTCGTGTTTGCGCCCTTGTTTGCCGATCACATCCAGCCGCCTTTGCAGGCGCTGTTGGGCGACGTTCCGATCATCGGCGGCTGGTTCTCAGGTCCGCCCATTGGGGTCGGCATCCTCACCGCCAGCATCGTGCTGGCCTTGATGGTCATTCCCTTTATCGCCTCGGTGATGCGGGATGTGTTCGAGACGGTGCCGCATGTGCTGAAGGAATCCGCCTATGGCATCGGCTGCACCAACTGGGAAGTGGTGCGCAATGTCGTGTTGCCTTATACCCGTGTCGGCGTTATTGGCGGCATCATGCTGGGACTGGGACGTGCGCTCGGCGAGACGATGGCGGTCACGTTTGTGATCGGCAATGCCAACCGCATCAGCGGCAGCCTGTTCGCGCCCGGCACCTCGATCGCGTCGACGCTGGCCAACGAATTCGGCGAGGCCGATCCCGGCCTGCATATTGCCTCCCTGTTCGCGCTCGGACTGGTGCTGTTTATTATCACCTTAATCGTGCTGGCCATTTCGCGCTGGCTGATCAGCCGCAGCATGGGCTCCGAAGGTCTGTAAGGCGCGCATGATGAAACTGTATACCCGTCGCATCTGGATCAACCGTATCGGCATCACGCTGTCCATGGCTGCGATGAGCCTGGGGCTGGTCGCGCTGCTGTGGATTTTGTGGACGCTGTTTTCAAAAGGCTTTGCTGCCCTGAACTGGGACATGTTTACCCAGGACACGCCGGCGCCCGGTTCCGAAGGCGGCGGTTTGCGTAACGCCATCGTGGGCAGCGGTCTGATCCTGTTGTTCTCGATGCTGATCGCGACGCCGATCGGCATTCTGGCGGGAATCTATCTGGCCGAGTACGGGCGGGTTTCCAGGTTTGCCTCGTTCACCCGTTTCGTGACGGACATCATGTTGTCTGCGCCCTCCATCGTCATCGGTCTGTTCGTGTATGCGCTGTTCGTCACGACCACCGGCGGATTTTCAGGCTGGGCAGGGTCGCTGTCACTGGCCTTGATCGCTATTCCGGTGGTGGTACGCACCACCGAGAACATGCTGAAACTGGTGCCGACCAGTTTGCGCGAAGCGGCCTTTGCCGTGGGCGCGCCGCGCTGGCAGGTATCGCTCAAGGTAACGCTGCGCGCGGTCAAATCCGGCGTGGTGACGGGCGTTCTGCTGGCCATGGCGCGGATTACGGGTGAGACCGCGCCGCTGCTGTTCACCGCGCTCAACAACCAGTTCTTCAGCACCAATATGGACGAGCCCATGGCAAATTTGCCGGTGGTGATCTATCAGTTTGCCTTGAGTCCGTACGACAACTGGATCAACCTGGCCTGGGGCGGTTCGCTGCTGATCGCCTTTCTGGTGCTGGCGGTCAATATCGGCGTGCGTGTCGTGTTTCGCAACAAAGACAAACGTTAATTTCTCCGGAGCTTTTCGATGCCTGATCAAGCCATGCCTGCCAGCGAAAATGTCGCCTTGCAAGTCCGCAATCTGGATTTCTTTTATGGTGATTTCAAAGGGCTCAACAACGTCAATCTGGATATTGCCCAGAAGAAGGTGACGGCTTTCATCGGGCCGTCCGGCTGCGGAAAATCAACGTTGCTACGCACCTTCAACCGCATGTACGACCTGTATCCCAAGCAGCGTGCCGAAGGCCAGATCCTGTTCCACGGCAAGAACCTGCTGGACAAGAGCCAGGATGTGAATCTGGTACGCGCCAGCATCGGCATGGTGTTTCAGAAGCCGACGCCGTTTCCGATGACGATCTACGAAAATATTGCCTTCGGTGTGCGGCTGTACGATCGCATGTCGAAAAGCGCCATGGATGATCGCGTCGAATGGGCGCTCAAGAAGGCGGCGCTATGGGGCGAAGTGAAGGATAAATTGCAGCAGAGCGGCTTGTCGCTGTCCGGCGGCCAGCAACAACGTCTGTGCATTGCACGCGCGGTCGCGGTGAAGCCGGAAATTGTGCTGCTGGACGAGCCGACCTCGGCACTGGACCCGATTTCCACCGCCAAGATCGAGGAACTCATCAACGAGCTGAAAAGCGATTACACCATCGCCATCGTCACCCACAACATGCAGCAGGCCGCACGGATATCGGATTACACGGCATTCATGTATCTGGGCGAGCTCATCGAATTCAATGAAACCGGCACCATATTCATGCGGCCGGGCAAGAAGCAGACGGAAGACTACATCACCGGCCGTTTCGGCTGATCGCGTCGTCTGGCATTGGCCTGGCGGTTGACCGACCGGCGCGTAGCGCTTACCATCGCGCACTTTTGTTTGGCAGATTCCCATGCGTAAAAAGCTCGTAGCCGGTAACTGGAAAATGCACGGTAGCCTGGCTGAAAACTCCGCCCTGCTGGCCGCAGTCAAACCCGCTCTGGCCGAGATCGAGGCTGTCGTATGCGTGCCTTTCCCCTATCTGGCACAAGTGCAGGCTGCGCTTGCAGGATCGTCGATCGCCTGGGGCGCACAGAATGTGTCCGAACAGGCCAAAGGCGCCTTCACCGGAGAAGTGTCGGCTTCGATGCTGCGGGATTTCGGCTGTCAGTACGTGATCGTCGGACATTCCGAACGGCGCAGTCTGTATGGCGAATCCGACGAACTGGTTGCAGCCAAATACATGGCCGCCCAGGCGGCAGGCCTGACACCGATCCTGTGCGTGGGTGAATTGCTGGACGAACGCGAATCCGGCGTGACCGAAGCCGTCGTGGCGCGCCAGCTCGACGCCGTGATCAAGGCTGCCGGCGTGGCATCCCTGGCCAAAGCAGTGGTGGCCTACGAACCCGTATGGGCGATCGGAACCGGCAAGACGGCAACCCCGGAGCAGGCGCAAGCCGTGCACGCCTTCATTCGCGGCAAGATTGCCGCCCTTGATGCAGACGTGGCAGCGCAGCTGATCATCCAGTACGGGGGTAGCGTAAAAGCTGCGAATGCGGCAGAATTGATGGCTCAGCCGGATATCGATGGCGGATTGATCGGCGGGGCCTCACTGGTTGCCGACGAGTTCATCGCGATTTGCCGGGCCGCTGCCAAGTAAGCGTTGTCGAGTAAGAATCAAGCATGGAAACACTAGTCTGGGTCGTACACATTATTGTGGCCATCGCACTGGTTGCGCTGGTGCTCTTGCAGCAGGGCAAAGGCGCGGATATGGGCGCGGCATTTGGCAGCGGTTCGTCGGGCAGCCTGTTTGGCGCCAGCGGATCGGCCAACTTTCTGAGCCGTAGCACCGCGGTGCTGGCTACCCTGTTTTTCCTGACCAGTCTGGGTTTGGCATTTTATGGACTTCAGCAACACAAGCCAGCGGCTAGCGTGCTTCAGCGTGTAGAGGTTCCTGCACCAACGAAAGCCCAACCCGCGCCTCCTGCGCAGGTACCGGGCAAGGATGCTGGTTCGAAGGTGGGGGACATTCCACAATAAGCAGTACCTGTCAGGACGCAAGTCCTTTGGCCGACGTGGTGGAATTGGTAGACACGCTATCTTGAGGGGGTAGTGACTTAGGTCGTGCGAGTTCGAGTCTCGCCGTCGGCACCATCAAATTTCCTGATTTGTTCATCAGCGGATACTATTGTATAAGCGTTTGATTTTAAATACAAAAGCACAAGTTTTTCGGCTTGACAGTCGATGCTCGGTACTAATACACTCGGGTCATAATCACTCATTTATCGCCTGACGCAGGCGCAGTTCGGAGGAACTCGGTGCTGGAGAATTACCTCCCCATTCTGTTGTTCATTCTGGTTGGCCTGGCTTTCGGAATCGGCCCGATCGTTGCGGGTGGACTGCTGGCGCCGTACCGCCCCGACAGTGAAAAACGCTCTCCCTATGAATGTGGCTTCGAGGCGTTCGAAGACGCGCGCATGAAATTTGACGTGCGCTATTATCTGGTTGCCATCCTGTTCATCCTGTTCGATCTGGAAATCGCCTTTCTTTTTCCCTGGGCCATTGTGCTGGAAGAAATCGGGCTGGCGGGCTTCATCGCCATGATGGTGTTTCTCGGCATTCTGGTGGTGGGCTTCATCTATGAGTGGATGAAGGGCGCCCTGGAATGGGAATGATCTGAATCATGGGTATTGAAGGCGTTCTCGAGCAGGGCTTTGTTACCACCAAGGCCGATCAGCTCATCAATTACATGCGCACCGGATCGATGTGGCCGATGACCTTCGGCCTGGCGTGCTGCGCAGTGGAAATGATGCATGCGGGTGCTGCACGCTATGACCTCGACCGCTTCGGCATCGTGTTCCGCCCGAGTCCGCGCCAGTCCGACGTGATGATCGTCGCCGGCACCTTGTGCAACAAGATGGCGCCGGCACTGCGCAAGGTGTACGACCAGATGGCCGAGCCGCGCTGGGTGATTTCCATGGGTTCGTGCGCCAACGGCGGCGGCTATTACCATTATTCCTATTCGGTGGTGCGCGGCTGTGACCGTATCGTGCCGGTGGATATCTATGTTCCGGGTTGCCCGCCGACGGCAGAAGCGCTGCTGTTCGGCATCATCCAGCTGCAGAACAAGATTCGCCGCACCAACACCATCGCCCGTTAAGACGCGTCATGTCCACGAAGCCGGAATCCCTTTCCATTCGTCTGCAAAATCTGCTGGGTGATGCGCTCGTAGAGACTATCGAGCGGCTGGGCGAGCTGACGCTGATAGTCAAATCCCAGGCCTATGCGACCACCATGCGTACCTTGCGCGACCATCCCGATTGTCGCTTCGACCAGTTGATCGACCTGTGCGGCATGGATTATTCGGATTATGGCGACGGCGCCTGGGAAGGCGCGCGCTTTGCCGTGGTCGTGCATCTGTTGTCGCTATCGAACAACCAGCGCGTGCGGGTCCGCGTGTTTTGTCCTGATGACGATTTGCCCGTGGTGGCGTCGATGGTCGATATCTGGCCATCGGCCAGCTGGTTCGAACGCGAGGCCTTCGATCTGTTTGGCATCGTCTTCGAAGGCCATCCCGATCTGCGCCGCATCCTGACCGATTACGGTTTCATCGGTCATCCGTTTCGCAAGGATTTCCCGCTTTCGGGCAACGTCGAGATGCGCTACGACCCGAGTCAGCGGCGCGTGATCTACCAGCCGGTCTCGATTGAACCGCGCGAAGTCACGCCGCGCATCATTCGCGACGAAAGCTACGGGGGCGATCGCTGATGGCCGAAATCCGCAACTACACGATGAACTTCGGTCCGCAGCATCCGGCGGCGCACGGCGTGTTGCGTCTGGTGCTGGAACTGGACGGCGAGGTGATCCAGCGCGCCGACCCGCACATTGGCCTGCTGCACCGTGCCACCGAGAAACTGGCCGAGCACAAGACCTATCTGCAGTCGGTGCCTTACATGGACCGCCTCGACTACGTATCGATGATGGCCAACGAGCATGCCTACGTGATGGCGATCGAGAAGCTGTTGCAGATCGAGGTCCCGGAGCGCGCGCAATACATCCGCGTGATGTTCGACGAGATTACCCGCATACTCAACCACCTGCTGTGGCTCGGCGCGCACGCGCTCGACGTCGGCGCGATGACAGTGTTTCTGTATGCCTTCCGCGAACGCGAAGACCTGATGGACTGTTACGAGGCGGTGTCCGGTGCGCGCCTGCACGCGGCGTATTACCGTCCTGGCGGCGTCTATCGCGACCTGCCCGAGACGATGCCGCAGTATCAGGCGCAGCACACCCGCAACGACGCGGCGATGAAGTCGATGAACGCCAACCGCCAGGGTTCGCTGCTCGACTTCATCGAGGACTTCACCCAGCGTTTCCCGACTTATGTCGACGAATACGAAACCCTGCTGACCGACAACCGCATCTGGAAACAGCGTACCGTCGGCATCGGGGTGGTGTCGCCCGAGCGTGCCAGGGCACTGGGCTTTACCGGCCCGATGCTGCGTGGTTCCGGCGTCGAATGGGACCTGCGCAAGAAACAGCCCTACGAAGTCTACGACCGCATGGATTTCGATATTCCGGTCGGCACCAACGGCGACTGTTATGACCGCTATCTGGTCCGGATCGAGGAAATGCGTCAGTCCAACCGCATCGTCAGGCAATGCATCGACTGGCTGCGCAAGAACCCGGGCCCGGTCATCGTCGCCAACCACAAGGTCGCGCCGCCCGATCGCCTGTCGATGAAGCAGAACATGGAAGAGCTGATTCATCATTTCAAGCTCTTCACCGAAGGCATGCATGTACCAATGGGCGAGTCCTATGCGGCAGTGGAACATCCCAAGGGCGAGTTCGGTATCTACCTGGTGTCCGACGGCGCCAACAAGCCCTATCGTCTGAAGATCCGTGCGCCGGGTTATGCGCATCTGGCGGCACTCGATGAAATGAGCCGCGGCCACATGATTGCCGACGTTGTCGCCATTATCGGCACGCAGGATATCGTTTTCGGAGAGATCGACCGCTGATGTCCAATCCTGACAACCATTCCTGGCTGAGTGCTGATTCCCTCGCGCTGATCGATGTGGAAATTGCCAAATATCCGGCTGACCAGAAGCAGTCAGCGGTCATGGCGGCGCTCAGGATCGCGCAGGTGGAAAAAGGCTGGCTCCAGCCGGAACTCATCGAGCATGTGGCCGCGTATCTCGACATGCCGGCGATTGCCGCGTATGAGGTCGCCAGCTTCTACAACATGTACGACATGAAGCCGGCCGGGCGGCACAAGATCACACTGTGCACCAATCTGCCCTGCATGCTGATGGGCGCGGGTGAAGTGGGCGAACATCTGAAGCAGAAGCTGGGAATTGGTTTCGGCCAGACCACCGAGGATGGCCGCTATACCTTGAAGGAAGGCGAGTGCATGGGCGCCTGCGGCGATGCGCCCATGTGCCTGCACAACAATCACACCATGCTCACGCATCTCACGCCCGAGAAGGTGGACGAACTGCTGGACAAGCTGAAATGAGCCTGCTCAAGCCCACCCATCAGGTCTGCAGCTGGACGCAGGCACTCGACGACCCGGCATCGCTGGCGACTTATGTTGCCAACGGCGGCTATCAGGCGTTGCGTCGCGTGGTGACCGAACCGGTGCCAGGCGACACCATCATTGCCGAGCTCAAGACCAGCGCGCTGCGCGGGCGCGGCGGCGCGGGGTTTCCGACCGGCCTCAAGTGGAGCTTCATGCCACGTGCGTTTCCTGGTGACAAGTACATCGTCTGCAATAGCGACGAAGGCGAACCGGGAACCTTCAAGGACCGCGACATCCTGCGCTACAACCCGCACCAGCTGATCGAGGGCATGGCGATCGCGGGCTATGTAATCGGTGCACGCGTAGGCTACAACTACATCCACGGCGAAATTTTCGAGATCTACGACATGTTCGAGCGCGCGTTGAAGGACGCGCGCGAAGCCGGTTATCTCGGCAACCGGCTGTTCGACACGGACTTCTGCTTTGACTTGCACGCGCACCATGGCTACGGCGCCTATATCTGCGGCGAGGAAACCGCGTTGCTGGAATCGATCGAAGGCAAGAAGGGCCAGCCTCGCTTCAAGCCGCCGTTCCCCGCGAGCTTTGGCCTCTACGGCAAGCCGACCACCATCAACAACACCGAGACGCTGGCCTCGGTGCCGTGGATTGTCCAGCATGGCGGCCAGGCTTTCCTGGAACTGGGCAAACCCAACAACGGTGGTCCCAAGCTGTTTTCGGTATCCGGTCACGTCAACAAGCCGGGCAACTACGAAATTCCGCTCGGCACGCCGTTTCCGGAACTGCTGGAGATGGCGGGCGGCGTGCGCAACGGACACAAGCTGAAGGCCGTCATTCCCGGCGGTTCGTCCGCGCCTGTGCTCCCGGCCGATATCATGATGGATTGCACGATGGATTTCGACTCCATCGCCAAGGCAGGTTCGATGCTGGGCTCGGGTGCGGTCATCGTGATGGACGAGACGATGTGCATGGTGCGGGCGCTGGAACGGTTGTCCTATTTCTACTTCGAGGAATCGTGCGGCCAGTGCACCCCGTGCCGCGAAGGCACCGGCTGGATGTACCGGGTGATCCACCGCATCGAGCATGGCGAGGGGCGGCCGGAAGACATGGACCTGCTCAATAGCGTGGCGGGGCACATCATGGGCCACACCATCTGCGCACTGGGCGATGCAGCGGCGATGCCGGTACGAAGCTTCCTCAAACACTTTGGTCGCGAGTTCGAATACCACATCGAACACAAGCGGTGCATGGTCTGAATGGAAGTGATGGAATAAACAGGACTATGGCTACGCTCAATATCGAAATCAACGGTCGTGTGCTTCAGGTCGAAAGCGGCGACACCATCATGGATGCGGCGAACCAGGCCGGCATCACGATTCCGCATTTCTGCTATCACAAGAAGCTCTCGATCGCCGCCAATTGCCGCATGTGCCTGGTGCAGGTGGAAAAGGCGCCGAAGCCCCTGCCCGCCTGCGCCACCCCGGTGACCGACGGCATGAAGGTGTATACCCAGTCGGAATACGCCATCAACGCGCAGAAAGGCGTGATGGAGTTTCTGCTGATCAATCATCCGCTCGACTGCCCGATCTGCGACCAGGGCGGCGAATGCACCCTGCAGGATCTGGCAGTGGGGTATGGCGCCTCGTCATCGCGCTACCAGGAAATCAAGCGTGTAGTGCGGGAGAAAGATCTCGGTCCGCTGATCGCTACCGACATGACGCGCTGCATCCACTGTACCCGCTGCATTCGCTTCGGCCAGGAAATCGGCGGTGTGATGGAACTCGGCATGGCCGGTCGCGGCGAGCATGCCGAGGTGATGCCGTTCCTGGAAAGCCAGATGGCGTCGGAACTGTCGGGCAACGTCATCGATCTGTGTCCGGTTGGCGCACTGACCAGCAAGCCGTTCCGCTACACCGCGCGCAACTGGGAATTGTCGCGCCGCCCCTCGATCAGCCCGCATGACAGCCTTGGTTCGAACCTTGAAGTCCAGGTCAAGAACAACAAGGTGATGCGCGTGCTGCCGCGCGAAAATGAAGACGTCAACGAGTGCTGGCTGGCCGACCGCGACCGCTTCTCATACGAAGGCCTCAACACGGCCGAGCGCCTGACCCAGCCAATGATCAAGCACAATGGCCAGTGGATGGAGACGACGTGGCAAGCCGCGCTCGAGTTTGTCGCGGATAAATTGAAGGCTATTCCCGCTGAACGGATTGGCGCACTGTCGACCCCGTATCGATCAACGGAAGAATTGTTCCTGCTGCAAAAGCTGATGCGTGGCCTGGGTAGCGGCAACGTCGACCATCGCCTGCGGCAGTCGGATTTCTCGCTCGATGACAAGGTACATGGCGGTTTCTGGCTCGGCATGCCGGTGACCTACATGTCGCGCCTCAAGCGCATGCTGATCGTGGGTTCCAATCTGCGCAAGGATCATCCCTTGATGGCACACCGGATCCGCGAGTCGGTACGCTGGTCGGGCGAACTCAACATGATCAACGCGCACGAAGACGAATTTCTCGGCAAGGTACATGCCAAACGCATCGTTGCCCCGTCGCAGCTTGCTGCGGCGCTGGCGGGCGTGTGTCGTGCGCTGGCCGAACTGAAAAGCCTGCCGGTGCCCGAACGTGCGGCGCATGGTGTGATCGATGATACCGCGCGCAAAATGGCCGAGAGCCTGGCGAGCGGCGACCCGGGCACTTCAGGGGGGGGGACGCGCGCGGTCTTTCTTGGCAACATGGCGCAGCACCATCCCGACTATTCGCAGATTCATGCACTGGCGCAGGAAGTGGCCCGGCTCGCGGGCGCCAGTTTTGGTGTGCTGGGCGAGGCAGCCAACAGCGTGGGCGCAGTGACGGTGGGCGCGGTTCCCCGGAGCGGTGCGCTCGGCCAGCCCGCGATCAAGGGCCTGAACGCACGCCAGATGCTGGAAAAGCCGCTCAGTGCGTATCTGCTGCTGGCGGTCGAGGCCGAACTCGATACCTACGATCCGGTCTCCGCGATGGCCAGCATGAATGCGGCCGAATTCGTCGTGGTGATGTCGCCCTACAAGGGCAAATCACTCGACTACGCCGACGTATTGCTGCCGATCGCACCGTGGACCGAAACCTCGGGCACCTTCATCAATACCGAGGGACGCATACAAAGCTTTGGCGCGGTGGTGAAGCCGCTTGGCGAAACCCGCCCAGCGTGGAAAGTGCTGCGCGTACTGGGTAATCTGCTCGGCTTGCCGGGATTCGAGTACAACGACTCCAGGGAAGTCCTGCGCGATGCGCTGGGCGATACGCCCGTGGGATCGGTGCAGGCCTTTCTCGACAACGAAGTCAGCGGCGTGGCGGCGGCGCCGCCTTTGCACGGCGAGGGACTGGAGCGTGTCGCCGAGGTGCCGATCTACCAGACCGACGCCGTGGTCCGCCGCTCGCCGTCATTGCAGATGACGCAGGATGCGTCATTGCCGGTCGCACGCATGCACAGCCGCCTGATCGCAAAGCTGGGGCTGCAGGAAAACGGTCGCGTTTCGGTACGCCAGACCGCGAGCGCGTTGACGCTGAAAATCGAGCGTGACGATCTGTTGCCCGACACCTGCATCAGCGTGCCCAGCGGCCATCCGCTGACCGCAGGCCTGGGACCGATGTTCGGACCGATCACGGCGGAGCCGGCCTGATGGAAAACCTGGGCATGGACTGGACAGCCATTCAAACCGTCGTCTGGACGCTTATCAAGATCCTGGCACTGGTGGTGCCATTGATGTTGGGCGTGGCCTACCTCACCTACGCGGAAAGAAAAGTCATCGGCTGGATGCAGGTTCGCATCGGCCCCAACCGTGTCGGTTTCCTGGGGCTGCTGCAGCCGATCGCCGACGCCGTGAAACTGCTGATGAAGGAAATCATCATTCCGTCCGGCGCCAGCCGGGGCTTGTTCATCCTGGGCCCGATTCTCGTCATCGCGCCGGCGCTGGCAGCGTGGGCAGTGATCCCGTTCACCGATACGCTGGTGCTCGCCAACATCGACGCCGGCCTGCTGTACGTCATGGCGGTCACGTCCATGGGTGTCTATGGCGTCATCATCGCGGGCTGGGCATCCAATTCCAAATATGCCTTCCTCGGTGCGATGCGATCGGCGGCGCAGATGATCTCCTATGAAATCGCCATGGGCTTCGCGCTGGTGGGCGTGCTGCTGGCAGCGCAGTCGTTGAATCTTGTCGAGATCGTGCAGGGCCAGTCGGGCGGGCTGCATCAGTGGTATATCTGGCCGCTGTTCCCGCTGTTCGTGGTGTATCTGGTTTCCGGCGTGGCCGAAACCAATCGCTTGCCGTTTGACGTCGCCGAGGGCGAATCCGAAATCGTCGCAGGCTTCCACGTCGAGTATTCGGGCATGGCATTCGCGGTGTTCTTCCTCGCCGAATACGCCAATATGATCCTGGTCTCGGCGCTGACCACGCTGATGTTCCTCGGCGGTTGGCTGTCGCCGGTAACCTTCCTGCCCGACGGCATCGTCTGGTGGCTGCTGAAGACGGGCTTCGTGCTGTTCCTGTTCCTCTGGTTCCGTGCCACCTTCCCGCGCTATCGCTACGACCAGATCATGCGTCTCGGCTGGAAAGTGTTCATCCCCATCACCATCGTCTGGATCGTCGTAGTGGCCGGCATGATGCAGACACCGTATGCTTATCTTTTCCACTGAGCGGCCATGAGACGGATCACTGACTTCTTCGGCAGCCTGCTCCTGATCGAGCTTCTACGCGGCATGATGCTGACCGGTCGCAACATGTTTGCGCGCAAGATCACGGTGCAGTTTCCGGAAGAGAAAACTCCGCAGTCGCCGCGCTTTCGCGGTCTGCATGCCTTGCGCCGCTATCCCAACGGCGAGGAACGCTGCATCGCCTGCAAATTGTGCGAGGCGGTGTGTCCGGCGCTTGCCATCACCATCGAATCGGAAAAGCGCGAAGACGGCACCCGCCGCACCACGCGCTATGACATCGACCTGACCAAGTGCATTTTCTGCGGCTTCTGCGAGGAGTCCTGCCCGGTCGACTCCATCGTCGAAACACGCATCCTCGAATACCACGGCGAGAAACGTGGCGACCTGTATTACACCAAGCCCATGCTGCTCGCGATTGGCGATCAGCATGAGGAGCAGATTGCGAAAGACCGTGCGGCCGACGCAAAGTACCGCTAAAAACGACATGACCTATACGACTGCGATCTTTTATGTTTTCGCTGCCATCCTGGTGTTTGCCGCATTGCGCGTGATCACTGCGCGCAACCCGGTCCACTCGGCCTTGTACCTGGTGCTCGCGTTCTTCACTGCGGCTGGACTGTGGGTGCTGCTGGAAGCCGAGTTCCTCGCCATCACCCTGGTGCTGGTCTACGTGGGCGCGGTGATGGTGCTGTTCCTGTTCGTGGTGATGA
>CAYVOR010000002.1:0-8744 GCA_964452995.1 uncultured Thiobacillus sp.
AACTCTACAAGGGCGCCGGCATTGCCAGCGCCTGCGGCACCGTGCTGCCGCTGCGTGACCGCGACCGCCGCGCCATGCTCGAGACCGATGCGCTGAAGAAATTCCTCGACAGCCACCCGGAAGCCTCGATCTATCCCAAGGTGGGCTGGTTCCACCACCTGCAGCGCGGCATCACCGACATGTACCGCGACGTGCTGTACTACTTCCTGCAGAAGTTCGTGTACGTCGGCCAGATGACCTTCTTCGGCAGCATCCTCAATCCGGTGGGCTGCGCGGTCGCGTATCGCCGCGACGTGCTGAAGACCATCGTGTTCGACCGCTACGAGCCGCTCCTGGGCGACGACCTCACCAACTCGGAAGACATCTTCATCGGCTTCGCGATGAACGACAACGGCTACCGCAACATCCAGCTCACCGACGTCTACGCCCGCTCGCAGGAGCCGGAAGTCGGCCGCGTGCCGGGACAGATCTACCTGTGGTCCTCGTCCTTCCTGCAGAGCTGCTACTACTTCGACGAACTGATGCGCAGCCCGCTCAAGGCATTCAAGCGCTACCGGAAAAAGAAGCAGGAAGCCGCCGAACTGCAAGCCGGCCTGGCGGACAAGCGCGTCCATCAGGAGCAGTACCGCCAGCCCTTCGGCATCGACTACACTGTCAAGTACGGCCGCCCCATCGGCTGGGTACTGTTCATGTCGGCGTTCGAAAAAGTCGCGTTTCCGACTGCCCTGCTGATCATGATCCTGCTGCAGATGTGGGAGCCGCTGGCCATCACGCTGATTGCGGAAACCGCCGTCGCCACCGGCATCCTGGTCACGGTGGCCAAGGGGCACCGGCTGGAATACTTCTTCAAGGGTCTGCTGGTCACGCCGCTGCGTTACGCCGTGCTGCTGTTCGACCTCATCACCATCGGCCGCTTCGCTGCGGACCTGTGGATTTTCCGCAATCGCAGGTGGCGCAAATGAAGCTCGGAATCCTCGCCCTGGCCCTGCTCACGACGGCATCGCTGCCGGTGGCCGCCCAATCCGTCCCCGATGCCGGCCTGCGCGCCGAAATGCAGGGCCAGTGGACCGACGCCGTGGAGATATACAAGCAGGCGCTGCAGGCCAACCCGGCGCAGGCGCATCTGTGGGAACGCATCGCCGACATTCGCGCCACCCAGTTGAAGACGCCCGAGGGCGCCGCCGAAGCCCTGCGTGAAGCGGTAAAGCACGCCCCCATGGACGCCCGCCTGTATCACAAACTTTCGCAGGCGTACGCGGCCATCCAGAATGGTCCGAGCGCGATGGCCGCCATCGCCCAGTCTATCGAACTCGACCCGGGCAACCCGACCTACTTGCGCGCGCGCGGCGAAATCGCCCTGTGGATCGGATATCACGTCGTGGCGATCGACAGCTTCGAACGCGTGCTGGCCGCAGCGCCCCAGGATGCCGATGCCCTGCTCGGCCTCGCCCGCGCCCAGTCGCGCAGCGGCAAGAAGGATGCCGCCGCGGCCCGCTACCGCGCCTATCTGCAACTGCGTCCGCAGGACAAGGATGTCCTGCTGGAAACCATGGAACTCGAAGCCGAACGCGGCAACACCGCCGCGGTGCAGGAATACGATGCGCTGTATCGCCAGCGCTTCGGCGAAAGCAGGGAATACTGGCTGCGCATGGCCGACATCTACGCACTGGGCAACGATCCTGTGGCTTCGTCCGCAGCGCTGAAGGAAGCGACCCGTCTCGCCCCGCAGGACCACGCACTGTTCTACCGCCTGGCGCAAAGTTACCCGAGCGAGAAGGACGCCGCAGACGCCTCCGCCGCGATCGAACGCGCCGTCGAACTCGACCCGACCAACCTGGAATACCTGCGCACTCGCGCCGATCTCGCTGCCTGGCGCGGCGACTACGACACCGCACTGGACAGCCACCGGCGCATTCTCGCGATCGCGCCGGGCGATCCCGGTGCGCGCCTCGGCATCGCCCGCGTGCACTACTGGCGCAGCCAGCTCGACGAATCGGCGCGCGCCTATCGCGACTACCTGGCCGCGCAGCCCGGCGTGGCCGCGGCGTGGATGGAATACATCGTCGTCGTCACCGAACTGGGCGACTACGCGCGCGCGATGGAGCTGCTGGAAGGCTATCGCAAGCGCTTCGGCGACAACGTCGCCGCCAACAAGCAGACGGCCCGCGTGCTGGCCTGGGCAGAACGGCCCACCTCCTCGCTCGCACAGGTCGCCGCACTCGAAGCGGGCCTGCGCGACGACTACGAACTGGGCTACACCCGCACCGTCGCCCTGCACTACGCCCATCGTCCGCGCGAAGCGCTGGCAAGCCTCGCCGAGGTTACCCGGCTGCGTCCGGACAGCAAGGAAACGATCGACCTTGCGCGCTTCATCCGCACGCCGCTGCGTTCCAATGCAACCGCCGGCTTCGGCTACCACACCGGCTCCGACGACGTCAGCATCCGCCATGGGTACCTGCGCGGCGAATACGTGATCAACCCGGAAACGCGCCTGTTCGGCGGCACCGACCGGCAGCAGATCCACGCCGACAGCGGCAGCGGCTACGAAAAACCGGACGGCGGCACCACCCTTGGCTACAACCGCACCTGGCTCGGCATCCAGCACCGCGTGTCGCCCAAGGTCTCGCTCGACGCGCAGATCGGCGGCGGCCGCGCGGAAGGCGACAGCAACTTCATCTACGAAGTCGGCGCCGACCTCCAGCCGCAGGACGAACTCGCCCTGCGGCTGGCGCACCGGCAGGACCGGTTCGCGGTGTCGCCGCGCGCGGCCAAGCTCGGCATCGAACGCCGCGCCACCACCCTCGACGCCACCTGGACGCCCGACCTGCGCTGGACGCTCGCCAGCCGCGTCGGCTACGACACGCTGTCCGACGGCAACGACCGCTGGGAAGCGGAATTCGCGCCGCGCCGCGCCGTCATGCGCACGCAGCGCCTGAACCTGGATCTCGGCATCGGCGGCCGCTGGTTCGGCTACGACGAGGATCCCGGCAACGGCTACTACGCCCCCTCGCTGTACCAGCGCTACGCGCTGACCGCCTTCACCTACTGGAAGATCAGCGACGACGACGGCGTGAGCGTGGCGTTCAGCTACGGCCCCTACAAGGACAACACCATGTCGGGTTTCCGCACCGGCGGCGACATCGTGGCCGAGGGCTTCTTCGGCATCTATCGCGACTGGTTCCTCGACGTGAAGGCCGGCCTGTCCAACTACGGCGGCGGCGGCACCGGCGGCTATCGCTCGCACACGTTCGAGCTCAGCCTCACGCGCCGCTTCTGACCACCCGTTCGCCATGTCGCGCGCGCCGGCTGCGCGCGCATCCGAGGCACGCATGACAAGCCGCTTCCTGCTGTTCTTCCTGCTTCTTCCCCTTGCGGCGGCCGCCCAGATGCCGGCGCAGCACGCGGTATCGGTCACCTTCGACGACCTGCCTTACACTGCCGTGCCCGCGGACGACCCTGCCACGCTGTACAGCATGACGCACCGTCTGCTGCAACATCTGCAGACTGCCCAGGTGCCTGCCGTGGGCTTTGTCAACGAGGCGAAGCTCATCCGCGACGGCCAGCCCGACCCGGAACGGGTGGAGTTGCTGCGCCGCTGGCTCAAGGCCGGCTTCGAACTGGGCAACCACACCTATTCGCATCCTTCGCTCAACCGGGTGCCGCTCGACGTTTTCCAGGCCGATCTGCTGCGGGGCGAAGCCGTCTTGCGGCCCCTCATGCAGAGCGAAGGCCGCAGCCTGCGCTGGTTTCGCCATCCCTTCCTGCATCAGGGAAAAACGGCGGAGGTGCAGTCGGCATTCCAGGATTTTCTCGCGGCGCATGGCTACCGCGTGGCACCGGTCACCGTGAACAATTCGGAATGGGTGTTCGCCACCGCCTATGCGCGCGCACTGGCGCAAGGCGACGCCGACGCCGCACGGCGCATCGGCACCGCCTACGTGCCCTATATGGAAACCGTGTTCGCGCAGGCCGAAGCGCTCACGCTCGACCTGTTCGGCCGCCCCATTCCCCATGTGCTGGTGCTGCACGCCAACGCACTCAACGCGGAGTATTTCGGCGCCCTCGCCGCCATGCTCCGCCAACGCGCCTATCGCTTCATCTCGCTGGACGACGCGCTCAGGGACAGCGCGTACGCGTCGCCTGCGGGATCGGGCGGAATCGAGGGCGAATCCTGGCTCGAAGGCTGGGCGCGCGATGTCGGCCTGCGCCCCCCGCAGTCGCCCCCGGTGCCGGGCTTCGTCCGGCAGTGGGCCGGGCCTGCCGCATACCGGGGCTACTGAGATGTCACTGCGCGCCGCACTCATCACGACCGCTTTCGTCGCGGCCTGTGCAGCCGCCCTGCCGGCGGTTGCCGCCGACAGCCTGCGGACGCTGGCCGCATCGGCCGGGCTTCGCATCGGCACCGCGGTGAATGTCGACGCCTTGAACACCGATGCCGCCTATGCCCGCCTGCTGGCGCGCGAATTCGATCTGGTGACGCCGGAAAACGCGCTGAAATTTTCCGTCGTGCAGCCCGAGCGCGGCCGCTTCGACTTCGCCCAGGCGGACGCGCTGGTGGCCTTCGCCGAAGCGCACGGCATGCAGGTGAACGGTCACGTGCTGGTATGGCATCAGCAGCTGCCGGACTGGCTGACGCAGGGGTCATTCAGCCGCGAGGAGTTGAAGGCCATCCTGCGCGAGCACATCCGCACGCTGGTGACGCGCTATCGCGGCCGGGTGGCGTCGTGGGACGTCGCAGCCGAAGCGGTGGACGAGGACGGCCGCCTGCGCGACACCTTCTGGTCGCGCGGCATCGGCCCGGATTATCTGGCGCTGGCGTTTCAGTGGGCGCACGAGGCCGACCCGCAGGCGCATCTGCGCTACAACGACTACGGCGGCGAAGGCGACGGCGCCAAGTCAGAGGGCATCTACGACCTGGTGGCCGGGTTGCGTCGCAAGGGCGCCCCGATCCACGGCGTCGGCCTGCAGATGCACGTCAGCCTGAACGACGCGCCGCGCGCCAGCGACGTGCGCATCAATATGAAGCGCCTCGCCGCGCTCGGGCTGCAGACGCACATCAGCGAAATGGACGTAATGCTGTCGCTGCCGGCAAGCCGCGCCGACCTGCGCGCGCAGGCTGCGCTGTACCGCGACATGCTCAAGGCCTGCCTGGCGGTGCCGCAATGCCGCAGCTTTTCCACCTGGGGTGCGAGCGACCGCTATTCGTGGATACCGGAGTTTTTTCCTGGGCAGGGCGACGCGCTGCTGTTCGACCAGGACAATCGCGCCAAGCCGGCGTATCTGAGCGTCCGGCGGCTGCTGCGAAGCGCGGCGCCGCGCACGCGCTGAGCCCGGCCGGGCGCTGCCCATGTAGCAGCTGTCATTAAATAGGGGTTTGCACTTGGTGCCGGGAGGGGGACTCGAACCCCCACACTGTTACCAGCGGCGGATTTTGAATCCGCTGCGTCTACCGATTCCGCCATCCCGGCAGGGGTGCCGAACGCGAATGCGGCCGGCGACAGAAGCCGCACATTATCGTCGAACCGCGCCAATCCTGGCAAGGCAGCGAGTTAAAAATCCACTTGCGTAGCGATACCAAACTGCAACACATAAAGGAAAAGACCCGAGACAAGTCTCGGGTCTTTTGGATTCGGTTCATCCTTTTCAGGATAACCTTATTGCAGCAACGGCTCTCACCCCGGAAAGCTACAACTGCGAGCACTATACAAGGAGGATACGGTGAAAGGCAACAACAAGAATCTGACGTTCGGTTTCGACATTGGGATCGCCTCGGTTGGCTGGGCGGTTCTAGCACCCGACCGGATCGTAGCGCTTGGCGTGCGGGCGTTCGATAAAGCCGAAACCGCCAAGGAAGGTGAATCGCTCAACCTTGCGCGCCGCTCTGCACGCCTGATGCGCCGCCGCCTCTACCGTCGCGCCTGGCGGCAAACCAAAGTCGCACGCATGCTCAAACGCGAAGGCTTGATTACTGACGCGCGGCTTTTTCACGATCAGCGCCCCGCCCCCGTATCTCCTTGGCAGTTGCGCGTCGATGGGCTCGACCGTCTGCTCGCACCGGAGGAATGGGCGCGCGTGATTTACCACCTGTGCAAGCACAGGGGCTTTCACTGGATCAGCCGCGCCGAGGCGAAAAAAGCCGACGAAGACACAAAGGGTGAAGGCGGTAAGGTGAAACAGGGACTTGCAGCCACGATGAACAAAATGCGCGCGAAAGGCTATCGCACCGCCGCTGAAATGGTATTGGCCGAATTTCCCGATGCCCAACGCAACAAACAGGGCGACTACGGCAAGGCGCTTTCGCGCGTACTGCTGGCGGAAGAAGTCGGCGTGCTGTTCGAGAGACAGCGCACGCTGGGCAACCCGCATACCGGGGAAGATTTTCAGTCCGCGATGCTGGGAAACGGCGACCACAAGAGCGGGATTTTCTGGTTGCAAAAACCCGCGCTTTCCGGAGCAGATCTGCTCAAGATGCTCGGACGTTGCACGTTGGAGCGGGACGAATACCGGGCGCCCAAAGCCAGCTTCACCGCCGAGCGCCATGTATGGCTTACCCGGCTCAACAATCTTCGGATCGTGGTTGACGGTGAAACGCGCCCGCTCAACGCGCGCGAACGCGAGATTGCATTGCCGCTGCCGTATCAACGTGCAGGCGATTTCAAGCACGAGTATTTGCGCGCGGCATTGACCAAGGCAGGCGTGCTGGATGCATCGTTCCGCTTCGCTAAGTTCACCTACGCGCAAACCCAGGAGGGCAAGGGAAAAGACCCGGAAAGTGAAGTGCTGGTCAAGCTCCCCGCCTGGCAGGAAATTCGCAAGCAACTCAAAGACAAGGGACTCGAGACCGAGTGGCAGGGTATGGCAGGCGCGGCACTCGCAGGTAACCCGAATTTGCTCGACCAGATCTCACGGGTATTGTCGGTTTACAAGGACGACGCCGAGGTTGAACTCGAACTCGGCAAGATCGGACTGCCTGGCGGGCAAGCGATGATCGACGCACTGTGTGAACTCCGATTCGACAAATTTAGCGCGCTATCACTCAAGGCGCTGCGCAGAATCGTACCGCACATGGAAACTGGCCTGCGCTACGACGAAGCCTGTGTCGTCGCAGGCTACCACCACAGCCAATTCAATAAGCCCGATACCAAAAAAGAACGTTACCTGCCGCCGTTCTACGAGAACCGGCGAGGCAAAGGCCCGGGACAGGAAGGCAGGATGATTTTCAGCGAGCGCGTCGAGCGCGACATCTCAGGCGGTATTCCACGCAACCCCGTCGTGCTGCGCGCGCTGAATCAGGCGCGCAAGGTGATGAATGCGCTGATTCGAGAATACGGCTCGCCTGCGTCGGTCCATGTCGAAATGGCACGCGACCTGTCGCGCCCGATGAACGAGCGCAGCAAGGTCAAGAAAATGCAGGATGAATACCGCGAGCGCAACGACAGGATCAAGGCGACATTCGCTACTGAATTCGGCATTCCGGCCAAGAGCAGAGAGTTCGAAAAATTTCAGCTTTACACTGAACAATATGGCAAGTGCGCGTATTCGCTGGAAGCACTCGATCTTCACCGGGTTCTCCACGACATCGGCTACGCCGAGGTCGACCACGCCCTGCCCTACTCGCGCAGTTACGACGATAGTAAAAACAACAAGGTGCTGGTGCTGGCAAAAGAGAACCGCAACAAGGGTAACGCCACGCCCTACGAATACCTGGGCGGCGCGAGCGACAGTGAACGCTGGCGGCGCTTCGCCGCCTGGGTTGAAGGCAACAAAAGCTACCGCCTTGCCAAACGCACCCGTCTGTTGCGCAAGAACTTTGGCGAGGAAGAAGCGGAGGGCTTCCGTGAACGTAACCTCAACGACACCCGCTACATCTGCAAATTCTTCAAGAACTATGTCGAGCGTTATCTGAAGCTCGCCGACGAAAGCGAATCGAAACGCTGCGTCGTGCTCTCTGGCCAGCTCACCGCGTTCTTGCGTGCGCGCTGGGGACTGACCAAAATCCGCTCCGACAGCGACCGGCATCATGCAATGGATGCCGTGGTCGTTGCTGCGTGCAGCCATGGCATGGTCAAGCGATTGTCCGACTACTCGCGCCGCCGCGAACTTGAGTCAGTGCGCGACGGCTTCGTCGATCCGGCCACCGGCGAGATCGTAAGCCCGGCCATGTTCGATCAATTGGAGCGGCACTTTCCCACCCCGTGGAACGCGTTTCGACACGAACTCGCAACACGGCTGCTCACTGATGAGCCCGAGCAACTGCGCGCGGACATCGAACGGCTGGGCACGCATGCGCCTGAAATGCTCGATGCACTGAAGCCGCTGTTCGTCTCGCGCGCACCACAGCGGCGCAACGGCGGCGCGGCGCACAAGGACACGATCTACGCGCAGCCAGACCGTCTCAGGACGCAGGGTGGCGTCACGCAAAAAATTCCGCTAGCAAACCTGACGCTGGCCGATTTCGGCGAGCCCGGCAACGACGCCAAACCGTGCAGGCTGATCGACCCGCACCGCAACAAAAAACTCTACGCGGTCATTCGAGCACGTCTCGAAGCTCACGGTGGCAAAGGCGACAAGGCTTTTCCGGCAAGCAACCCGCTACGCAAACCAGACCGCGACGGCAATCCCACCGGCCCGATTGTGCGCACTGTCACCAAGATCATCGACAAACAATCTGGCATTCCGATACGCGGTGGGGTGGCGAAGAACGACACTATGCTTCGGGTGGATGTGTTCACCAAAGGCGGCAA
>CAYVOR010000002.1:8844-102603 GCA_964452995.1 uncultured Thiobacillus sp.
GGGTGGCGAAGAACGACACTATGCTTCGGGTGGATGTGTTCACCAAAGGCGGCAAATTCCATCTCGTTCCGGTATATGTTCATCACCGAGTGAAAGGGCTGCCGGATCGGGCAATTGTGGCGTACAAGGATGAAGCGGAATGGACATTAATCGATGACGGGTTCGATTTCTGTTTTTCTCTACACCCAAATGACTTAGTACGCATAACTCTTAAAAATGAGTGTCATCTTGGCTATTACGCTGGCAACGACCGCTCCACAGGTGCAGTCAGCATCTGGGCTCATGATCGTAATCAAAAGGTTGGTAAGGACGGCTTGATCCGTGGCATTGGTGTCAAGACCGCTGCCGCCATCGAAAAATTCCACGTCGATGTCCTCGGCAACCGCTACCCCGCTCCGCCGGAGAAACGTCGTGACCTGGCGTAGCGTGATGATCTCGCGCCCCGCCATCCTGCGGCGGGACAAATTCGCCCTGCTCATCGAGCAGGAGCGGGACGCACGCGTACCCTTCGAGGACATCGCCGTGATCGTCCTCAACCACCACGAAATCACGCTGACCCATTCGGTGCTGTCGGCCTGTGGCGAATATGGCATCGGCCTCTTTTCCACCGGGCCAACGCACCATCCCAACGGCGTGTTCCTGCCGTTTCTGCCGCACAGCCGCGCCACGCGCATGCTGCGTCTGCAGCTCACGCTAGGTCGGCCCGCCGCCAAGCGTGCCTGGCAAACCATCATCCAGGCCAAGATCCAGAATCAGGCCGACTGCCTGAAACTTGCCGACAAGCCCGGCGTGGCGAAACTAGAATCGCTGGTGCGTCGGGTACGCTCGGGCGACCCGGACAATCTCGAATCGCAGGCCAGCGCGCTGTATTTTCGCGCGCTGTTCGGCAACGAATTCCATCGTGGTCAACCACGTTGGCTCAATGCTGCGCTGGATTACGGCTATGCCGTGTTTCGAGCCGCCATCGCGCGCGGGCTAGTGGCACACGGCTTTCTGCCCGCACTGGGGATCTTTCACGCCAGCGAGCAAAACGCATTCAATCTGGCGGACGACCTGATCGAACCCTACCGCCCGCTCGTTGACCTGCATGTGATCAAACACAGTCTCGGGCACGGATTGGACGACCTGCTGCCTCCCGACAAAGTACCACTCGTCAGCCTGCTGAATGTGGACATGGCAATGCCGCGCGGCGCCATGTCTGCGCTAGCCTCGATCGAGCAGGCGGTTGAGTCCCTGGCTCGACTATACGAAGGCGGCAGTGAAACCCTTCTGGAACTTCCGCATCTCATCGGACTGGCCCTGCACCAGCATGAGTGCTGAGACGAGACGCTTCATGCGGATACTGGTGTTCTTCGACTTGCCCGTCGTCACCAAGGCCGAACGCCGCGCCTACACCGTATTCCGCCGCTTTCTGCTCAATGACGGCTACGACATGATCCAGTTTTCCGTTTACGGTCGAATTCTCAACGGCACGGACGCCGAAACGAAGCACATGAAACGCTTGGTGGACAACCTGCCACCCGCAGGTTCCGTGCGCGTGCTGACCGTCACCGAAAAGCAGTTCGCCAGCATGAAGCTCCTCGTCGGCCTGCCACTGTTTCAGGAAAAAACCGTCAACGCCCAGCAGATTTTGCTGTTCTGAGCGCGAAAAAAGAAAGCCGCAAACCCGCTCAGCGACAAGCGCTGAGCGGGTTTGCGGCTTGGGTATTGTAGCTTTCCGGGGTGAGAGAGGGAGCTACAACGCTACGACACGGTTGATGCCAGGTATAACCATTGTAGCTTTCCGGGGTGAGAGAGGGAGCTACAACGGTCATCGGCGGGTATGTCCAGGGCTTGAAATTGTAGCTTTCCGGGGTGAGAGAGGGAGCTACAACGAACCGGAAAACCGGCGCGACGGCATTTTCATTGTAGCTTTCCGGGGTGAGAGAGGGAGCTACAACGCAGTGCCGTCGGCCATGCGCATGGTGCCGATTGTAGCTTTCCGGGGTGAGAGAGGGAGCTACAACGGCCCCGTCTGCCATCCCGCATTCGTCTGGATTGTAGCTTTCCGGGGTGAGAGAGGGAGCTACAACCAGGGTGATGTCGGTATAGGTTCCGGCCACATTGTAGCTTTCCGGGGTGAGAGAGGGAGCTACAACTTCTGGTGGACGCTCAAGCTGATGAGCGGAATTGTAGCTTTCCGGGGTGAGAGAGGGAGCTACAACGCCAGCCGGAAAATATTGCTTCTCCAGCTTATTGTAGCTTTCCGGGGTGAGAGAGGGAGCTACAACGACTTCCCACACCGTGGCCGACACCAGGCTATTGTAGCTTTCCGGGGTGAGAGAGGGAGCTACAACCAGCCAGCAGGTGGACCTGACGTTGGCCGTATTGTAGCTTTCCGGGGTGAGAGAGGGAGCTACAACGTTCAGGATGGGGCAAACCCCACGCCCCAACCTGAACGTTGAGCCCCTTGCGGGGCAGTCTATAAACAGGTGCCCGCTATAATCGCGCCCCATGCGCGTTGCCGATTTCGATTTCGACCTCCCTCCCGACCTGATCGCCCAGTTTCCGCCCGCGGTGCGCGGCGGCAGCCGGCTGCTGCACGTCGAGGCATCCGGCACGCTGCACGACCGCGAGTTTGCCGATCTGCCGACCCTGCTGCGCCCCGACGATCTCTTGGTGATGAACGACACGCGCGTGATCAAGGCGCGGCTGTTCGGCACCAAGGATTCCGGCGGCAAGGTGGAACTGCTGGTAGAACGGGTAACGGGCGAATTCGAGGCGCTGGCCTTCATCCGCGCCAGCCACGCGCCGAAGCCGGGTTCGCGCATCCGGCTTTCCGACGATATCGTCATCGAGGTGCTGGCACGCCAGGACGACCTGACGGCGCTGCATTTTCCGAACCCGGTACTGGACGTGCTGGACCGTCTCGGCAAACTGCCGCTGCCGCCCTACATCGAACACGCGCCGACGGCGGACGACGAGGCGCGCTACCAGACCGTGTACGCCAACGAGCCTGGCGCAGTGGCGGCGCCCACCGCAGGCCTGCATTTCGACGACGCGATGCTCGACGCATTGCGCGAGCAGGGCATCCGCACGGCGCGGGTGACGCTGCATGTGGGCGCCGGCACCTTTCAGCCGGTGCGGGTGGACGACATCGCCGAACACACAATGCACAGCGAGCGTTATACGATCCCGCATGGCACCGTCGACGCGATCCAGGAGACCCGCGACCGCGGCGGCCGCGTGGTGGCGGTGGGCACGACCAGCCTGCGCGCGCTGGAAGCGGCGGCACAGTCCGGCAAGCTGCACGCAGGCTCCGGCGAAACCGACATCTTCATCACGCCGGGCTATCGATTCCGTGTCGTCGACGCGCTCCTCACCAATTTTCACCTGCCCCGCTCCACTCTGCTGATGCTGGTTTCCGCGTTCGCCGGCGTCGACTCCATCCGCGCGGCTTACGCCCACGCCATTGCCTGGCGCTATCGCTTCTTCAGCTACGGCGATGCGATGTTTCTGGAAAGCCACGCTCCATGAAATTCGACCTCCTCACCACCGACGGCGGCGCGCGCCGCGGCCAGCTTCACCTCGCGCACGGCACCGTGCAGACCCCGGCCTTCATGCCGGTGGGCACCTACGGCACGGTGAAAGCGATGTCGCCCACCGAGCTGACCGGCATCGGCTTCGAGATGGTGCTCTCCAACACCTTCCACCTGTGGCTACGGCCGGGGCTGGAGGTGATCGAGAAATTCGGCGGCCTGCACCGCTTCATGGGCTGGGACAAGCCCATCCTCACCGATTCGGGCGGCTTTCAGGTATTCAGCCTGGGCAAGCTCCGGAAGATCACCGAGGACGGCGTGAAGTTCGCTTCGCCGATCAACGGCGACAGGCTGTTTCTGACGCCGGAAATCTCGATGCAGATCCAGCGCACGCTGAATTCCGACATCGTGATGATCTTCGACGAATGCACACCCTACCCTGCCACCGAGCGCGCAGCCGCCGATTCGATGCGGCTCTCGCTGCGCTGGGCGGCGCGCTCCAGGGCGGCGCACGCCGGCAATCCGAACGCGCTCTACGGGATTGTGCAGGGCGGCATGTACGAGAGCCTGCGCGACGAGTCGGCACGCGAACTGATCGGCATGGACTTCGACGGCTACGCCATCGGCGGGCTCTCGGTCGGCGAACCGAAGGACGACATGACGCGCATTCTCGCCCACACCGCGCCGCAACTGCCGGCCGGCAAGCCGCGCTACCTGATGGGCGTCGGCACGCCGTCCGACCTGGTCGCGGCAGTGGCCCAGGGCATCGACCAGTTCGACTGCGTGCTGCCGACGCGCAATGCGCGCCACGGCATCCTGTTCACCCGGCGCGGCGAGATGCGCATCCGCAATGCGCGCTGGAAGACCGACACCGCGCCGATCGACGATGAATGCGATTGCCACGCCTGCCGCCACTTCAGCCGCGCCTATGTGCATCACCTGATCCGTGCCGGCGAAATCCTCGGCGCACGGCTGGCCACAATCCACAATCTGCATTACTACCATCGCCTGATGGCCGGCATGCGCGACGCGATTGAAACGCAGCGCTTCGCCGACTTCACGGCGCGATTTCACGAGATGCAAACGTGTGGGTGGTAGAATTCCGTGGTTTTAACTGAACCGTCCTGATTCGGAGCGTTTACCCATGATTTCACTTGCCCACGCACAAGCCGCCGCTGCAGCCAACCCGGGGTTTGAGCAGTTCCTCCCGCTCATCATCATCTTCGTCCTGTTCTGGTTCATGCTGATCCGTCCGCAGATGAAGCGCTCCAAGGAGCAGAAGAAAATGCTGTCGGAACTGGCCAAGGGCGACGAAATCGTCACCGCCAGCGGCCAGGTCGGCAAGATCGTCAAACTCGGCGATCAGTTCGTCGCTCTGGAGATCGCCGACGGCGTCATCACCCACGTGCAGAAGCAATCGGTGCAAACACTGCTGCCCAAGGGCACCATCAAAGGCCTGTGAAATCCACGGATCAGGAATCAGGCAAAGTGCTGCTTCGCGGCTCTGCCCTGAACCGGCTCCGGTACCTGCTCCCCCTCCCCTGAATCCTGATTCCCGCCTCCTGACATGAACCGCTTCCCGACCTGGAAATATGTGCTCATCGGCATCACGCTGGTGATCGCCTTCCTCTACACCCTGCCCAATTTCTTTGGCGAAGTGCCTGCGGTGCAGATTTCCCCTGTCCGCACGACCGAGAAAGTCGACACGGCCCTGCTGGGCCAGGTGGAGTCCTCGCTGAAAGCCGCCAATCTGGGCTACCAGGGAGTGGAACTGGCAGGGAACAGCATCAAGGTGCGCCTGGCCAGCACCGACTTGCAGATCAAGGCCAAGGACGTGCTGGAAAACAGCCTGGACGGACGCTATACCGTCGCACTCAACCTGTTGTCAGCCTCGCCCGCGTGGCTCGCGTCGATTCATGCGCTGCCGATGTATCTGGGCCTGGATTTGCGCGGCGGCGTGCATTTCCTGCTAGAGGTCGACATGAAGGCGGCACAGGAAAAAGCAGCCATCCGCTACCAGAACGATTTCCGCACCGAACTGCGCGGCGACAAGATCCGCTACGGGCGCATCAGCCGCGCAGGCAACGCCGTAACCGTTCACTTCGCGACCCGCGACCAGCGTGATGCGGCCACCAACAAACTGGGGACGACGTTCACCGAACTGCTGTTCACCCCCGAGGACCAGGCCGAGGGTTTCACGCTGACCGCCCGCCTCAAGCCGGAAACCGTCACCAAGGTGCAGGAATTCGCCCTGCAGCAGAACATCACCACGCTCAGAAACCGCGTCAACGAACTCGGCGTGGCCGAGCCCGTCATCCAGCAGCAGGGTGCCAGCCGCGTCGTGGTGCAGCTGCCAGGCGTGCAGGATACCGCCAAGGCCAAGGACATTCTCGGCCGCACGGCCACGCTGGAAATCCGCATGGTCGACGAACAGGCCGACCCGACGGCCGTCCAGCAGGGCCAGGTGCCGTTTGGCGACGATGTCGTGTCCAGCCGCGAAGGCGGGAAAATCGCCGTGAAGAAGGACGTGGTACTGACCGGCGATTCGATCACCGATGCGTCGCCGGGCTTTGACGGCACCAGCGGCCAGGCTGCCGTCCACATCAATCTGGACGGCAAGGGCGCGCGTGTCTTCAAGGATGTGACGCGCGAAAACGTCGGCAAGCGCATGGCCATCCTGCTGATCGAGAAAGGCGTGGCCGAGGCCATCACCTCGCCGGTCATCCGCGAGGAAATCGGCGGCGGCCGGGTGCAGATCACCGGCATGGAATCCGCCCAGGAAGCCTCCGACGTCGCCCTGCTGCTGCGCGCCGGCGCGCTGGCCGCGCCGATGCAGATCGTGGAAGAACGCACCGTCGGCCCGAGTATGGGCGCCGAGAACATCGAAAAAGGCTTCCACTCCAACCTGTGGGGCTTCCTCGCGGTCGTCAGCTTCATGATCATCTACTACCGCGTGTTCGGCCTGATCTCGTCGATCGCGCTGGCCATCAACGCCATGCTGCTGATCGCGCTGCTCTCCATGCTGCAGGCGACGCTCACCCTGCCCGGTATGGCGGCGATTGCGCTCACGCTGGGCATGGCGATCGACGCCAACGTGCTGATCAACGAGCGCATCCGCGAGGAACTGCGTGCCGGTCTCACGCCGCAGGCGGCGATCCACGCCGGCTACGAGCGTGCCTGGGCCACCATTCTCGACTCCAATCTCACCACGCTGATCGCCGGCATCGCGCTGTTCTGGCTCGGCTCCGGCCCGGTGCGCGGCTTTGCAGTGGTGCTGTGCCTCGGCATCCTGACCTCCATGTTCAGCGCGGTGACCATATCGCGTGCCATGGTCAATCTCATCTATGGCCGCCAGGCGCGGCTGGCCAAAGTCGCCATCTAACGCTCATGGAAACAGACCACAAAACCATGCGCGTTTCCCCCACCCCGCCCTCCCCCGCTTGCGGGAGAGGAGGGCAGAGCGTCGCTGCGCGACATTCAAGTTAAAGGCACGCCATGCTGGAATTCTTCCCCTTCAAGAAAACCATTCCCTTCATGAACTGGGGCAAGGTGACGACGGCGATTTCGCTGCTCACCTTCGTCTTTGCGATCTGGGCACTGTGGCACAAGGGCCTGAACCTCGGCGTCGACTTTACCGGCGGCACCGTCATGGAATTGCGGACCAGCCAACCTGCCGACCTGCCGGCCATCCGGACGGTGCTGGAAAAAACCGGCCTGACCGAAGTATCGGTACAGACCTTCGGCACCAGCCATGACGTCCTGATCCGCCTGCCCAACAAGGGCGAGAGCAATGCCTCGACAACCAGCAACCGGGTCATGACTGCACTGTCTGCCACCAACCCCGGACTCGAACTGAAGCGCGTCGATTTCGTCGGTCCGCAAGTCGGCAAGGAACTCTACGACAGCGGCGCGCTGGCGCTGCTGGTGGTTGCCTTCGGCATCATGGCCTATCTCGCGATCCGTTTCGAATGGCGCTTCGCGGTGGCGGGCATGCTCGCCAACATGCACGACATCGTCATCATTCTCGGCGTGTTCGCCTTCTTCCAGTGGGAATTCACGCTCACCGTGCTGGCCGGCGTGCTGGCAATTCTCGGTTACTCGGTCAACGAATCGGTGGTGGTGTTCGACCGGATCCGCGAGAACATCCGCAAGATGCGCGGCGCGACCATTCCGCACATCATCGACGATGCGATCACGCGCACCATGAGCCGTACCATCATCACCCACGGCTCGACCCAGCTCATGGTGCTGTCGATGTTTTTCTTCGGCGGCGAGGCGCTGCACAACTTCGCGCTCGCGCTCACCATCGGCATCATGTTCGGCATCTATTCGTCGGTGCTGGTCGCCAGCCCCCTGCTGCTGATGTTCGGCGTCAAGCGCGAGCACTTCATCAAGCCGGTCGAGAAGAAGGAAGAAGCAGTGGTGTAAGCGGAAAACAGGAAGCAGTGAGACGGTCATCCGCTCACTGCTCACTGCTCACTGCTCACCGCTCACCGCTCACCGCTCACCCCCACCCCGCCATGCTCAACGCCATCATCCAGACCATCGTCGCCACCGTCGGCGCCTGGGGCTATACCGGCATTTTTCTGATGATGGCGCTGGAATCCAGCTTCTTCCCCTTCCCCAGCGAAGTGGTGATGATTCCCGCCGGCTATCTCGCCTACAAGGGCGAAATGAATCTTGCATTGGCCATCCTCGCCGGCATCGGCGGCAGCCTCGCCGGCGCGCTGTTCAACTACTGGCTGGCGATGAAACTGGGTCGCCCCTTCCTGCTGCGCTACGGCAAGTACATCCTGTTCAAGGAGCACTCGCTGCAGCGCATGGAAGATTTCTTCGCGCGCCACGGCCACATTTCGACCTTCACCGGACGGCTGATTCCCGCAGTGCGGCAATACATCTCGCTGCCGGCGGGTCTCGCGCGCATGAATCTCGCAGTGTTCAGCTTCTATACCAGCCTCGGCGCCGGCATCTGGGTCACCATCCTCGCGGTGCTCGGCTACAGCCTTGGCCACAACGAAGCGGCCATCCGCGACAACCTGCATCTGATCACGCTGATTACGCTGGGCGCGGTTGCGGTGATCGTGCTGCTCTACGTACGCCTCAAGCTGAAGAAGAAGGTGCTGCGCTAGACGTCAGCCGGCGGCTTCCACCATCAGCCGCTTCATGTCCGCCACCGCGTCCTTCCACCCCACGAACAGGGCCTGTGCCACGATCGCATGGCCAATGTTGAGTTCATGGATGCCCGGCAACGCCGCGATCGGCTGAACGTTGTGATAGGTCAGGCCATGGCCGGCATTGACCGTCAGACCGATGCTGCGGCCATAGGCCACGGCCATGCGGATGCGCTCGAATTCGGCGATGCGCGCCTCGTCCGTCACGGCATCGGCGTAATGGCCGGTGTGGATTTCGACCACCGGCGCGCCGGCCGCATGGGCCGCGTCGAGCTGCGCGAAATCGGCATCGATGAAGAGCGACACACGAATGCCCGCACCGGCCAGACGCGCGCAGGCATCCTTCAGCTTCGGCAACTGGCCGGCCACGTCGAGGCCGCCCTCGGTAGTGAGCTCCTCGCGCTTTTCCGGCACCAGGCAGACGTCCTGTGGCCGGGTAGCGATGGCGATGCCGAGCATTTCCCCGGTCACCGCCATTTCCAGGTTCATCCTGGTTTTCAGCACCTGACGCAGAATCGCGACGTCTGCATCCTGGATGTGGCGGCGGTCTTCGCGCAGGTGCAGCGTGATCGAGTCGGCGCCGGCAGTTTCCGCCGCGAGCGCCGCCTCGACCGGACTGGGATAGCGGGTCTTGCGCGCCTGGCGCAGGGTGGCGATATGGTCGATGTTGACGCCGAGAAAGATGCTCATTGTGTCAGTTCGGTGAGGTCACGTAACAGCTGGCGAGTATAAAGCGGCTTGGCTCCGAGCGTATGGTTGATCAGGGTGCGCATCAATGCCTTGGCTTCGACCAGCGTCGTTGACCGCTCGAAACGATCGGCGGCCAGGTCGATCAGCGTCTGCCCGGATACCGGGCACCCGGGCTGCCCGGTATCCGGGCCACCCAGGGCACGCAGTGCGCCACGTTCCGGCTGGAATACATAACGGGCCTGCGCCTGGATCGTTGCGCCGCTGCCCGCCTCGACATCGAAGGTGGCGCCATAGCCGATTTCACCCAGCAGATTTTTCTCGAAGCGGCGCAGAATCCGCTCAAAGTAAACGCTGTGTTCGCGGCCGGAGGCGTCACGCCCGCTTGTCAATTGCTCGAGGGTCGCGAGGTAACGGTCGTACAGCGCTTCGTGCGCGTCGCCGCGTGCCAGCAGGCGCAACAGCAATTCATTGAGATAAAACCCGCACATCAACGCCCGCCCCTCGGGTGCGCTCAAGCCACCTTGCCACTCGGCCGCGTGCAGCGTTTTCAGTTCGGATTTGCCGAACCACGACAGCAGCAGCGGGGTGAAGGGTTGCATCAGGCCGCGCAAGGTCGAGGCCGGACGCCGCGCGCCCCGTGCAATCAGCGCCACGCGCCCATGTTCGCGGGTGAGAACTTCCGCCACCACGCTGGTTTCCTTGAAAGGATACGTGTGGAGAACGAAACCGGGTTCGTTGTTGATACGGGTGTCGCTAGACATGGAAAAACGGCTTATCGGCGAAGGACGCGAAGGGGCGCGAAGAAAGACAAAAGCAGAAATATGAAAACTTCGTGCATGATAGATCCACGCATCTCCAAGGATTTATCTTCGCGCCCCCTCGCGTCCTTCGCGGATAAAGATTTTCAATCAATTCCCAGCGACTTCAGCATGCGCACGTCGTCGGCCCAGCCGCCCTTGACCTTGACCCAGACTTCCAGATACACCTTGCTGTCGAAAGCCCGCTCCATGTCGAGCCGCGCCTGGGTGGAGATCGCTTTGAGCTTTTCGCCGCCCTTGCCGATGACGATCGCCTTGTGCCCATCGCGATCGACCAGGATGGTGGCGAAAATCCGGCGCAGATTGCCTTCCTCCTCGAACTTGTCGATGGTCACCGCCACCGCGTAGGGAATTTCATCGCCGCACAGGCGGAACACTTTTTCGCGGATCAGTTCGGCGGCCAGCTGGCGTTCAGTCTGGTCGGTGACGTCGTCCTCGTCGAACAGCGGCGGGTTTTCCGGCAGGTGGGCCTGCAGGGTCTTCAGCAGCTCGTCGAGGTTGCTGCCCTGCTTGGCCGAGACCGGGACGATCTCGGTGAACGCGTGTGCGGCGGCCGCTTCCTGCAGAGACGCCATCAATTCGGCGCGGTCCTTGACGTGATCGATCTTGTTCACCACCAGGATCAGCGGGCGATCCTTGGGCAGCAGGTCCATCACCTGGCGGTCTTCCTTTTTCAGCCGCCCCGCCTCGACCAGCATCATCACCACATCGGTATCCGACAGGGTTTCGCGCACCCGCTTGTTCATCGCGCGGTTCATGGTGCTGGCGTGGCGGGTCTGGAACCCCGGCGTATCGACGAACACGAATTGCGCTTCATCGGTGGTGTGGATGCCCATCACGCGATGACGCGTGGTCTGCGCCTTCCTTGAGGTGATGCTGATCTTCTGGCCGACGATACGGTTGAGCAGCGTCGACTTGCCGACGTTGGGGCGTCCCACGATGGCAACGAGACCGCATTTGAATTCACTCATTTTTGCAATTGCGTGCACGCCTGGCGTGCGGCTTCCTGTTCGGCGGCACGGCGACTCTTGCCGACCCCGCGTGTGCTGAGCATGGGCTTGGCCAGCACGCATTCGACGATGAAGCTCTGGTCGTGCGCTTCACCTTCGGTGCCCACCAGTTGATAATCCGGCAGCGGCAATCGCCGCGACTGCAGGATTTCCTGCAACTCGGTCTTGGGATCCTTGCCCGAGGCCCGCGGATCGATTCTTGCCACCAGCGGATCGAACAGTCCGCGTACTGTGCGTTGGGCAGCCTCGAATCCGGCATCGAGGAAAATGGCGCCAATCAGCGATTCCAGCGCATCGGCCAGGATCGAGGGGCGGCGAAATCCGCCGCTTTTGAGTTCGCCCTCGCCCAGGCGCAGGCTTTCGCCCAGCTTCAGGGTCGCGGCAATCTCGGCCAGCGTTTCCTGCCGCACCAGGTTGGCGCGCAGGCGCGACAGGCTGCCTTCCGGCAAGTCGGGAAAGGCGTCGTAGAGCGCGCGGGCGACTGAGCAGTTCAATACCGAGTCGCCAAGGAATTCGAGTCGTTCGTTGTTGACCGCACCGTAGCTGCGGTGCGTCAGCGCCTGCACCAGAAGGTCGGAACGGGCAAAGGTATGGCCCAGCGCCTGTTGCAGGCGCTGGCTCAGCAAGGGGTTATTCAACCTGGGCCGACGCCGCGTTGGGGTCGGAACTGGCACTGAAATCGACGACCAGGCTGACATTGCCGACAAGCTTGGTACGGTAGGTGTAATCGGCGGAAATGACCGGGACGGCGCCGTGGCGATCGATGGCGATGTCATCGCCCTTGACCACGGTCACATACCCGACGCTGGCGCGCCGTGCGAAGTCGCTCCGTATGTCGGCATTGCTCTTGGATTTGAGGTCGGATTCCTGCCCCATCGTGGCGATGATCTTCTTCACCGAGAAATATTCGATATAGGCCGGCACCAGCTTCATTGCCAGCATGGCCAGCATGACCAGCACGACGGCGACAAACAGAAAGCCGAACATGGTCAATCCGCGTTGTCTGGATTTCATGGCGCGCGTGCAATGCATGGTGTCTCCTTGTTTTATTGAATGGTGGTACCGATACGGCCTAATTCGTCGAAATTCATCCAGATGAAGAAGGCCTTGCCGACAATATTCCGGTCCGGGACGAATCCCCAGTAGCGGCTATCGTTGCTGGCATCGCGATTGTCACCCATCATGAAATACTGTCCCTGTGGCACTTTGCAGGCAAAACCTTCGCCTTCGGCATTGTAGGAGCAGTTCTCACGGTAAGGGAAGTCCACCACCTGGGTCGGATAAACCGAAGGCTTGTCCGGCTCGGTCATCATGGTGTGGCTGGTGGCATTTAAGCCCTCCTTGTACACCATCGCGGTAATGTAGTTCAGGCCATTGCCTACATAGCTGTAGGTACCGGTATTGGTCGCGGGCACGGGCTTGCCGTTGATGGTGAGCTTCTTGTCGCGATATTCGACCACGTCACCCGGGACGCCGATCACCCGCTTGATGTAATCGAGGCTGGGGTCACTCGGGTAGCGAAACACCATGACGTCGCCCCGCTTGGGGTCGTTCAGTTCGACCACCTTCGTATTGATGACCGGCAGGCGGATCCCGTAGGTGAATTTGTTGACCAGGATGAAGTCGCCAACCATCAGCGTGGGCATCATCGAACCGGACGGGATCTTGAACGGTTCGACCAGGAACGAGCGCAGTGCAAATACGACGAGGATGACCGGGAAGAAGCTCTTGGCATATTCCACCAGCAGCGGTTCCTTGACATCCCTGTCGCGGCCGCGTTTGAGCAGCAGCACGTCAAGCAGCCAGATGCCGCCGGTGACGACGAGCGCAACGAAAAGAATGAGGGCGAAATTCATGGTGAGGGGTCCAATGCTTATTTATCGGAGACCTGGAGAATCGCCAGGAAGGCTTCCTGCGGGATTTCAACGTTGCCGACCTGCTTCATGCGGCGTTTACCCGCCTTCTGTTTTTCCAGCAGCTTCTTCTTGCGCGAAATATCGCCGCCGTAGCACTTGGCCAGCACGTTCTTGCGCAGCGCCTTGACGTTCTCGCGCGCGATGATGTTGGCGCCGATCGCTGCCTGCACCGCGACGTCGAACATCTGGCGCGGAATCAGCTCGCGCATCTTGGACGCCAGTTCGCGGCCGCGATAGACGCTGGTGGCACGGTGCACGATCAGCGACAGCGCATCGACCTTTTCGTTGTTGACGAGGATGTCGAGCTTGACCAGGTCCCCGGCACGGTATTCCTTGAATTCATAATCGAGCGACGCATAGCCACGGCTGGTCGATTTCAGTTTGTCGAAGAAATCCATTACCACTTCGTTCATCGGCAGGTCGTAGCGCAGCATGACCTGCCTGCCGTGGTACTGCATGTCGACCTGCATGCCACGCTTCTGGTTGCACAGGGTGATGACGCTGCCAACGAATTCTTCCGGCACGAAAATCGTCGCGGTGATGATGGGCTCGCGGATTTCCTCGATCTTCGACAATTCGGGCAGCTTGAACGGATTCTCGACGCTGATCATGCTGCCGTCCTTCATCAGCACTTCGTACACCACCGTCGGCGCGGTGGTGATGAGGTCCATGTCGTATTCGCGTTCCAGCCGCTCCTGCACGATGTCCATGTGCAGCAGACCGAGAAAACCGCAGCGGAAGCCGAAGCCCAGCGCCTGCGACACTTCGGGCTCGAACTGCAGCGCAGCATCGTTCAACTGCAGCTTGGTCAGCGCGTCGCGCAGCGCCTCGAAATCGTGGGACTCGACCGGGTACAGCCCGGCGAACACCTGCGACTGCACCTTCTTGAAACCGGGCAAAGGCTTGCTGGCCGGACGCTCGATCAGCGTGATGGTATCGCCGACCTGCGCTGACTTGAGCTCCTTGATGCCCGCGATCACGAAGCCCACCTCGCCCGCCGACAGCTGGGGCTTGTCGACCGACTTGGGGGTGAACACGCCGACGTGTTCGGTCAGGTGCTGGGCGCCGCTGGCCATGAAGCGAATCCTGTCCTTGGGTTTCAGCACGCCGTCGACCACCCGCACCAGCATGACCACGCCGACATAGTTGTCGAACCACGAATCGATGATCAACGCCTTCAGCGGCGCACTTTCGTCGCCGCGCGGCGGCGGCACCTGCTTCACCACCACCTCGAGGATTTCCTGGATGCCGATGCCGGACTTGGCCGAGGCACGCACCGCGTCGCTCGCATCCAGTCCCACGATATCCTCGATCTCTTCCGCCACGCGGTCGGGGTCGGCCGCTGGCAGGTCGATCTTGTTCAGCACCGGAATGACTTCGACGCCGAGATCGATCGCGGTGTAGCAGTTGGCGACCGTCTGCGCTTCCACCCCCTGCGACGCATCGACCACCAGCAACGCGCCTTCGCAGGCCGACAGCGAACGTGACACTTCATAGGAAAAATCGACGTGGCCTGGCGTGTCGATGAGATTCAGGCGATAAATCTTGCCGTCCTGCGCCTTGTAGGCCAGCGAAGCAGTCTGCGCCTTGATGGTGATGCCGCGCTCCTTTTCCAGATCCATGGAATCGAGCACCTGCGCCGCCATCTCGCGCTCGGACAGACCGCCACAATACTGGATCAATCGGTCGGCCAGCGTGGATTTGCCGTGGTCGATGTGGGCGATGATGGAAAAATTGCGGATCAGATTCTGGGACACAACAAAACGGGCACGCTTACGTGCCCGATCAGGGATTCTATAAGAGCCCGGATTTTAACGGAGTTAGGGCCTGTTGACACCAATTTCGAGCCGTTGTTGCCGTGAGGAAACGATGGATGCAAGGCATGCCGCGCAGGCAAGGGATAGCCCGAATCGGTCCCGTCGTCGACGTGAAATGGGTGTCAACAGGTCCTATGCGTTGACACGCAGCCATTCCTGAAACGCGGGAAGATCGAGCTGGTGGCGGCAAATCTCGGTATTTCCGTCAAACAACAACGGCACGTCCCAGCCGTATTCTGCCTTGAGCAAGGAATCGGCATCCACGTCCACAGCCGTCAGGTCGTGCCCCGTGCCCGCCATCAAGACGCGAACCTCAGCGGCCAACGCCTCGCAAAGCGGGCAACCGGTCCGCGTATAGAGCGTAAGCATTTTACTCACGCGAAAGCTTCAGCGGGATATAAAGCGAACCGTCGCCGCGACGCACCAGGATCGCCGCGCTCTTGCCGGCAGGAATCGCGGCAATGACCTTGCGATAAACCGCCACGCTGGTGATCCTGGTATTGTTGACTGCCAGAATGATGTCACCCGTCCGGATGCCGGCTCGTGCCGCGTCGCCCGTGGCATCCGCGACCAGAACGCCATGGTCGAGCTCAAGCGCCCGCCGCTGTTCCGCGCCCAACTCGGTCAGGGTCAGCCCGCCGCGCAGCATTGCCTTGCCGTCGTTGCTGGCCTGCTGACCTTCCGTGGGCAGTTCACCCAGCACCACATTCAATTGCTGGATTTTTCCCTTGCGCCAGACCTGCAGCGGAATACTGGTACCTGGCCTGGCTATGCCGACCATATGCGGCAGGTCGCTGGAGTTTTCCACAGCCTTGCCGTCGAATTTCAGAATGACGTCGGCCGCCTGGAGTCCTGCTTTCTGTGCGGGGCTATCTTCCTGCACCTGCGACACCAGTGCGCCACGCGGGCGGTCCAGACCGAATGAATCGGCCAGATCAGCTGTCACTTCCTGGATCACGACACCGAGCCAGCCACGCGAGATCTTGCCGCCGCTCTCCAGCTGCTTCGCCACATTCATCGCGACATCGATCGGGATTGCAAACGACACGCCCATATAGCCGCCGCTGCGACTGTAAATCTGGGAATTGATGCCCACCACCTCACCCTTCATGTTGAACAGCGGTCCGCCCGAATTGCCGGGATTGATCGCCACATCGGTCTGGATGAAGGGCACATAGGCCTCTGACGGCAGCGAACGCCCCTTGGCGGATACGATGCCTGCCGTGACCGAATTCTCGAAGCCAAAGGGCGAACCGATGGCGGCCACCGCCTCGCCGACGCGCAGTTTCGCGGGATCGCCCAGCTTGACGACGGGCAGGTTGCTGGCGTTGATCTTGATAACGGCCACATCGGTGCGCGCGTCTGCCCCCATGACCTTGGCGGTGAACGTCCGCTTGTCGATGAGCTTGACGACTACTTCATCCGCTCCCTTGACCACATGGGCATTGGTCAGGATATAGCCATCGTTGCTGACGATGAAGCCCGAGCCTTCGCCCCGCGCCGGGATTTCCTGGATGGGTGCGGGACCCTGACCTTCCGGGCCCGGTATACCCGGAAAGAAGCGGCGAAAGAATTCCTGCATATCCCTGTCGCCGAACGGCATGCCTTCCTGGCCGCGCTTCACCAGCTTGGTGGTACTGATATTGACGACGGCCGGCCCCTCTTTTTCAACCAGATCGGCCACACTCATCACATCCTGCGCCAATGCAGGCGCCGACACGACAAACGTCAGCACGATTGCCGCCAAAGCACTTTTCATCATGACTGTCCTTTCATTGCGTGAAACAGGATTCCCTCTTCACGTCTGAGCACCACCGGACGCGCCATCCGGTCGCCACGTGCCGCCAGCCAGCCCACCGTGCCCCCGATCAGCATGCCGACGAGCGCCGCGCCATCGCCGGGGCGCATGGCCTGCGCCAGCAACGCACCCGTCAACATCAGCACCAACGGCAGGCCGTAGGCACGCATTGCGCTCTTGAGCACGCTGCCGCGGGCGATCCCGATCACCACACGGTCACCCGGTGCCAGAGCCAGGTCGCACTCGACGCGGAAAGTCCGGGGTTTGCGCTGGAACAGCTCGGCTATGCGACGCGATGAACATCCCTGGCCGCCGCAGGTACCGCAACCCGACGGCTCGACGGCCTGCACCCAGATGCCATCGGATGCGGTGTGAATGACTTCGGCTGTTTGTTCAAGCATGCTGGCTCCTTACTTCCGGGTCGCCGAATTGCCGGTTTCGATGAGCGCCATGTTCGGCACCTCGCCCAGCGTGGTCACGATGTAGCCATCCACCTCACGGGCATAAATACCGATCGCGCCTTCAGCCGACAGGCCACGCAGACTTTGCACCTGCGGATCCACCGGTTCGACAAACATTGACAGCACGCTCAGCCCGTCGGAATACACCAGGTGCATGACCGGCGCCCGCTTGCCCGGAAATTCGCGCACCACATCCTGTACCTGCGCGTATCCTGGTGGCGGAGTCACGTCCCAGTCGCTGACGACAGCTTTGCCGGGCTGGGCTTTCTGGATGATCTTCCCCGCCATGTCATTGCGGATGTCGGGCATCTTGCCGATCTGGATTTCCGAGAAGACAAGCATCGAAATCACGTTACCGTTATCGTTGACGATGCGTGCCTTGAGCGGCAGGCCGGTCCGGGTGTCCAGCCAGAAATTGTAAGCATAGCGATATCCGTCGCGCGGCGCCAGTGTCACGACCTGGCAGGTGCGACCCGCAACGCGCTCGATTCCACCCAGCTTCGCCTCGTAGAAGCCAAGCAGGCCGGCCGGCTGCACCGGCAGCAAGGCCGGGAAGAACCGGCGTAGCGCATTGCGCTCCAGCCGAACATGCTTGCCGTCCGGCAAATGACAATACATGTCGTTATTGATGCGCAGGAACTGGCGCGACGTGCCGTCCATGACTTCGACCTTTTCCTGCTCGCCATTCGCATCGGCACGATGCTGCACACGCAAGACCTCGACGTGCTCGCCATGGTGATAGACATAGACGCCGCTGTAATTCTGCTGTTTGGTGGCCGTGGCCGCCCGGTTGAGCCAATCGGCGGCGGCGTCGGCGCGCGCGCCGCCGGACAACAAGACCAGCCCGGCAAATCCCGCAGCCACCAGCCAACCCTGCCGCCACCCAGCCAACGACTGCATCAGCGCGACTCCACCGCCACGGCCGCGGCCGGCTGATGAGGAGAAACCACTGTCATCGGCGCGAATTCCTGATGCGCCACCAGATAAGGTGCAAACCGGGCGTCTGCGGCCACGGGCGCCGACGACAACGAAGCCTGCTGAAACCCGGACGTCGCCGCCATGGGCAATGTAGCCGGCTCTTCCGATATCACCCGCGTGAGCGAAATCGCGCCCCACACCGCAAGCGAGGCAAACGACGCCACAGCGACCCGCTGTGGCCATACACTCCGGCGCGGTGCGAGCACGGTCGGCTCGGTGGACAATCGCGCCGAGAAGCGCGTCATGAAGTCCGCCTGCATCGGGACTTCGCTTCGCATCAGATCGCCGATCAGGTGGTAATCCGACCAGTTTTGCCGCAAGTCACCATCGTGCTTCAGGGACTTGAAGCAGGCCTCCGTTTCGGTACGGTGTGCCTCGCCGTCAAGCACGGCGGATAACAACAACCGTATGTCGTCATCGGCCTCTTCAGACTGGGGATGGGCGCTGGTTTTAAGAAGTGCTGACATGGTTACCACCTTTTGTCCTGACTGGTGCCCAGCATCGGGCGTATTTTTTCCGCAATGGCCTCGCGCGCACGGAATATCCGTGACCGGACGGTGCCGATCGGGCAGTCCATCATCTGTGCGATTTCTTCGTAGCTCATGCCTTCAATCTCGCGCAGCGTGATGGCCGTCCTCAATTCCTCGGGCAGCGCATCGACTGCCTCATTGACCGCTTTGGCGATCTGTTTGGTCTGGAGTTCCGCATCCGGTGTCGCAATATCGCGCAACAGGCCGCCTTCCTCGTAATTTTCCGCATCTTCCGCCAGTACGTCACTCGATATCGGCATCCGCTTGTGCGCCACCAGATAGTTCTTGGCGGTGTTCACGGCGATACGATACAGCCAGGTGTAGAAGGCGCTTTCGCCGCGAAATCCCGGCAAGGCGCGATAGGCCTTGATAAAAGCCTCCTGCGTAATATCTTCCACCTCAGCACTATCCCGCACCATGCGCGACAACAGTCGCCCAAGCTTGCGGTGATATTTGGTCACCAACAACTCGAATGCGTGCTTGTCGCCCTGTTGGGCGCGTTCAACCAGCACCTGATCCAGTTCACGGTCCGACATATCTCCCTGCTGCTTTTTGCTTATGCTGAAAGTATACGTGACCGCACCTCCCGAAGCGTGTGAGCGGATCGAGGCAAAAAAGTTCACCCTGAACAGGGTTATTCGGACTGGACAAGCCTGCTATCATCCCCCGACCACCATGCACAGACACGATGTCCTCATCCTCGGCAGCGGCCTCGCTGCGCTGACCACCGCGCTCAAGCTGGCCAACCAGCGCCGCGTTGCCATTGTGACCAAGCGCCAGATGACCGACGGCGCCAGCGACTGGGCGCAGGGCGGCATTGCCGCTGCGATCGACAGCGGCGACTCGATCGAGGCACACGTCCACGACACGCTGGTCGCCGGTGGCGGCCTGTGCGACGAGGCGGTCACCCGGCTGGTGGCGGGTCAGGCGCGCGAGATGATTGCCTGGCTGACCGCCAACGGCGTCGCCTTCACCCCCGACGCGCAAGCGCCTGGTGGTCTGCACCTCGCCCGCGAAGGCGGGCACTCCAGGCGCCGGGTCGTGCACGCGGCCGACGCCACCGGCCATGCGGTGCAGACCAGCCTGCTCGACCGGGTGCGCGCCCACCCCAACATCGACACCTTCGAGCAGCACGTCGCCATCGACCTCATCACGGGCAAGCGCGCCGGCGGCCAGGAACGACAGATCCACGGTGCCTATGCGCTGAATCGGGAGACCGGCGAGGTCGAGACCTTCGCGGCCGGCCATACCGTGCTCGCCACCGGCGGCGCCGGCAAGGTCTACCTGTATACGACCAATCCCGACACGTCGACCGGCGACGGCATTGCCATGGCGTGGCGCGCCGGCTGCCGGGTAGCCAATCTGGAATTCGTGCAGTTTCACCCGACCTGCCTGTACCACCCGCACGCCAAATCCTTCCTCATTTCCGAAGCGGTGCGCGGCGAAGGCGGCCACCTGCTGCTGCCCGACGGCAGCCGCTTCATGCAGTTTCACGACGAGCGCGCCGAACTCGCGCCACGCGACGTGGTGGCCCGCGCAATCGACTTCGAGATGAAGAAACGCGGCATCGACTGCGTCTACCTCGACATCAGCCACAAGCCGGCCGACTTCGTGCGGGAGCATTTCCCGACAATCTACGGCCGTTGCCTGGAACTCGGTATCGACATCACGCGCCAGCCGATCCCGGTGGTGCCGGCCGCGCACTATACCTGCGGCGGCGTCGTCACCGACATGAATGCGCGCACGGATCTCGCCAACCTGCATGCCGTCGGCGAAGTCACTTTCACCGGGCTGCACGGCGCCAACCGTCTGGCATCGAATTCGCTGCTGGAGTGTCTGGTATTCGGCCACGCCGCCGCGGCCGACATCCTGGCCACGCCGCCTGCCCCTTCGCTCAGCCTGCCGCTCTGGGATGCGTCACGCGTCACCGATCCCGACGAGGAAGTGGTGATCTCGCACAACTGGGACGAACTGCGCCGTTTCATGTGGGACTACGTCGGCATCGTCCGCACCAACAAACGGCTGGCGCGCGCATCGCACCGGATCCGCCTGCTGCACGCCGAAATCGACGAGTTCTACCAGAATTTCCGGGTATCCAACGACCTGATCGAACTGCGTAATCTGGTGCTAAGTGCCGACCTCATCATCCGCTCGGCCCAACTGCGGCAGGAAAGCCGCGGCCTGCATTTCAGCCGCGACTATCCGGAAACCCTGCCGATCGCCGGCAATACCGTGCTCAATCCGTGTCCGGGAACCCTGTGCCCAAGCGTATGCGGCGTGCCCAGCGAAGCGACACCCTGAGTCGCCGCAAGTCGTCGGCATTCGCACTGTCGGACAGCAGCGTCAGAGTATGCGTGCGGCGGTCGGCCGTTCGATAGCGCAGCACAATCAACAGATTCGAAACAAAACTGTCGTCCAGCACCTCGACATCACACCATTCATTCGTGCCATCCAGGCATTGCAGGCGCCCGTCTGCCACCAGGCGCAGGCCTGGCGTCGGCGAGGCTCGTAGCCAGCCCGCTATACCCAGGCCAATCGCAACACCCCCCAGCGCAAAGGCGATCACGGTCGGCAAATCCGCCAGAAACAGGGCGCCTTCCGCCAATGCGACCATTCCCAGCAGCAACAGCCCCAGTCGGCGCGAGGGTTTGAGTTCAATCTCGCGCATCAGCGTGTACACTTTTGGACTTCATGACATCCCCTCTTTGACTGGAACGCATCGTGATCGATTCCTGGAAAAACTTTCTGCAATCCCAAGGCGCGCTGATCGAAAACAGCACGGTTCTGCATTACGGCGATGCGGCAGCGGAACGCGCCGCCGCCAAGGACGGGACCATTGTCGCGGATTTGTCCCAACTCGGCGTCATCGCTTTCCGCGGCGACGAGGCCGCCACCTTTCTGCAAAGCCAACTGACCAACGATGTGGCCAGCCTGCGCACCGACGCCGCTCAGTGGAACGGCTATTGCAGCCCCAAGGGCCGCCTGCTCGGAAATTTTCTGATATGGCGACAGGACGAGGATTATTGTCTGCAACTGTCGGGCGATATTCTGCCGGGCATACTGAAACGCCTGTCCATGTTCATCATGCGGGCCAAGGTGCAGGGACGCGACGCCAGCGATGAGAACGTCCGCTTGGTTGTCGCCGGGAGACAGGCGCTGACGGCCGTCAGCGCGGCAATGGGCGGCGTACCCGAAGCCGTGATGCAGTCGTTTTCAAGCGACGCCGGGCTGGTGATCCGCGTGGGAAACGACAAGTTTGTACTGTCCGTCACACCCGCACGTGCCACAGCCGTGTGGCACGCGCTGTGCAAATCGGCTACCCCGGTCGGCGCGCCGGTATGGGACTGGCTGCGGCTCAATGCCGGCATCCCGATGATCGTTGCCGCCACCCAGGAACAGTTCGTTCCGCAGATGGTCAATTTCGAGATTATCGGCGGCGTCAGCTTCCAGAAAGGCTGCTACCCCGGCCAGGAAATCGTCGCGCGCAGCCAGTATCTGGGCAAGCTCAAACGCCGCATGTTCCTCGCACACGCGGAAGCGGAAGCGGCACCCGGCGACAGCCTGTACAGCGCCGATATCGAAGGCCAGGCGACCGGCACCGTGGTCAATGCGGCACCGGCGCCCAGCGGCGGCTTCGATGTACTGGTCGTCGCCCAGATCGAAAGCGCGAGTACGCAGACCCTGCACCTGAAAGCGGCCGACGGCGCCGCCCTGACGCTGAAACCCTTGCCCTACGCCCTTCCCGAATAGGTGAAGCACGCCTATGTCTACTATCGCGTCGACCCTGCGCAAGCCTATCTTGCCGCACCCCGGATCGATGCGCTGCTGGGCACGCTGGCCCGGCATTGCAGCCAGCCGCCGCGACGGCTGCAGCGCTGCGACGATCCGTCGACGTGGATGGAGATCTACGAAGGCATTGCCGATTTTGTGGCGTTCTCCACCGCGCTGAACCAGGCCGTGCTCGGCCTGGACTGTGCCGGACACACGCTGGGCGAACGTCATCTGGAATGCTTTTCGGCACCTGAATTCCTGCTACAAAATACCGTATCGGGGGCAGCACATGATCGGTCGTGACCCCCGGCCCTTGCCCATGCGGGAAACCTTGCCCGGTTCGCCGGATTGGCCACGGCCAGCGCGCTCTGGAGTCTGCCGCACTTCTAAAGCACCCTGGCTTCACCTTGCGTGCCATCCGGTCGCCCGGAGCCGGACGATCTCATTCTTGTCGCCTCTGCCTGAGCTGAAATCGAACGGCCGATAACGAATGTCCGTTCCATCGCGGCCATTACCGTCTTTTCGGGCTGATTCGGAACGGTTACACCCTTCCAGGCGCCATCACGACGCAGACAAAACGCCTTGGTTTCCGCCGTTCACGCTCTATAAATAAACCATGCATGCCACAAGGAGGCCATCATGCTGGATATCAACAAAATGCTGGAACAAGAACATTCGGGCCCCGCAGTCCGCGGCCATCTCATCGATCTGGAATCATGGACGGAAGAGCAGGCGATCGAGCAGGCGCGCCGGGATGGACTGGAGTTGACCGACGATCATCTGGCCATCATTCGTTATTTGCGCGACTGCTATGCCGATCACGGCGGCACCATCAATGCGCGCATGCTTGCGCACACGCTGGAATTGGAATTCGCGGGTCAAGGCGGGCACAAGTTCCTGTATAACCTGTTTCCGCTGGGCCCGATTGCGCAGGCCAGCCGCTATGCCGGCCTGCCGATGCCCCCCGGCACCCTCGACCTCTCGTTCGGCACGACGCACTAGAAAACCCCTAGTCGGTTTCTTCCACGGGAACCCGCGCGGCCAGCGCGCACAGCAGTTCGTAACTGCTGGTGCCCGCAGCGGCCGCCACAGTGTCCACGGGCAATCCCTCGCCCCACAGCACGACCGGGCTCCCCACGCCGGCTTCCGGGCACTCGCTCAAGTCGACGCACAGCATGTCCATCGACACCCGGCCCAGGGTCTGGACGGTGCGGCCATCGACAAGGACCGGGGTGCCGGTCAGCGCATGACGCGGATAGCCGTCGGCATAGCCGCAGGCGACCACGCCTGCCCGCATGGGACGATCGGCACGAAACAACTGGCCATAGCCTACGCCCTCGCCCGTCCGCAGGGTCTGTACGCCGATGATTTCCGACTGCAGGGTCATGGCTGGCCGCAATCCCAGTTGCCCGGCCGGCACGTCAGCGAACGGCGACGCACCGTAGAGCATCAGTCCCGGACGCGTCCAGGCGCCGCGTGTTTCCGGATAGCGCAACAGCGCTGCCGAATTGGCGCTGCTCCATGGCAGATCATAGGTCGACAGTTCATGCAGAAATGGGTGCAACTGCCAGTCCACACCGGCCGTTTCATCTGCCTGGGCAAAATGCGTCATCAGGGTGATGTCCGCCACACCGGCGAGACTTTTCGTACGCGCAATGATCGCGGCATGGTCGGCCAGGGGGAATCCCAGCCGGTGCATGCCGCTGTCGAATTTGAGAAAGACCTGAAGGGGCCGTGCGGGGGGTTGCTGCGCCAGCCAGTCGAGATGGACGGGATGATGCAGCACCGGCCACAGATTCAGTTCGGCACAGGTGGCGATTTCATCCGCGCCGAATAGTCCCTCGAGCAGCAGAATCGGTTGATCGACTCCCATCAATCTCAGATTGGCAGCCTCTTCCAGCGTCAGAACGGCAAAACCGTCGGCCGCCGCCAGCGCGCGTCGGGCACGCGATAGCCCGTGCCCGTAGGCATTGGCCTTGACCACGGCAAACATGCGCGCACCCCCCGCATGACTGCGTGCCACGCGCAGGTTGTGCGCCATCGCACCGATCGAGATCCGCGCCTGGATGGGCCGCATCGATGCTAGTAGGAACCGGGCTGCGCCAGCGTTTCGAAGCGCGTGTATTCGCCGAGGAAGGCCAGCCGTACCGTCCCGATGGGGCCGTTACGCTGCTTGCTGATGATGATTTCCGCCGTGCCCTTGTCCTGCGTGTCGGGGTTATAGACCTCGTCACGGTAAATGAACAGGATGACGTCGGCATCCTGCTCGATGGCGCCCGATTCGCGCAGGTCGGACATCACCGGGCGTTTGTTGGGGCGCTGTTCCAGACCGCGGTTCAGCTGCGACAGGGCGACCACCGGCACATGCAGCTCCTTCGCCAGCCCCTTCAGCGCGCGCGAGATTTCCGAGATTTCGGTGGCACGGTTTTCACCCGAACTGCTGGCCGACATCAACTGCAGGTAGTCGATCACGATGAGGCCGAGCTTGCCGCACTGGCGCATCAGCCGACGCGCCCGGGCACGCAGCTCCAGCACGTTGAGCCCCGGCGTCTCGTCGATGAAGACCGGCGCCTCGTTGAGCTTGCCGAGCGCGTAGGTCAGGCGCTGCCAGTCGTCCTCGCCCAGCTTGCCGGTGCGCAGCCGGTGCTGGTCGAGCTTGCCGACCGAACCGATCATCCGCATCACCAGCTGGGTGCCGCCCATTTCCATCGAGAACACTGCCACCGGCAGGCCGGTATCGAGTGCGACGTTTTCGGCGATATTGAGCGAGAAGGCGGTCTTGCCCATGGACGGGCGGCCGGCGACGATGACGAGGTCGCCCGGCTGCAGACCCGAGGTTTTCTGGTCGAGATCGTGAAAGCCGGTGGGCACGCCGGTGATGCCGGAATCGTTGTCGCGGTGATAGAGCTCGTCGATGCGTTCGACCACTTCCTTCAGCAAGGGCTTGATTTCGGTAAAGCCCGCCTGTCCGCGGCTGCCCGATTCGGCGATTTCGAATACCTTGGCTTCGGCCTCGTCGAGCAGTTGCGAGGCGCTGCGCCCGGCCGGTGCGTAGGCCGTATCGGCAATGCCGGTTGCCACCTCGGCGAGCCGCCGCATCACGGAGCGCTCGCGCACGATTTCGGCATAGCGGCGGATGTTGGCGGCCGACGGCGTATTGCTTGCCAGCGCAACGACATACGCGAGGCCGCCAATGTTTTCGAGCTGGCCCATCGATTGCAGCGCCTCGGAAACGGTCACGGCGTCGGCCGGCCGGTTCTCGGCGATCTGGCGCACAATCGCGCGCAGGATCTGGCGATGGTCCTGACGGTAGAAATCGCTTTCCGACACCACGTCGCCGATACGGTCCCAGGCGCTGTTGTCGAGCAACAGACCGCCCAATACCGCCTGCTCGGCTTCGAGCGAGTGCGGCGGCAGGCGCATCTGCGCCAGTTGGGGGTCGGGGTTAGTCGTCAGGGAGTGGATAGCGGCCATGGCAGGATTCTAGTCTCCCGCCACCCCCCCCACCAAGGGATAAGCCTGTGGATATCGCGTGGACAGCAGGGTATGTTTTCCTGGAAGAAATAAAAAAAGGGGAGCCGTCGGCTCCCCTTTTTAAGTGCCCGGCAAAGCTTATTGTTCGCCCTTCACCACAACCATGATGCTGGCCGTGACGTCATGGTGCAGCGCCAGCGTCACCGGATATTCGCCGATGGCCTTGAACGGACCTTCGGGCAAGCGGACTTCCGCCTTGGCCACGTCATGGCCCTGCGCTTTCAACGCATCGGCGATGTCGGCATTGGTGATGGAACCGAACAGGCGACCATCGACGCCGGCCTTCTGGCTGACCGTCACGCTCATGCCTTCCAGCTTGCCGGCACGTGCCTGGGCATCGGCCAGTTTTTCGGCGGCGGCGCGTTCCAGTTCGGCCTTCTGGGCAGCAAACGCGTCCAGGTTGGCCTGCGTGGCGCGACGCGCACGACCGGTGGGAATCAGAAAGTTGCGGGCATAGCCGTCTTTCACCTTGACGACGTCACCCAGGTTACCCAGGTTGACGACCTTGTCGATCAGAATCACTTGCATGGTCGTCTCCTCAATGCAGATCTGTGTAGGGCATGAGCGCCAGGAAGCGCGCACGCTTGATCGCGGTGCCCAGTTGACGCTGGTAGCCCGCCTTGGTGCCGGTGATGCGAGCCGGAATGATGCGGCCGTTTTCGGCGACCATTTCCTTCAGCACCTCGATGTCCTTGTAATCGACTTCCACTACCTTGTCCGCGGTGAAGCGGCAGAACTTGCGGCGCTTGAAGAGACCGCGGTTGCCGCTGTCGCGGCGCTTGTTGGCGAACTTGCCGCCGGATTTTCCACCCATGGGACGTGCCATGATTATTCCTTTTCGATTCGATTCAATATCAGGATCAGTTGCCGGCTGTTCACGCTGCGTCGGTTCAACGCGCCTTCCAGTTTGACCTGCGTTCCGGTGGGCATTTGAGCCAGCTGACTGGCAAGCGTTCCGCTTGCCTGCACCGTCAACTCACATTCCACCTGCCTCGACCGGGCTGCCACTTCCTGACTGCTGCGGTGATGAATCACCGCTTCGGCAATCGGTACGCCCGCCGGACTGTAGCGCAAGGTTTCGACCTGGATGAGGACTCCGCTAATCGCCAGCCGGTTCACTCACTCAGGCTGCGGCAGGCTGTTCGGCTGCCGCTTCCGGCTTGTCGCCTTCTGCCTTGGCGCTGTCCAGCATGTCACGCGACTTTTCTTCTTTCATCATCGGCGAGGCCGCGGTCACGGCCGCATCGCGCTTGATGGTCAGATGGCGCAGCACGGCATCGTTGAACTTGAAGCCATGTTCAAATTCGTCCAGGGTTTCCTGGTCGCACTCGATGTTCATCAGCACGTAGTGAGCCTTGTGGACTTTCTGGATCGGGTAGGCCATCTGGCGACGCCCCCAGTCTTCCAGGCGGTGGATGCTGCCGCCGCGCGCCGCGAGATTGCTGCGATAGCGCTCGATCATGGCGGGCACCTGCTCGCTCTGATCAGGGTGGACGATAAATACGATTTCATAATGCCGCATCAGGTTTCCTTTCGGTTAAGCCCCCCGCTTGCGGTTCGGTGGAGCAAGGTCAAGAACAGTCCCCGGCAAGCCAGAGAACCGCAAATCATACGCTTTTATCTAGAAAAATCAAAGGCCGCAAGACGGGTTGTCTTGGCGCACCCCGGTCTGTAATATTTCCGGGCACCCTGTATACGCCAGCTTTGATTGCACGGGGTAAACGACTTGCGGCCGCAGATCCTTGTTTCTGCATAAGGGATGGATAGTTTGGCATGAAGCGATGGACGGTCGAAACGCAGGTCCTGGCTGGATTCGGCCTGGCGATCGCGGTATTGGCCGTCCTCGGCGCAAGCCTTTATCGCACCACCGCCGGCTTCATCGACACCAGCGCGGCGGTGGCCCGCTCCCAGCAGACGCTCACCAACCTGGAAGGCATCTACTCGCTCATCAGCCAGGCGGAATCCCGCCAGCGTGCCTATTTGCTGCTGGGCGACGCCGCCTCGCTCGCCCCGCGCGAGGCGGCCGTGGTACGCATGAACACGCTGGTCACGGAACTTGACGCGCTCACCGCCAACGATCCGCGCCTGCAGGCCCGCCTGCCTGAGCTCAGACAGCACGTTGCAGACCGGATGGCCATGCTCGATGCGGTGCTCGAGGCGCGCCGGCGTGGTGGCCTCGAGGCCGGCCAGCAACAACTTGCCGCCAGCCCCGGCCGCGAGGAAATGCAAAAATTGCATGAATTGGTCGTGTCCATGCAGGACGAACTGGGCATCGGACTCAAACAGCGCCAACAGGCCGCTCAGCAAAGCGCGCACCGCACCCTCGCCATGCTCGGCCTGCTGCTGTTGCTGGTCGCGGCGGCACTCGCGGCACTGTACTCGCGCATCCGCCGCGAAGCCCGCGAGCGGCGCGAAAGCGAGGAGCGGCTGAGCGCCGTGGTGGAGACGGCGGCGGATGCCATCATCACCATCGACGCCTCGGGCCGCATCGAGACCCTCAACCCCGCGGCTTCGCGGCTGTTCGGCTACACGGCCGCCGAGGTGCTCGGCCGCAATGTCTCGCTGCTCATGCCCGAGCCCGACCGCAGCGGGCATGACGGCTACCTCCGTCGCTACCTGGAGACTGGCGAACCGCACGTGATCGGCAGCGGGCGCGAAGTGACCGCGCAGCATAAGGACGGCAGCCTGATCCCCATCAATCTGGCCGTGAGTGAAATGCGCCTGGGTGAGCGGCGCCTGTTCACCGGCATCCTGCACGACCTCACCCAGCGCAAGCGCTTCGAAGCGCGCCAGGCCGAGCTGATCGACGACCTTCAGGCCGCCAATGAGGAACTGAAGAACTTCGCCTACGTCGTGTCGCACGACCTCAAGGCGCCGCTGCGCGGGATCGGTTCGCTCGCCGACTGGCTGGTGAGCGACTACGCCGACAAGATCGACGAGCAGGGACGCGAGTATCTCGCGCTCATGAAGAACCGCGCCAGCCGTATGGATGCGCTGATCGACGGCATCCTCGAGTACTCGCGCGTGGGGCGGATCAAGGAGACGCACGTCGCAGTCGACCTCAACGCGCTCGTGGCCGAGACCGTGCAGTTGCTGGCGCCGCCGCCCGAAGTGAGCGTCACCGCGGAAGGCAGCCTCCCCACGGTCGTCGGCGAGCGCACCCGCCTGCAGCAGTTGTTCCAGAACCTCATCAGCAACGCCATCAAGCATCGCGACAAGCCCGAGGGTCGTATTCGCATCGCCAGTGCCGACGCCGGCGCGTTCTGGCAGCTCAGCGTCGCCGACAACGGCCCCGGCATCGACCCGCGCCATCACGAACGCGTGTTCCAGCTGTTCCAGGTACTCACCCCGCGCGACCAGAAGGAAAGCACCGGCGTCGGCCTCGCGCTGGTGAAAAAGATCGTCGAACTCTATGGTGGCCAGATCTGGATCGAGTCCAAACCGGGCGAAGGCAGCACGTTTTTCTTTACACTGCCGAAAGCCGCCCCGGCAATCCGAGAAGGAGACGTTGCTGCATGAAGAACCCCGCCAAGCCCATCCTGCTCGTCGAGGACGACCAGATCGACACCATGACCGTGAAGCGCGCGCTCAAGGAGTTGCACGTCACCAACCGGGTCGAGCAGGTGGAGAACGGCGAGGCCGCGCTGGCCTATCTGAACGATCCGGCCAGGGACCGGCCGTGCCTGATCCTGCTCGACCTCAACATGCCGGTGATGGGCGGCATCGAGTTCCTGCGCATCGTGAGGGATGCTGACGCCGACCTCAGGATCAAGCGCATTCCGGTGGTGGTGTTGACCACCTCGGAGGAGCAGCAGGACAAGGTCGAGAGCTTCAACCTCGGCGTCGCCGGATACATCCGCAAGCCGGTCGACTACCAGCGCTTCGTCGAGACCATGCGCACCATCAACGCTTACTGGACCGTGAGCGAGATGCCCGAGTGAACACGCCGGTGGCACGCAAGCGCATTCGCCTGTTGCTGGTCGAGGACGACCAGGTCGACCGGCTCGCCTGCCGGCGCGCGCTGGCGAACCACCCGGACTACGATTTCGAGCTGATCGAGGCAGAAACCGGCCGCGAGGGCGTCATGCAGGCGCAGGCGCACCGTCCCGACCTGGTGCTGCTCGACTACCACCTGCCCGATCTCGACGGCCTGGACTTCCTGGCCGAGCTGCAGCGCGAGGGCGACGAGATGCCGGTGCCGGTGATGATGCTCACCGGCGCCGACAGCGCAGGCGTGGCGGTGGAGGCGATGCGCCGCGGCGCGCGCGACTACCTGGTGAAGGACCGCGAACGCGCCTACCTCACGCTACTGCCGGCGGTGATCGAACGCGTGCTGCGCGAGCAGGGGCTGCGCCTGGACAAGCGTGCAGCCGAAGCGCGCTTCCGCACCCTGGTCGAACAGATTCCGGCGATCACCTACATGGCCGCCCTCGATATGCCCGGGCGACTGCTCTACGTCAGCCCCCAGGTGCAGAGACTCGGCTTCACCCAGGACGAATGGCTGGGCGCGCCCGACGGCCTGCTGGGAGCCGTCCACCCCAACGACCGCGCGGCGGTGCAGGCTGCCTACGACGAGGCCAGTTACACCAGCGGCGAGCCGCTGCGCTGCGAATACCGGCTAGTCACGCGCAGCGGGGAGACCCGCTGGCTGCTCGACGAGGCGCGCATCGTCCGTGACGCGCACGATGCGCCGCAGTTCCTGCAGGGCGTACTGATCGACATCACCGAGGAGAAGCAGCGCGAGGAAGAACTGCGTCACCACCGCCAGCACCTGGAAGAAATGGTGGCCGAGCGTACCGCCCAGCTGGAGCGACAGGCCGACCTGCTCAAGTCAACCAACACCAAGCTCCTGAAAGAAATTGACGAACGCAGCCTCGCCGAGCAGGCACTGCGAACCAGTGAGGCGCGCTTCCGCCTGCTGCTCGAATCCGCCGGCGAGGGCATCTACGGCCTCGACACCGAGGGCCGCTGCACCTTCGTCAACGATGCGGCGCTCGAAATGCTCGGCTATGCTCGCGAGGAACTGCTGGGCCAGCCGACCCATCAGCGGATTCACCACAGTCACGACGACGGTAGCGCCTACGGCGAGGACGAGTGCCGGATCTACGATGCGTTCCGCAGCGGCCTCGCCCGCCGCGGCATGATCGAGCCCTTGTGGCGCAAGGACGGCAGCATGATGATCGCGGAATATTCCTCGTATCCGCTGCGCGAAGGCGACGAGATCCGGGGTGCGGTGCTGGTGTTCCGCGACGTCACCGAGTCGCACGCGCTCGCCAGCCAGCTTGCCTGGCAGGCGAGCCACGACGCACTGACCGGCCTCGTCAACCGCCGGGAATTCGAACGCCGGCTCACGCATGTGCTGGAAGGGCGCGAGCGCAATGGGAGCGACCACGCGCTGTGCTACCTCGATCTCGACCGTTTCAAGGTGGTGAACGATACCTGCGGCCACGCTGCGGGAGACGAACTGCTGCGGCAGGTCAGCGCGCTGCTGCAGGGCAGGATGCGCGAGCGCGACACCCTGGCGCGGCTGGGGGGCGACGAGTTCGGCATCCTGCTCGAGCACTGCCCCGTCGACCAGGCGCTGCGTCTTGCGCTGGAACTGCGTGACGCGGTGCACGAATTGCGCTTCACCTGGCAGGGCAAGATCTTCACGATCGGGGCGAGCATCGGCGTCGCGCCGCTCGACGCCAGCATCGAGAGGCCGGCGGCCGCGATGAGTGCCGCGGATGCCGCCTGTTACGCCGCCAAGGAGCAGGGGCGCAACCGTGTCCACCTCTACCAGTCCGACGACACCCAACTCATCGAGCACCGCAGCCAGACGCTGTGGGTGGCGCGCCTGAGCGAGGCAATCGACGAGGATCATTTCCGCCTGTACTGCCAGGCCATCGTTTCCCTGAATGCCGGACCGTCGGCGCGGCCGTACTACGAAGTGCTGCTGCGATTGCAGGAGGCGGATGGGCGGCTGGTGGAGCCGTCGGCCTTTCTGCCGGCCGCCGAGCGCTACAACCTGATGCCGGCAATCGACCGCTGGGTGCTGCGTGAGGTCGTCCACGGCTGCGCCGCCGCGCTGCGCGCGCGCGGCCAGCGGCCTCTGCTTTCGGTCAACCTGTCGGGACGGTCGCTCGTCGACGAGCATCTGCCCGATTACCTGCACGACCTGCTCGACAGCCACGGCGTGCCCGGCGACATGCTGTGCATCGAGATCACCGAGGCCACTGCCGTCGCCAACCCCGGCCTGACGAGCCGGCGGATGGCGCAGTTCCGGCAGCTGGGTTGCCGGATCGCACTCGACGACTTCGGCAGCGGCATCTCTTCTTTCGCCTATCTCAAGACCCTGCCGGTCGACTTTCTCAAGATCGACGGCGGCTTCATCCGCTCGCTCGCCGACGACCCGGTGAATCGCGTGGTGGTCGAGGCGATCAACCGCGCCGCGCACGTGTTGCGCATCCAGACCGTCGCCGAATGCAGCGAGACCGCCGCGGTCGTCACGATCCTGAAGGAATTGGGTATCGACCATGCCCAGGGCTATGTCCTGGCTCCGCCCCAGCCGATCGAGGAGCTATCCGAGACAGCGCCTCTCGCCTGAAGATCGGGGGCCGACCGCTTGGGCTTTTTTGAAAGGCCAAGCCATGTTTCTTTGGTACCTAAAACGCCGGCCGTTTCAAATCACGCAGTCAACGTAATATCGCGCCCTGCCGTCGACCGCGTCTTCGACCAGGCCATGCACGTCGGTCTCGAAACCGGGGAATTTTTCGTTGAAATCGCGGGTGAACTGAAGATAACGCACGATGGTGGCGTTGAAGCGCTCGCCCGGGATCAGCAGCGGAATGCCCGGCGGATAGGGCGTGACCAGCATGGCCGTGATACGGCCCTCGAGCTTGTCGATCTCGACCCGCTCGATCTCGCGGTGCGCCATCTTGGCGAAGGCATCCGCCGGCTTCATCGCCGGCGCCATTTCGGACAGGTACATCTCGGTCGTCAGGCGCGCGACATCCTTGGCCTTGTAGATGGTGTGGATCTGGTCGCACAGGTCCTTGAGCCCGGTTTTTTCATAGCGCGGATATTCTTCGATGAACTCGGGCAGCACGCGCCACAGCGGCTGGTTTTCATCGTAGTCGGCCTTGAACTGCTGCAGCGCGGTCACCAGCGTATTCCAGCGGCCCTTGGTGATGCCGATGGTGAACATGATGAAGAAGGAATACAGCCCGGTCTTTTCGACGATGACGCCGTGCTCGGCCAGATACTTGGTGACGATCGCCGCCGGGATACCCCAGTCGGCAAACTCGCCGTCCATGTCCAGGCCGGGCGTGATGACGGTGGCCTTGATCGGGTCGAGCATGTTGAAGCCGGGGGCAAGCTTGCCAAACTCGTGCCAGCGGCCCCCTGCCTCCAGCATCCAGTCCTCGCGGTCGCCCACGCCTTCCTCGGCCAGCTTCTGTGGTCCCCATACCTTGAACCACCAGGCGTCGCCGAATTCCTCATCGACCTTGCGCATGGCGCGGCGGAAATCGAGCGCTTCCTTGATCGATTCCTCGACCAGTGCGGGGCCGCCGGGTGGCTCCATCATCGCCGCCGCCACGTCGCACGAGGCAATGATGGCGTACTGCGGCGAGGTCGAGGTATGCATCAGGTAGGCTTCGTTGAAGCGATGGAAGTCAAGCTTGCGGCTCTCCGAGTCCTGCACCAGGATCTGCGACGCCTGGCTCAGGCCTGCCAGCAGCTTGTGGGTCGACTGGGTGGCGAACACCAGCGCGTCCTTGGCGCGAGGACGGTTCTTGCCGATGGCGTGCATGCCGCGGTAGAAATCATGGAAGGTCGCATGCGGCAACCAGGCCTCGTCGAAATGCAGGGTGTCGATGTAATCACCGAGCAATTCCTTGATCATGTCGACGTTGTAGAGGATGCCGTCGTAAGTCGACTGGGTGATGGTCAGGATGCGCGGCTTGTGCTTCACGTCCTTGGCGAACGGATGCGCGGCAATCTTTTTCTCGATGTTTTCCGGACGGAATTCATCCAGCGGGATCGGCCCGATGATGCCGTAGTGGTTGCGCGTCGGCGTCAGGAAAATCGGGATCGCGCCGCACATCATGATGGCGTGCAGGATCGACTTGTGGCAGTTGCGGTCGACCACCACGATATCGCCCGGCGCGACGGTGGCGTGCCACACCATCTTGTTCGATGACGAGGTGCCGTTGGTGACGAAGAACAGGTGATCGCAGTTGAAAATACGTGCCGCGTTGCGTTCTGACTCCCCCACCGGTCCGGTGTGATCGAGCAGTTGCCCGAGTTCGTCGACCGCGTTGCAGACGTCGGCGCGCAGCAGGTTCTCGCCGAAGAACTGGTGGAACATCTGGCCGATCGGCGACTTCAGGAACGCCACGCCGCCGGAGTGCCCGGGGCAGTGCCAGGAATACGAGCCATCCGCCGCGTAATGGGTCAGCGCGCGAAAGAAGGGCGGCACCAGCGAATCAAGATAGGCACGCGCCTCGCGCCCGATATAGCGGGCGAGAAATTCCGGCGTGTCCTCCAGCATGTGGATGAAGCCGTTCAGCTCGCGCAGGATGTCGTTCGGAATATGACGGGCAGTGCGCGTCTCGCCGTGCAGGAAAATCGGGATCTCGGCATTGCGGAAACGCACCTCTTCGACGAAGCCGCGCAGCTTTTGCAGCGCCTTGCCTGTATCCTCGTCGCTGCCGGCGAGTTCCTCGTCGTCGATCGACAGGATGAAAGCGGACGCCCGCGCCTGCTGCTGGGCAAACGAAGTCAGGTCGCCATAATTGGTGACGCCCAGCACTTCCATGCCTTCCTTTTCGATCGCTTCGGCCAGGGTACGGATACCCAGTCCGGACGCATTTTCGGAACGGAAATCTTCGTCGATGATGACAATGGGAAATCGAAAACGCATGGCGACTCCTCAGTGAGGGGGCGGGAGAAAAACGCGGATTGTACGTCGCGTGCGCGGCTGCGGGATTAAATTTTGCGTGCGGGCGGAAATAGCGCCGTCAGATCTTGGGAAGCGTGACGCCGACCTGGCCCTGGTATTTCCCGCCGCGGTCGCGATAGGACGTTTCGCATACCTCATCGGATTCGAGGAACAACATCTGGGCCACGCCCTCGTTGGCATAGATGCGCGCCGGCAGCGGCGTGGTGTTGGAAAACTCCAGCGTCACGTGGCCTTCCCACTCGGGTTCCAGCGGCGTCACGTTGACGATGATGCCGCAGCGCGCATAGGTGCTTTTGCCGAGGCAGATGGTCAGCACGCTGCGCGGAATGCGGAAGTACTCCACCGTGCGCGCGAGCGCAAAGGAATTCGGCGGGATGATGCAGGAATCGCCCCTGACCTCGACGAAGGAATTCGGATCGAACGCCTTGGGGTCGACGATGGTGGTGTTGATGTCGGTGAACAGCTTGAATTCGCTGGCACAGCGCACGTCATAGCCGTAGCTCGACGTGCCGTACGACACGATGGAACGGCCATCGATCTGTTTGATCTGTCCCGGTTCGAACGGATCAATCATGCCATGCTCGGCCGCCATGCGACGGATCCATCGGTCGGACTTGATGCTCATCAGGTATTGGAAATGACGATGTTGGGGAACTTGGCGGAATGGTCCACCCCGGTTTCGCCGATCTTGACGGCGACGCGGCGTGCGATCTTCTTGTAGATCTCGGTCACGCGGCCATCCGGGTCGGATACCACCGATGGCTTGCCGGAGTCGGTGTCGGCACGGATGCTGCCGTCCAGCGGCAGCGCGCCGAGGAATTCCACGTTGTAATCCTTGCACATGCGCTCGCCGCCGCCCTCGCCGAAGATACGTTCTTCATGGCCGCAATTCGAGCAGATGTGCAGGCTCATGTTCTCGACGACACCGATGATCGGGATACCGACCTTCTCGAACATCTTGAGGCCCTTGCGCGCGTCGATCAGCGCGATATCCTGCGGCGTGGTAACGATCACCGCGCCGGTCACCGGCACGCGCTGCGCCAGCGTCAGCTGGATGTCGCCGGTGCCCGGCGGCAGGTCGACCACCAGATAGTCGAGCTCGCTCCAGTTGGTGTTGTTGAGCAGTTGTTCCAGCGCCTGCGTCACCATCGGGCCGCGCCAGACCATGGGCGTTTCGACGTCGATCAGGAAGCCGATCGACATTGCCTGGATGCCGTGACCGATCAACGGCTCGAGGTTCTTGCCGTCGGTCGATTCGGGTTTGTCGGTGATACCCAGCATGGTCGGCTGCGACGGACCGTAGATATCGGCGTCCAGCATGCCGACGCGCGCGCCTTCGGCGGCCAGCGCCAACGCCAGGTTGACGGCGGTGGTGGATTTGCCGACGCCACCCTTGCCGGAGGCCACGGCGATGATGTTCTTGACGTTGGGGATCAGCTTGACGCCGCGCTGCACGCTGTGGGACACAATTTTGAAACTGACGTTGGCGGTGGCTCCGGTCACGCCATCGATGGCCTTGAGTGCATCTTCCACCTGCTGCTTGATGGTCGCGAGCTGACTCTGCGCAGGGTAGCCCAGCAGGATGTCGACCGACACGGCGCCGCCGTCGATCTTGATGTTGCGGGCGGATTTGGTTGAGACGTAATCCTTGTGCGTGTTGGGATCAACCAATGCTTTTAGTGCGGTCTGCACCTGAAGTTCAGTAACGGCCATGTTTGCTCCAGCGGATTATTTAAATTAGCAATCGCTCATTTTAACGAATTCTGCTGCTTTGGGTGAACGGAAACGTAGAAAAGGCGCGGTATTCCTTGCCATTTACAGGGATATGCCGATCATTCGGCGCCATCGGAAAGTCTCGCGGCAGACGGTGCGGAATACCCCTGGCCGCAGTGGAAATGCGTCTAGCGGAACTCGGCGTAATGTGCCACCAGCACGGCCTCAGGCACGCGCAAGCGGATCGCCGCCGCCAGTTCACTGATTGCGCCCTGACGCGGGCGCAATGACACCCACAGCAGGTTGAGTTTCAGGTTGAGATCGGCGAACACCACATCCTGATGCAGCGCCAGCACGGCCTGAATTTCACGCGACGCCCGTTCGATCTCGACGTGCGGGCGACTGCGCAGGCGCGGGATCAGCATCATGAAATCGGTCAGCCGCTTTCCGGCAAGATCACGCGTCGGCGCGATCTGCCACAAGGGCACCCCTGGACCGGCGGTTGCCGTCAGCGTGGTTGAAGCATGGATTCGTATCTTCATCACGCCTCCATCATTTCAGGTCAGGGCTTCAGCAGCAGACTTTGTGTCGTACCGTGGCGGTGGTGCAGGCGAGGCACGCGTTGTCGCACCGGACGCGTATCCCGGTGCAGGAAGCGTTCGAGTTCTTCGAGCGCCAGACGATAAACCTCACGCTTGAAGTCGACCACCGCCTCCATCGACACCCAGTATTCGTTCCAGCGCCAGGCGTCGAATTCGGGATGGCTGCTGGCGCGCAGCGAGACATCGCAGTCGCGTCCGGTCAAGCGCAGCAGAAACCAGATCTGCTTCTGGCCGCGATACAGGCCGCGGTTGTCGCGCCGCGTCCAGTGAGGCGGCACGTCGTAACGCAACCATTCGCGCGTGCGGCCAAGGATGCGCACATGCGCGGGCTGCAAGCCCACTTCCTCTTCCAGTTCCCGGAACATGGCCTGTTCCGGCGTTTCCCCCGTGTTGATGCCACCCTGGGGAAACTGCCAGGCGTGCTGATTGACGCGCTTGCCCCAGAAGACCTGGTTGCTCGCGTTGCACAATATAATGCCTACGTTCGGGCGGTACCCTTCTCGGTCGATCATGGCCGCCACCATCAATAAAGTTCGATTAATTGCATTCTTTCATACCCACCGAAAATTGCAAACTGTGCATGCGTGGAGGCCTTTCGCTAAGCATTGTTTTAATTGGTATTTTCAGCAGACACTCCAATTTGATAGCGGCCGGTTCACCCGATCGGGTGTGGAGGGAAATCCATGAATTCCGCACGATGGCGCTCGCCTGCCTGCCGGAAGCCGCAATTCACCCATGACGGCTTCCACGGCCAACTGCGTATCGGGGCTGCGGCCACCCTGCGTCCATCCAGCGGGCATCGCCGGGCAGTGCGCGCGATCCGGTCGCGGACCTCGGGCGACTTTGTCAGATGTTGGGACGATGGCCGCCTGGTCCTGTGGCAGGCCTGCCGCTTGGACCGGCGTCGCTACTCAAGCAGCGGTGCGATCCCCTCGGCCCACTGAAAATCACGCGCGAAGCCGCGCAGATCGAGCCCGTAGCGTTTGGACAGGCCGGCCAGTTGCGGCCGCACAGCTTCAAGCCGGGCCGCCGCGCCCGGCTCGTCAAACGCAAACATGATGACGTTGGTCTTGTTCTGCACCGCAATCCAGCCGACCTCGCCGTCGAATGCCCGGGTCAGCCGCGCGAAATACTCAGTGAATCCGCTGTCACGACCCCACAGATTCACGACCAGCACGCCGCCGGGCTTCAACGCGCGGCGACAGGCCGCATAAAACGTCTGCGTCGCCAGCGCTTCAACCTGATTTCCGGCGTCGAAACCGTCGAGCAGAATGACGTCCGCGCTGCCGGGATGCTGGCGCACATACAAAGCGCCATCGGCCTCCACCACGCTGAGCGTGGCGTCGTCAGGCGGCAACTCAAAATGCGTATGCGCGGCGGCGATCACCCGCGGATCGATTTCTACCGCCGTGACATGCGTCTGCGGCCGCTGTTTGCGGATGAACTTGGCCAGCGATCCGCCGCCCAGGCCAATCATCAGTACGTCCTGCGGCATCGGGTTGAACATCAGGAATCCCATCATGGCGCGCGTGTACGCGAGTTCGAGATCCCACGGCCGATTTATCCGCATCGCACTCTGGATGGCGCGGCTGCCCAGGTGCAGCACCCGCATGCCGCGTTCCTCGGCCACTTCCAGCCCCTCGTCGCCTGCCCGGCGTTTACCAAACTTCAAGCTCATGTCCATCCTGTCCACCAATCGAGCGCGAAAGATTACCTGTCCGCGCGCTAAAATGCGCGTTTTCGTTCCGCTTATTCCACCATGCGCACCACCCGGTTCTTCATTTCCACCACCAAGGAAGCCCCGTCCGAGGCCGAACTCGTCAGCCACAAGCTGATGCTGCGCGCCGGCCTGATCAAGCGTCTGGGCTCGGGGCTGTATACGTGGATGCCGCTGGGACTGCGGGTATTGCGCCGCGTCGAGGCCGTGGTGCGCGAGGAAATGAACCGCGCCGGCGCGATCGAACTCTTGATGCCAGCGGTGCAGCCCGCCGAACTGTGGGAGGAAACCGGACGCTGGGCGGTGTTCGGCCCGCAGATGTTGAAAATCAAGGACCGTCACCAGCGCGACTTCTGCTTCGGCCCCACCCACGAGGAAGTCATCACCGACGTGGCGCGCCGCGAGATCAAGAGCTACCGCCAGTTGCCGCTGAACTTCTACCAGATCCAGATGAAGTTCCGCGACGAGATCCGCCCGCGTTTCGGCGTCATGCGCGCGCGCGAGTTCCTGATGAAGGATGCCTATTCCTTCCATGCCGGCAAGGACAGCCTGGCTGCCACCTACCAGACCATGTACGACGCCTACACGCGCGTTTTCAGCCGCCTGGGCCTGACCTTTCGCGCGGTGGCCGCCGACACCGGCGCCATCGGCGGCTCCGCCTCGCACGAATTCCACGTGCTGGCCGATTCCGGCGAGGACCTGATCGCCTATTGCCCGGATTCCGGTTACGCCGCCAACGTCGAACTGGCCGAGGCGCTCGCGCCCGCCGCGCCGCGCGCCGCGCCGCAGGAAACATTACGCGAAGTGGAGACGCCCAGGCAGACCACGTGCGAAGAGGTTGCCGCGTTACTGGACATCCCGCTTGCCCGCACCATGAAGCTCATCGCGATCATGGCCGGCGAGCAAATGATCGTCGTGCTGCTGCGCGGCGATCACATGCTGAACGAGATCAAGCTCGGCAAGCTCGAAGGCCTGGCCGATTTCCGCCTGGCCAACGAAGCCGAAATCCGCGCGGTCTTCGACTGCCCGCCCGGCTTCCTCGGCCCGGTCGGAATCGATCGCGCCGCCATCAGGGTCATTGCGGACCGCACGGCTGCGGCCATGAGCGATTTCGTCTGTGGCGCCAACAAGCCGAAATTTCATCTGGCCGGGGTCAATTTTGGACGCGACCTGCAGGAACCGGATGTTGTGGCCGATATAAGGAATGTCGTCTCCGGCGACCCCAGCCCGGACGGCCAGGGCAACCTTCAGTTATGCCGCGGCATCGAGGTGGGGCACGTGTTCCAGCTCGGCAGCAAGTATTCGCAGGCGATGAACGCCACCTACCTGGACGAAGCCGGCAAGGCGCAGGCCATGGAAATGGGCTGCTACGGCATTGGCGTGTCGCGCATCGTGGCTGCGGCGATCGAGCAGCATCACGACGAGCGCGGCATCCTCTGGCCGAAGGCGATGGCACCGTTCTTGCTCGTGATTGTCGCCATCGGCTACGGCAAGAGCGAAATGGTTAAAACCGCCGCCGAATCGTTGTATGCTGAACTGACTGCGGCCGGGTTCGACGTGCTGCTGGACGACCGCGACGAACGTCCCGGTGTCATGTTTGCCGACGCCGAGCTGATCGGCATCCCGCACCGCATTACGGTAGGCGAGCGCGGACTGAAGGATGGCGTGATCGAATACCAGGCGCGCTTCAACGCACCGGGGCAAAGCAACGAAGCACAAAAAATCGCGCTCGCCGGCGCAAAAGAATTTCTGACAGGATTGCTCGAACGCTGACATGAACAAACGGACGCACATCGGACTGCTGGTCGCCGCTTTGCTGCTTGCCCAACCCGCGCATGCGGGCGGACAGCGCGAAGAAGCGATGTCGGCCAATGTGCGTTCATCGCTGCAGCGTGCGTTGGCGGACACACCGGTCACCCGTACGGCATTCCGCAATCCGGCCGACGGCGAAGCCTGGCTGAAGGAAATGTCGCGCCGACTGGTCAAGCGCATGCCCGATGCGGAAGAGCGGCTCGAATTCCTCACCACGCTGCACTGGGAGGCTTCGCGCGCCGGCGTCGACCCGCAATTGATGCTGGGGCTCATTCAGGTGGAAAGCGGGTTCCGCAAATATGCCGTATCGCCCGTCGGCGCACGCGGCTACACGCAGGTCATGCCGTTCTGGGTCAAAACCATCGGCAACCCCAATCACAACCTGTTCCAGCTCCGTACCAACTTGCGATACGGTGCGCTGATCATGCGCCACTACATCGACATCGAACACGGCGACCTATTCCGCGCACTCGGCCGCTACAACGGCAGTCTGGGCCAACCGGAGTACCCGACACTCGTCGTCAACGCCTGGAAACGCTACTGGGATTACACGCCCCGCACCCAGTCGGCCGACAATCGCGTCAACACCGACCCACGCAGCTGATATTTCATTAGTCCAGAACACCACCTGCCCGGGCGCGCCAACCCGCCTGTCCTGCCGGCTGACGACATTTCAACCAGTCGTCACGCGATCAACACTTTTCAGCGGTTCTCACTTCCATTCATCCAGGGCTTCCTTCGTCCACGCCCCGCCAGACAAGGCGTTCCGGGTTTTCCTGTGTCTGGCACACGCCATGCTGTCTATCCATCACAGGCCAGTCACCTGCAAACATAACAATGGAGACGACGATGGAAATGACAATGCAATTGTCCCGCACGCAGAAGGGACAGGAAGAAATCTTCAACCTCGGCCATACGTTGCGACCCCGGCAGCGGCAAATCCTGTTCAGCGTCGGAAATGGCATTTCGTTTGGCGAACTCTGCAAGAAGATGCCGAACTGCGCCGAACTGGAAGCAATGGTGAACGACTTGCTGCAGAGCGGGTTTATTCAGGCGCTGCTCAACATGGCATCACCTTCGCAGTCCACGCCTGTCGCCGCCCCTGGCCCGACTCCCGCAACGGTTACGCCTGCGCAATCCGCAGCCCGGCTGGAAAGCACTCGCACCTATGCGCTGGAATTCCTGGCGGCCCTGGTGGGAACCAAGTCACCGGCCTACCGGAAGATGAGCGAAGTAGAGGACCTGGCCGGCTTCAATGCCGTCCTGCCGACGTGCTGCAAGGTGCTCGCCGCGGTCGCATCACCGCGCCATGCGGCCGAGATGGAAGCAGAAATCGCCCGGCGCATGGCCTGACAAGGCTGGCAACAAAACCCGGCCGGTCCGGCCGGGCTCGTGCTCAGCGCGACAGTATGATCAGGGGCTGCGGCTGGCAATCCGCAGCCACGACGGTACCGGCTCCGCCCGGTATCGCGCTCACCACGCCGTCGAACGGCGCTTTCAACTCGGCATCCGCCAGATTCTTTTGCGCGATCGTGCGGCGCGCCTGGGCGGCCGACAGCGCGGCCTGGGCACGCGTGTAGCGCAACTCGGCGGCTTCCAGTTCGCTGGTCGATGACACGGTCCGGTCGTACAGTTCCTGCGCCCGCCCCTGGTCGCGCTTGGCATCGGCCACATCGGCCTGCGCGCGCGCATGATCCGCCACCGCTTCCTCAAGACGGGCCTGCAGGATGGTCCTGTCCAGGCGCAGCAGGACGGCGCCCTTTTTCACGCGCTGGCCGGGCCTGACCAGCACCGACTCCACCACGCCGGACACGCGGGTGGTCAGTTCGACCTTGTCGGCGGCCCGTAGCGGACCCGACCCCAGCAGGCTCAATCCGGCCAGTGCAACAATGGCCACCATGCGCTGATTCATTCTCGTGCTCCCTCAACAGGCGGCAGATTGCCGCCGGACAATGCCTGCAGCCGCGCCAGTGCCAGCGCCAGCCGGTATTCAACCTGCTTGCGGCGTATCAGTGCCATCTGGGTTTCCGCCATGCTGGTGCCCAGATTGGTTTTCAATTCCAGTTCGTATTCCGCGCGTGCGCGCTCCAGCGCCCAGTCGCGATACTCGATCTGCTTGTCGGCCGCCGCACGACTGCTGCCGCGCAGCCATTCGATTTCCTGCAGCGTCGCGAGCAGGGTGTCGGACAGATCGAACTTGAGTTTTTCCAGTTCGGCGGCCGTCCGTTCCTTTTGCGCCACTTCACGTGCCACCCGGGCGTCCACACGCCCCCCCTGATACAGCGGAATCGTGAACACCAGGCCGGCACTGGCCTCGTCGCGCGTGGTCGATTCCCGGCTGTAGCCGGCACCGATGACTTCGGCGTCAAGTGTCGGATTTCGTTCCGCCCGTATCGCCGCCAGCCGCGCATCCGCCGCCGATAACTGGGCCTGCAACGCAAGAATGCGGGGATTTTTCGTCATGACCCAGGGCAACAGAGCCTCGTATTCCGGCACGGGCCGGGCATTGTCCTTGAGTTCGGGCTCGGCGAGATCGATCGGCAGCGTGTCGGGACGATAGATCGCCTGGGCAAGCTGCTGCCGCGCACTGCGCATGCGCTGCTGGATGGCGTTTCGACGCTCCCGGCTATCCTGGTACTCGGCTTCCAGTTTCAACAGGCTGGGCTGGCTGATCTGTCCCACCTTGTAGCGGTCGTTGGCGTTGTCCCAGGCGACATAGGCGACCGCCATGAATTCGTTGTCGGCGGCATACTGCCTGTCGGCCATCAGCACATCGAAATAGCGCGCCATGATGTCGATGCGGCGCAGGCTCTCGACGCTGTAGAGTGCTTCCTGCCGGGCGACGACTTCCTGGTCCGCCGCGGCGATCGCCTGGCTGCTGCGGCCGAAATCGAACAGCGGTTTGCGCGCCACGATACGGCCGATATTGTCGGGTTTCCAGTCGCCATCGGGCCGGCGTCCCGTACGCAGGTTGCCATCCAGAAACAGACTGAAATCCTGGCGACTGCCCGCTTCCTCGCGGTTGGCGCGTGCCAGCGCCAGTTCACTTTCCGCCACCCGCCGGTCGGGGTGCGGCGACTCAACGCTTGCCAGCGCCTCCTCGAGCGTCAGCTGTTCCGCGGATGCCGTGGCGGACAACGCCCATGTCAGCAACGCGACCCACGCCGTGCGCCTCATTTGTTCCGCTTGTATTTGATGAAGGGCTCGGTCGCGTAGGCGCCGTCTGCCACATACTTGCCGAGCAGCAGGAACTCGGCCTTGTCCTTGGTGGGGCCGGTCTGGCGTGCCACCACCTTGCCATCAAGGTCGATGAACAGCATCGTCGGCGTGGCGCGCACGCGGTTGGCCAGCGCGAATGCCTTTTCCGTGGTTTGCCTGCCCTGGAAATCGTTCATCTGCGTATCGCCGTTGACGTCGATCGAATACAGTAGAAATAGCCCCCGATAGGCATCCTGGACATCGGACTGGTTGAGGATGGTGCTTTTCATGCGTTCGCAAAACGGACAGTCATCCATTTCAAAGAACAGGAAGATGCCCTTCTTGCCCTGCTCCCTCGCGGTCTGCAGTTCGGCGTGGAAATCGCCGAACTTGGGCTGGAAGAAATAGCTGAGCGGATCGCGCGTCTCTGCCTGGGCGGATACGGCAAATACCATCAGGAAAGCGATAAACAATCGACGCATGATGTCACCTCGTTATATGCGGGCAGGGGCTTATTTGCTGGCGCGTGCACTTTTCCTGGCAATGAAGCTCTCCACCGATTCACGGGTAATCGCACCCACTTGCTGGGCCACCATTTTACCGTCCGGGTTGTACAGATAGGTGGTTGGCAGGCCCTGTACCGGCCCGATCTGGCCGGCCACCCGGGCATTGCCCAGCACGATCGGATAATCGACCAGCAGGCCGTCCGCGAAATCGGTCACCTGCCTGGCATTGCGATAATCCATGGCAATGCCGATGACGACGAGGTTGTTCTTCTTGTCGCCGTGCAGCGCGATCAGGTCGGGGATTTCCTCCAGGCAGGGCGGACACCAGGTTGCCCAGAAATTCACCAATACCCACTTGCCCTTGTAGCCGTCCAGCGTATGCGTCTTGCCGTCGGTGTCGGTCAGCTTGAATCCGCCGGCCTGGGCCCACGAGGCAAACAACGCCAGCAACAGCCCGCCTAGCCATATCGGATAAAATCGACCACTCTGTAATGTCTGCATTGGTTTTTCCATCATGAATGAACTCGCCACGAACACATTTCGTATCGAGAAAGACTCGCTGGGCGAAGTCCAGGTTCCCGTCGATGCCTGGTATGGCGCCCAAACGGCACGCGCTGTCGCCAATTTTCCCATTTCGGGCCGTTTTCCGGATAAGGATTTCGTACTAGCGCACGTGCGCATCAAGCTCGCCGCTGCGCGCGCCAACTGCCAGCCTGACTGGCTCAGCGAACAGAAGCGCGACGCCATCGTCGCCGCCTGCGAGAAAATCCTCGCCGGCGAATATATCGACCAGTTCGTGGTCGACCGCTTCCAGGCCGGCGCCGGCACCAGCCACAACATGAACAGCAACGAGGTCATCGCCAACCTCGCCAACGTCGCGCTGGGCGGCGAAAAAGGCAGCTACACGCCGGTCAACCCCAACGACGACGTCAACATGGGGCAATCGACCAACGACACCATCCCCACCGCGATCCGCCTGGCGGTACTGGCCAAGCTGCCGCACCTCATCGCGGCGGTGCATGCGATGGCGGCCGAATTCTCGCGTCTCGCCGAGCGCGAAAAGGACACGGTCAAATCCGGCCGCACCCATCTGCAGGATGCGGTGCCGACCACGCTGGGGCAGGAATTCGCCGGCTACGCCTGGACGCTGAGCCGCTGCGCGTTGGCGCTCGACGCCGTGCGCCCGGCGCTGTGCGAAATCGGGCTGGGCGGTTCCGCCGCCGGCACCGGCCTCAACACCTCGCCCGACTACCCGGCGCGCGTCGCCGCCGAGCTGGCGAAGCTCTCCGGCGAGCCGATCCGCGTCGGCAACCTGGTCGCGCAGATGCAGTCGATGAACGATCTCGCCCGGCTGTCGGGCGAAATCCGCAACCTCGCGCTCGAACTCACGCGCGTCTCCAACGACCTGCGCCTGCTGGCTTCCGGCCCGCGCACGGGGCTGGGCGAAATCCAGCTGCCGCCGGTACAGCCGGGGTCTTCCATCATGCCCGGCAAGGTCAACCCGGTGATGTTCGAGATGCTGAACCAGGTCTGCTTCCAGGTGCTGGGGCAGGACACCGCCGTCTCCTACATGGTGCAGGCTGGCCAGATGGAGCTGAACGTGATGATGCCGGCGCTGGGCAGCGCGCTGTTCGACGCCATGGACTGGCTGACCAACGCAATGAACGCCGCCACCGAGAAGAACCTCAAGGGGATTATCGTTAACAGGGAACGCTGCGCCTTCTTCATCCACCAGAGCGTCGCGCTGGCCACCCTGCTCAACACCCAGATCGGCTACAACCAGGCCGCCGAGGTCGCCAAGGAATCAGAAAAATCGGGCCGCCCGGTGCGCGACATCGTCGCCGAGCGCGGGCTGATGAGCGCGGCTGACTTCGATGCGCTGGTGCTGCAAGCGGCGCACGGTATCGGCAGCGGCGGCGGCGCGGGCTGAAGCCGGTTCGCCTTCCCATCACCTGACACCCGAACGACATGCCGATCCAGTGGTTCCCCGGTCACATGACCACCGCGCGCAAGAAGGCCGCGGAGACGATGGCGCAGATCGACGTGGTGGTCGAAGTGCTCGACGCGCGCCTGCCGGAGGCGGGCAGCAACCCGATGATTCATGAGCTGCGCCATTTCCGGCAACGCCCCTGTCTGAAGGTGTTGAACAAGGTCGACCTCGCCGACCCCGAGGCGACACGCGCCTGGATCGATTATTTCAACCGGCAACCCGGCGTGATGGCGGTGGCGATCTCGGCGAAGAAACCCGGTGACGTGGCGAAGCTCGCCGGGCTCGCGCAGAAACTGGCGCCGCACCGCGACGACGCCTTCAAGCCGCTGCGGCTGATGATCATGGGCATCCCCAACGTCGGCAAGTCGACACTGATGAACACCTGGGTCAAGCGCCGCGTCGCGGCGGTGGGCGACGAGCCGGCGGTGACCAAATCGCAGCAGCGCATCAACCTGTCGCCGCGCCTGATCCTGGTCGACACGCCGGGGATGACCTGGCCGAAGATCGAGCACGACTCAGACGGTTTCATGCTCGCCGCGAGCCACGCCATCGGGCGCAATGCGGTGATCGACGAGGAGGTCGCGATTTTCCTCGCCGGCATCCTGCTCGAACGCTACCCGGCGCTGCTCAAGGCGCGTTATGGATTCAATCTGGAAGGCCTGGACGCCACCGGCGTGCTGGAAGCGGTGGCGAAGAAACGCGGCTGCATCCTCAAGGGGCGCGGCGGCGAGCTCGACCTGGAAAAGGCAGCGATGATCCTGCTCACCGACTACCGCAGCGGCACGCTTGGCCGCATCAGCCTGGAAACCCCGGCCACACGCCAGGCCATGCTGGCCGCCGCGCACAGCAAACCCGAACCCGGTACATCCACTTGAAACACCCCACGATACGCCAACCCGAACTGCTGGCACCCGCCGGCTCGCAGGCCATGCTGGAAACGGCGCTCGCCTTCGGCGCCGATGCGGTGTATGCCGGCCAGCCGCGCTACAGCCTGCGCGTCCGCAACAACAGCTTCCGCGACGAGGCGGCGCTGGGGATCGGTATCGACACTGCGCACAGCCGGGGCAAGCAGTTCTATGTCGTCAGCAACATCTTCCCGCACAACAGCAAGCTGAAGACCTACCTGGCCGACATGGCGCCGGTCATCGCGCTCAAGCCGGATGCGCTGATCATGGCCGACCCGGGCCTGATCGACATGATTCGCGAAACCTGGCCCGAGATGCCCGTCCATCTCTCGGTGCAGGCCAACACCGTCAACTACGCCGCGGTGCGGTTCTGGAAAAAGCTCGGCATCCGCCGCGTCATCCTGTCGCGCGAACTCTCGCTCGACCAGGTCGCCGAGATTCGCCAGGAATGCCCGGACATGGAACTGGAAGTCTTCGTGCATGGCGCGCTGTGCATCGCCTATTCCGGGCGCTGCCTGCTGTCGGGCTACTTCAACCACCGCGACCCCAACCAGGGCGCCTGCACCAACTCCTGCCGCTGGGAATACGACGTCCAGCCCGGCAAGGTCGCGCCGGACGGCGACGTGTATCTGATCGAAGAGCGGGAGCGCCCCGGCAGCTACATGCCGATCGAGGAAGACGAGCACGGCACCTACATCCTCAACTCGAAAGACCTGCGCGCCATCGAGCACGTGCAGCGGCTGACCGAAATCGGCGTCGACTCCCTCAAGATCGAAGGCCGCACCAAGTCGCCCTACTACGTCGCGCGCACCTGCCAGACCTATCGCCAGGCCATCGACGACGCCGTCGCCGGCCGGCCGCTCGACCCGACCCTGCTGCGCGAGCTCGATGGCCTGGCCAACCGCGGCTATACCGGCGGCTTCTACGAACGCCACCCGGATCGCGAATACCAGAGCTACCTGCGTGGCCATTCCGAATCGGACCGCAGCCTGTATGTCGGCGATGTCATGGGGTACGACGCGGAAGGCCGGGCCGAGATCGACGTGAAGAACAGGTTCTCGGTCGGCGACCGCATCGAACTGATCCATCCCCGGGGCAACCTGGACCTGACGATCACCACCATGCACGGCAGGGACAACACCCCGGTCGACGTCGCACCGGGCAGCGGCCATCGGGTCAGCATCCCCCTGCCGGCGGGCTATGAGGGGGCTTTCGTCGCGCGATTTGTGGCGGAGCAGCACACCCCTTGAGACAAAGGGATCGGGCGTCGTAATCCTGCACCCGTTTTTGTCGTTTCCAGTCTGCCTGGCGGCCCAGTCCGATGGCAGCTCAAGCTGGGCATCCGGCCGTCATGGCGAACGTCCGCTTGCCTGATCAACATGTGCGTGCGATCGACCCGAAGCAGTTGGTTGGCGAGAAAGTCATGGACGGCCGGAGTTCGGCCAAAGGCGACGAAGTGTTTTCAATTCGCTCCGTCTGCAGTGCGCCACAAAGCAGCCGGTGGCTTGAGATTCTTGAGTGACTCACAATGGCCGACTGCAAGCATACGGCATCTTGCCGGAAAGCCGCCGCTAGCGGCTCGGCAACACAATCAGACTCCCATCAACAACGAAGGAGTCTGACATGGAATCCGTGCTTGCACAGGACTCGTTTCAGCAGACATTAATTTACAACGGTCGGGTTGGATCGAAGATCAATATTGGCTATCGCGAGTTCTCGAATAACACGGCGCGCCCAGCCTTCAACAACAATGTGGAATACGACCTCAACGAGTCGCCAAACATTGCTTACAAGGGTGCCGAGTTGGCAATCATCGAAGCCACTAATCAGCACATCAAGTTCAAGCTACTGAGGAACTTCAATGAGGCGCAATAGGCTTGTTTTTCTCATTCCCTAAGGGTTCTCCATCGCCGACAAGCACGAATGGAGCCCAATAAGCCGGATGCGATGTTTCGTTGCTGTCCGCTAAGGCCAGCATGGCGTAGCGTAATGCTTCCGCCTTAGAGGCGCCGTTCTTTATTTCGCTGAACAGTCGCGTAGTAATCGTGGCTGCCGACTTCGATTCCACTGCCCAATGCGACACCAGCAATGTCTTTGCGCCGGCGTAAAAAAACGCTTTAGTCAGTCCTGAAAAACCATTCGCTCCAGGTGTTCCATCCGGTGCGGCGGTATTGCACGCAGACAAAATAACCCAGTCCGCAGCGAGTTTAAGATCAGTCACTTCGCTGGCTGTAAGGAGTCCATCATCTGTTTCTGTGCCAGTTACAGGGGGAGACAGTACCAGAGCAGGCTCTACAAGACCGCTGAATTCTCCCGCCATCAGGCCATGGGTGGCAAAGACTATGGTGCGATAACGATCGAGTGGTATGGTCTTTACCCGGCCTCGTCGATCTTAAATGCCTTCCCGCAGTGCGGGCAGATGATTTCTTGCATGACTACTTTTCCCCCGCCTTGGCCTGGATTTGCGGGAGCATCTCAGGCACCGTACCTCCAGCCTCGAATGTAACTGTCCGGTACGCGAGTTGATTCTTCGTAAGACTGATAGCCCAACAGGCTTCTTCGACTGTGTTGGCAAGCGCAACACGAATTTTCTGCAGACGCTCAGTCATGTTCACTAGGTTTACAGCCATCAGGAGACTCCCATAACCATCTGCATTCCTTTCTCAAGCCGACCACGGCTGGCAGCTCTGATCTGATGCAGCCCAATTTCCCGCGCCATGGCAGTAATTACACCCTCTCCCAAAGAGCCGTCTGACATCACCTTCTTCGCCAGCGCCCCCAGTTCCGCCATGCAGATTTCATCCACCGCCCTGGCCGCATCCTCTGCCGGGCGCCGAAACGCGATAGGTCCATCCGGGTTTCGCCCCGCTGGCCAGTAGAACGCCCCAACATCCTCCTGGGTCGTTTTGAATTGCCTGGCGGCCAGCGCTTCGACCCTCTCCCTGATTCGCGATCCAGTGCGTTGCCAGCCATGCGCTCTGGCGATGCGGCGAGCAAGCACCGCATCGAGCACCGGGCCTTCTATTTCGACGACATGGGCGATCATGCGGGCAAGGGTCGGAGTGTAGGCCACATCGAAAAAGGCATCGGCGCTCGCGCCATCCACTACGGACAAGGGATCGGCCTCGATGAAGACCACAGCCGATACGGCTGTGGTGTCGGGAATGTTCCTGGCATAGAGCACGGCGGTTTCCTTGGGCTGGACCTCGCCGAATTGCAGTCCGTCTGGTGATGAGTTGGCGGCACGGTCGCTACCGTCTTCGCCATGTTGCTGCGTTCTGGCCTTATCGGCCATGGCCTTGGCGATGGCTTCTTCTCCCGCCAGACGGGCGGTTTCCTTCTCGGCTGCTTCGGCACGTTTCACCCGGCTGGTTTCCAGCAAGGCCCACAGCTTGGCGTCGAGTTTGTCCAGGGTGCCGGCGGCGTCGATCCACCAATCTGTCGACCAGACCCGCAGGATGTCCCAGCCCAGACCACGCAGGACTTGTTCCCGAAGTTTGTCGCGGTCGCGAGCCGTGGCCGAGCGGTGGTAGGTGGCGCCGTCGCATTCGATGCCGCACAGATACACGCCCTGGGCGTCCGGGTGGACGACGGCCAAGTCAATGCGGAAGGCCGAGGCGCCGATCTGGGTATGCAGTTTCCAACCCTTCCTGGCGAGAGCGGAGGCAACCGCCTCTTCGAACGGGCTTTCAAAACCACCCCGGCTGCCTGAATGGGCTTCGGTCAGGGCGCGCGTGCCGCGTTCGGCGAATTCGAGGAAGAGCTTGAGGTCGCGCACGCCCATGGCCTGGGTGCGCGCCAGGTCGAACTGCTCGGCCTTGAGGCTGGAAAACACGCGCAGTTCGTGGCGGGCGCGAGTGATGGCGACGTTCAGGCGGCGTTCTCCGCCGGTGCGATTCATTGGGCCGAAATTCATGGATACTGCTCCATGCAAATCCGGGCCGTAGGTGATGGAGAAGTACATGATGTCGCGCTCATCGCCCTGAACGCTTTCCAGGTTCTTGACGAACACGGGCTCCAATTCGATATCCGAGAACCAGGGTTCGATGGCAGGATCCTTACGCCGTTCTTCATCCAGCAGGTCTTCGATGAGCCCCTGTTGTTCGGTGTTGAAGGTGACCACGCCGATGGTCAGTTTCGACTCGCGAAAGCCCGGCGACTTGAGGCGATCAACCAGGTCGGCGACCAATGCGCGGGCTTCGGCTTTGTTGATGCGCGCGCCGCCTTTTTCGTAGACGCCGTTGACGGGGTGGAAGCTAACTGCCCGGTCTTCTGTGACAGGGGAGGGGAAAGTCACCAGCGAGCCGCCGTAATAACGATGGTTGGAAAAGGCGATCAGACTTTCGTTTCGGCTGCGGTAGTGCCAGGCCAGATTCATGGTGGGCAGGCTGGCGCCCAAGCATTCGTCAAGAATACTTTCTAGGTCGCTTTCGACATCTTCGTCGTCCAGGTCGGCTTCGGCCCGGTCGAAGAAATTAGTGGGAGGCAGTTGCTTGGGGTCGCCCACCATGACGACCTGTTTGCCGCGCGCGATGGCGCCGACGGCGTCCCAAACCGGTATCTGGGAAGCTTCGTCGAAGACCACCACATCGAAACTCGTGCTATCCGCAGCCAGATACTGTGCGATCGACAAGGGGCTCATGAGCAAGCAGGGCGTCAGCTTGGACAACGCACCCGGAATATTGGTCATCAATTCGCGCAACGGCATGTGGCGCTTCTTTTTATTCATCTCGTGGCGCAGGATGCCCCATTCGGAGTTGCGGGCGACATCGTCCTGACTCGGCAAGTCGGCACAGAGTCGCGCCTTGATCCAGTCGCGGGTCAGCGCGGTGAAGCGCTCGTCCAGCGCACGGAAGTCAGTGATGCGTTTTTCGTGCTCGGCCGACACGAAGGTACGAATGACGGGTTCCACATCCACCACGGCATTGAGCCACCAGCGGCTGTAATCGGTTTCAAACGCGCGGCGCACTTTACCTTCGACTACCGTTCCGTTTTCGATGCCGGCAACCAATGCACCCAAACCCAGCACCATGGCTTGGCCACTGACCTTGCGCCAGGCACACCAGGCATGCAGCCGGTTTTCGGAACGAATGATCGCGTAGCAGCGCTGCATGAGTTCGTCGAGGGGCGGCTCACCAAACTCGGTCTTGGCTACATCCGTAAACCCGCCCGCCGAGGCCAGGCGGTCGATGGCCGGTTGCAGGCCGCCCCAGGCCTGAAGATAGGCTTCGCCGGTCGCCGCAATGGGGCCGCTGGGTTCCAGTAGCGCGTTGCCAGCACCGATGAGCCGATCCAGCGCAGCCTTGATGGTCTCGATTTCTTCCGGTGTGCTGGCGAGGTTCGAAACGGCGGCGGCCATGGCGGACTGAAATTTCAATGCCTGGTCCACTTCCGTGGCGCGGGTCTTCAAGCCATTCCACAGTCCAGCCGTGATGTCCGACAAATCGTCGTAGGCAGCGAGCCGCTGCTCGACCGTGGCCCGCTGTCGCAATCGCTGGTAATCCGCAGCCAGTGTGTGGCCGCAATCCCCCGCCGCCACAGTGTTGTGTTCGCCGGTCAGCGCGCCGGACTCTCGCAGGGTTTGCTTGATCTCCTGGAAACGCAAAGCCGCAGCCAATGCTTCGGATTGCGTTGCCCGGCCAGCCCATAGTGACTCGGTCGCCGTGCCAAGATATTCCAACTCCGCCAACTGGCTGTCCAGCGAGCGCAGCATCCGGAGCCTCGCCAATTCCGTGGCAAGGCGCTCGCCACAACGACCGTCGGCAATCGGTTCGAAGCCGGTGTCTTCCCACGGCTGTTCATTTTTCACAGCGTCGAGCGCCGACTGAAAACGCAGGGCGCAACGAACCAGATCGGGCTTGGTCTTTAGGCCGGCCCAGAAGCCCTCAGTTTCAATTTCCGGCTCCAGAGCCAAAACTTGCGAACGCAAGGCACGGATTTCGACCCAGGCGCGCAGATCCCCGGCGACATTCGGCTCGCCTTCCCCGGTCACCACGGCGTCGAGTTCCTTGCGGATCTTGTGTTTCGCCAACCAGGAGAGCGGCCAGATAGCCTTCTCGGCCTTGGTCCAGTCACGCTGGAGCTGGTTCACGTTCAGTTGTTCGACCTGCTCGCTGTAGCGGACGGACAGTTGTTTCGTCTCCCGATCGATGCCTTCCAGGAGCGCCAAACCCTTTTCGAGTTCTTGCACCATGGCCATGGACCAGGGTTGCCCCAGTTGACCAAACGTTTCCTGACGGCTTGCCAGCCACTGCAGACCACGCTTGCAGGCTGCAAGTGCCGAATCTGGCCAAGGTGGCGAAAGCGCCGCGCTATGCACCTGATGCTCAGCCAATAGGGCCAGCGCTTCTTGCAATCGGTCAGCTAGGGTTTTTGCGTCGGGCCGCAACACGAATCGCCAATCCCGACCGGCGGTCTGGGGCAAGGTTTTAGCCAGAACAGCCAACGCACCACGGGTGCGCCGGTTGAGCGACAGTCCCGGGAATCCGACAGCCTCGGAGAAGCGATCGCTGGCCTGCGCCACGTCTTGTACGACAGGAATCGCTTTTCTCGCAGCGTCGATCAGGGCTTGCTGCCAGCTAGGGGACCAGTCGTCGTGGCCAACGGCGGCGAGCGGATGCGCCTGTAGCGCGTCCCGCCCCACGGCCTGGGCGTTGACCTCCAGACGGTCGACCACTTCGCGCAGCGCTTCCATGGCGGCGGCATCATGGATATTCGGCCCACTCCATGACAGCCCCAAGACCGGCACATCCTCGCCTTCGACTACACGCCCGATGGCTTCGAAGATGGTCATACCGTTGGCATGGCGTTGGTGCAGGCGTTCGACGTAGCCGTTGAGTTGGTCACGCAGAATTCGTAAACGCTTCGCCTCCATGCGCCAAGCCTCAGGGTCGACCGCCCCGCTCGCTTCCCAGGCCTTCTCCAGCTGGGCCAGCACGTCGAGTTTCCTGGCCTTGCTGGAATGAAGCTCAAGGCAGAACTCGCCCAGGCCGATTTCGCGAAGCCGGCGGTAAACGACATCCAGCGCCGCAATCTTTTCCGAAACGAACAACACTCGTTTGTCTTCGGCAAGGCATTGGGCGATGAGGTTGGAAATTGTCTGGCTCTTGCCCGTGCCGGGCGGCCCAACAAGGACGAAATCCTTGCCGCGTGCAGCAGCCATGACCGCAGAGAGTTGGGATGAGTCCGCAGGCAGGGGGCAGAAGGTCCGCTCGGGCGGCAGTTCACTATCGAGCCGCCTCAGGTTCGGAAATGCAAGTTCGGACGGATAGCTTTCGCGCGGCGTGTCGATCAGGTGACGAACCACTGGGTTCTCGCGCAGTTGCTCGGTGCGCTCGGTCAAATCCTTCCACATCAGGTATTTGGCGAAGGAAAACATGGCCAGTACGACATCTTCCGTGACCTCCCAGCCCTCGATATCCTTGATGGCGTGGGAGACCCGCTTCCAGATGCCGGCTACGTCCAGCCCGGCATCGTCCTTGGGGAGCTCTCCATCGGCCACGCCCAGATTCAGCTTGAAATCCTGGCGCAGCATCTCGATCAGCGTGGGATTGAAGCGGGGTTCGTCGTCATGGAGGGACAGGGTGAAGCCAGAACGCACGCTCTGGCGGGTCAGGTTCACCGGAACCAGAATCAGCGGCGCACGATATCGTTTCCCGGACTTGTCATCGCGCGTCCAGGAAAGAAAACCGAGGGCCAGAAACAGGGTATTCGCCCCGCCTTCCTGCAAGGTGGCACGGGCTGCGCGATACAGTTCTACGAACCGCGCATCCAGCTCGTCCTGAGGCAAGTCCACGAACACTTCATGACGCTGCAAAGCCTCGCGCGCATGTTCACGCCGCACGTTCTCGCGCTCTCGATTTTCATGAATCGCCTGATTCCGAGGATCAGCACCGTCCATCAACTCGGGGCGGGCGAGCAGGCGCACCGTCTGCCCCTCGGCCAGCATATCTTCCAGAGCGCCCGGGTCTGGCGCCTCCAGCTTGATCGCCTTCTTCCCTCCCCGAAAGCTCAAGAGGTTGTTGCGCAGGGAGAGGTCCAGCAATTTGCGTTGCCAACGTGCCAGCCGGTCTTTGGGATTCAACGTAGCGGGATCCTGCTCAGCTACGGCATCATCCTCGGGTAGATCGGGCGCTTCGTCGAATACCGGCTCGATGACGGGAGTGGGCTCTGCAGTTTGAGACGTCGAAGGCGCTTCCGCGCTGGCTAGCGGCTTGATCCGCTGCAAGCGCGCCCGGCGTATGTCAACGGCCAGTTCGAAAGCCTCTTCGTTCTCCTCGGCAATCTGCTGTGCGCCGAGTTGTACTGCGTAGGAGAAGCTTGGCACCGGCCGGTGCGTAGCCACGGTGGTTTCGAAGAGCACCAGTTCCTTGAGCTTGATCCGCTTGCGCAAGGCGGTGATGTCGTCCACTATCGAGGTGGAGAATTCTTCGTTCTTGAGCCACACGCCAGCAAATGCATGACCCTTGGTGAAGACCAGCAGCGGATTCAACCCTGCCTGTTCGATCGCCGAGCAAAAGAGCAGTGCAAGATCGAGGCAGGTCGCCAGGCCAGACTCGGCAACTTGCCCCGGCCCGCGCACCTTTTGTCCGGCATGCTCGAAACTGGCCGGCGGCAGCGCATAGTCCAGGCCCATCGCCACCACGGCGCTCCAGAGTCCAGAAGTCAATTCCCAGGCGCGTTTCGAGCCGCCCGTGTAGCCATCCAATGCCGGATTCTTGCCGTGCTTGCGGAGTACTTCGGCCGTCTGCTTCAGTACACGCTCGACTGCGGGCTCGTTGGGCTGCACGAAAGCAGCGACCATGTCAGGAAGGTGAGATAAGCCACCCCATTGATTACGCGGCAGGAGCTCCACGGTTTGTTCGTGCCGGGCCAGCTCGTCGCCGGCTTCACCACGCTGCCGCAACACCAGGGAAACCGTTGCGGTTTCAGCTTCCGTCAGCCGTGACAGCAAACTGCCATCGAGTTGCACATCGAGATCGGGGATATGGCAGTTTTGGCCGGCATTGACGGAATCGATATGCCAATGCCTGGTTTTCAGGAAGGCGGGGGTTGATTCAATATGGAGATCGAGTTCAGCCAAGCTCTCGGACGTATCGTTGATGACGCTCAACTCCCGCAGTATCGGGACAGCATTCTGAAAATCAGCCAGATTGAGCTTCGTGCCCAATGCAGCGGTTATAGTCAGAAGTGGCTTCTTGGATTCTGATTCCTCAAGCGGCTCAGTGCCGTTCATTTTCCTGTCCTTGTCTGAACCAGAATTGGGCCCTTATTATGGAAACCATGGCTCATTCTGGAAAATGTCTGCACTCATTTTTGCATTAGTGTTCACGAACGCATAGTGTCACGCCTGATTTACTGATCAAAAGCCGGTTTCTGATCCGAACAGTATGAGCCGCATGAGCCAGTCGTCATTCAAGACGTTGGGTTTGGGGCATAAAACGCAAGATGCTCGAAGTATTGTTTGGAACGACTTTCATTGTGTCAATAAACACCTTTCACAGCAGCGTATAGCTGTTTCAAATGCTTCGGAGACATATCCAGTATTGGCTCGTACATGAATGAGTTCAGATGGATATTCTCCGGCGTCATGAGATTCACCTGCTCCATTAGGGCTATCGAATCTCGCTCCAGCGGGAAATCATCTTTATATTTCTTCAGGAGCTCCATGGTCTGGTTCTTGATGATTTCATCGACGAACGGTTGATTGTTTATTTTGCCGATCATGAAGGTTTCCGCCTTAAGCCTGATAGCGATGGACAGAATGATTTTGCTTTCGAGTTCGGCTTGCTCGTCGTTCTCCTGTGCAATTTCATCGGCAAGCTCATGGATGACGTCAATCACAGGTTTCTGCGAATTTGGTAGCGTCAGGTTCGGTTTGTTGATAATCGACTTATAGATGTTTTCCAAGTCCTGGACGGTGATTGCCGCAGTATCGACCTTCATGTGCAGGAGAGAGGTAAGGCGGTTAAATTCCATATCCCTGTCGCAATACTCGGCCAAGTTCCGAACGAAGGGTATGGATGAAATCGCGTATCGCTTGTCTTCCAGGTTAGTCTTCCAGAACTCGAACGGATTGTTCTGATATTTCTCCGCTTTAAGGCTTAGATTTCTGCCGTTCTTGGCTGCGAATAACCTGTTCTGTCTCTTGATGCCCAATCGTCCGCTGATGGTTCGATAGAAATCGAAGTTGTGGGTAAGGAATATGCAGCGGAACTTGTCCAGTTCGGAGACTTCCTTCAGATATTCCACGATGGCGTACTTGTTCTTGTAGTCGAATGAGTCAGCAATGTCGTCCGCAATCACCAGGGTTTCTTGTCCCTGCTTCTTTCGGGCGCTTATTTCGAAAAGGATGTTCAGGATGTATAAGGCCCGCTTTTCGCCCTGGCTCAACACTTCTAACAACAATTTCCTATCGACAGGCTTGGGCTGGGCATCCTCTTTGAAACCGAAGGCGATTTCAGGTCTGGTTCCCTTCAGTATCACGTCCTCCTGGTTGGACACCTCAAGGGTAAACGGGACGGTGAAGCGTTCGTTGAAGACTTTTATGACCGCCTCCCATTCGGTCACTTCCTGCTTTGCAGCTTCGATGGATTGCTTAATGATTTCCTTGCCGAACCGGTATTCCGCCAGAAAATCAAGATAGGAATCACGCTCGGCGGACAGGTAAGCAAGCCAGATATCTTTCTGAAGCTTCTTGTAGTCGCCGAGTTCGGCGACTACATCTTTGTTATCCAGGAGGTAATCTCTGAATTCTCGGAGTTCCTTGGTAGTCAGTTTTTTGTCGATTGCCTCGAACTTCTTGCTGAGCCCCTCATCCATGAGGATCCTGGTTTTCTCACCTTCGATCTTCGCATCCAGATCATCCGCCGATGTAATTTCCTCCTTCGTCTGACCGTTGAAGAGGTTGACCGAATGATTGGCGGAGAAGAACCCGTTGTCCGCCAGATTTTTGTTGATGGTCTTGGCGTGGTAGTGATTGAAGGTCTTGCAGAGGATGGGGGAACCGACGATGAGTTCGTTGTACCTCTCGATGTAGTCTTTCAGTTGCTGGCTAATTTGCCCGGATGCCAGCAGTGCCAGTGCCTTTTCGTTGAATAACTGCTCATAGACGATGGCTGACAGCCGTTCATCGGGTTTCTCGCCAACACTTCTTTCCGAGACATCGAGCAGATCATAGATGGAGGAGTGTCCGAACTGTTTGAGTAATTCGGTTTCGGGTGTAACCGTTCTCCCTGTGAGACCAGATCGCTGCTTCAGCCTTTTTAAGAGTTCATCCTTCTTGGCTTCAATCTTCTTCAGGGCGTCGTCATACTGCATCTTGATCGCTTGATTGACGAGAAGCAGCGACGTTTTCTCCGAGTCGAAATCCTCGTTGTATGGTTCAATCACGAATATCTGTTCGGATTTTAGGTCTACGCCATTTTCGTCCATGACTTCCCATTTCGTCTCTCGGTCGGGATGAATGAGATCGCTCGGGCTCTTGCCTCTGCTCAAGTCCAAGAAGGTCTTGGACAGCGAGGTCTTCATGAACCCGTTGGGTGCATACACTGAATAGGCATCGGCATTCGTGAAATCGAAACCACATTGCAACTGGCCGATTCCGTAGCAGTTCGAAAGATTGATAGAAATCTTTTGCATTTTTCACTAGTGACAAAATTGAATAGAAGAAACTGCAATATGTCTTACACGTTATCGGGTTTCGCCCAAGCAGGCGAAATTTTTGTGAACGGCCGTGTTCGGGGTGCGCTCCTTACAACTAGAATCCGCAGCCGATAGTACGCGTTGGCCGGCTTGGAAAGCTGACAATCAGGACTATGCCTCTACCGAGCGGCAGCTAACCGATGCATTGCGGACCGACTTGCTAATTCAATCGAACGTCAGCAATGGCCGACTTTGAGACGGTCGCCGCTATGTGCTTGAACCACCCCTTCCGCCCGACGCATAGCAGTACCGACACTGATAACCAGCTGCTCACGTACCAGGGAAGGTGTCTCGTAACCGGCTGCCATGTCCGGGCACCGAAGCATTCCCGCCGCCCTATCGGACGATCCGCTGCAGATTGGCTCGTGAAGGCGGATTATTTGTCGGTCGACCAGGCGTCCTGATCCAGCCAGGCCACGGTTTCCAGCCCGCCCCGCACCCCAGACACCGGCAGCTTCGCACCCTGCCTCCAGTGCAGCAGCGCTTCGCGTTTGCCTGAACCGGTGACGACAAACCACACCCGTTGGCTGCGACTCAAGCGCGCCGCCGACAGGCTCACGCGCTCGGGCGGCGGCTTCGGCGCGTCGAACACGGCCAGCGCATCCGGGCTGTCGGCCGCCGTTCCCCAGTCGTGGCCGGGGAAAAGACTCGCGGTGTGGCCGTCCTCGCCCATGCCGAGCAGCACGACGTCGAAATCGCCGACGCGCGCCAGCCAGTCGGCGTACACCGCTGCGGCTTCGCTGGCACCGAATTCGGCGGGGATCGGCCAGCGTTGTTCTTCGGGAATATTCGACGCGGCGAGCCAGGCGGCCTCGGCCATGACGCTGTTGCGTTCGGGATGATCGGCCGGCAGGCAGCGCTCGTCGCCGTACCAGATATGCCAGCGCGCGTCGCCCGCGCCGCGCCGGGCCAGCTCGGCATACAAGACGCGCGGCGTGGTGCCGCCGGCCAGCACCAGGTGGAACGCGTCACGCGCGGCGATTGCCGCTGCGGCCTCGGCGCACAGCGCGTCGGCCAGCGCCCGCACCAGCGCAGAGCTATCGGCAAACACCCGCCACTGGGTCGCCATCACAGCTCGTCGCGCCAGGTCTGGTCGTCGCTGTCGAACAGGCGGTTCGCCTCGGCCGGCCCCCAGGAACCGGCGGGGTACGTGGGGATGAATTCGCGCTCGACCGTCCAGTTTCTGAGAATGGGGTCGACCACGCGCCACGCCCATTCGACTTCGTCGAAGCGGATGAACAGCGAACGATCGCCTTCGATCACGTCGAGCAGCAGGGTCTCATAGGCGTCGAGCGTCTGCTCGTCGGTCTTGAGGAAACTCGCGTTCATCTGCATCACGCGCGTATCCATGTCGAGTCCCGGTTGCTTGACATGGATTTCCATGCGCATCGACTCCTCGGGCTGGATCGACAGCAACACCCAGTTCGGCGCAATCGACTCGATCGGCGTTTCGCGGAACAGCTGCTGCGGCGGATGACGAAAGCGGATGGCAATCATCGAGGTGTGGCTTGCGAGACGCTTGCCGGTCCGCAGGTAGAACGGCACCCCGCTCCAGCGCCAGTTGTCGATATAAAACTTGGCGGCGGCGTAGGTTTCGGTGATGGAGTTGGGCTCGACGTTTTCTTCCTGCTGATAGCCCGGGACCGACTGGCCATTGATACTGCCTCGTGTGTACTGCGCGCGCACTGCGTGGGCATGCACGGCGCGCTTGGCAATCGGCCGGATCGAACGCAGCACTTTGACTTTTTCATCGCGCAGGGCGTCAGCCTCGAGTGCGGGCGGCGGCTCCATCGCGACCACGGTGAGCAACTGCATCAGGTGGTTCTGCAGCATGTCGCGCAATGCGCCTGCGTGATCGTAATAGTTGGCGCGCCTCTCGATGCCGATCGATTCGGCCACCGTGATCTGCACGTGATCGATGAAATTACGGTTCCACAAGGGTTCGATCAGCGTGTTGGCGAAGCGGAAGACCAGCAGGTTCTGTACCGTTTCCTTGCCGAGAAAATGGTCGATGCGATAGACCTGCTCCTCGTCGAAATGCTGGTGCAGCAAACGATTCAGCGTCTGCGCCGATTCAAGGTCCTCGCCGAATGGCTTCTCGATCACCACCCGATTCATTCCGCGCGGCTTGTTGAGCCCGACCGTTTCAAGGTTCTGCACCACCGCGCCGAATTCGGCTGGCTTGATCGCCAGATAGAATACCGTGCTCGAGCAGGCCGATTCCGGCGGCAGACGATCCGCCAGCGTCCGGAAGGAATCAACATCGTTGAGATCGCCCTTGTGATAGACGAAGCGGGCAACGAAACGCTCGAACACCGGCGTATCGAGCGAGCCCTTGATCTTGTCCTTGAGGGTTTCGCGCATATGCCCGCGCCAGTCTTCGATGGTCCAGTCGCGCCGCGAAAAGACAATGATGGTGAGCGACTCTGCCAGCCGGCTCGCCATTTCGAGGTGATACAGCGCCGGCAGCAGCTTGTTCGATGCGAGATTGCCGGTTGCGCCGAAGATGACGAATGAACACGGCAGATTCTCCGGGCTCGTGTTCTTGACCAGATTCATCTCAATCCTCCTTCACCGCATGGCCGCCAAATCCCTGGCGCATTTTCGCCAGCATCTTCGCGGCGTAATCGTTCCTGCCCTGGCTGGCGAAACGCATCATCAGCGCCAGCGACATCACCGGCGTGGGGATGCCCTGCTCGACCGACTCGAGCACGGTCCAGCGTCCCTCGCCCGAATCGGCCACGAAAGGCTCGATGGACGCCAGCGTCTGATCCTTCGCCAGGAAATCGGCCGACAGGTCCAGCAGCCAGGACCGCACCACGCTGCCATGCCGCCACAGTTCGGCGATTTCGCCGACGTCGAGATCGAAGCCCGGCTTGTCTTTCATCATCGCAAAGCCTTCGGCGAACGCCTGCATCATGCCGTACTCGATGCCGTTGTGAACCATTTTGACGTAATGGCCGGAGCCGACCGGGCCGGTATGCAGCCAGCCATCTGTCGGGGTGGGGGCGAACGCCTCCATATAGGGTTTGAGGCGCGCGGCGGCCGCCCCGCTGCCGCCGAACATGATGCAGTAGCCGTTTTCCAGCCCCCACACCCCACCGGACACACCGGCGTCGGCAAATTCGATCGCCTGCTTCGCCAGGCTTTCGGCATAGCGCAAATCGTCCTTGTAATAGGCATTGGCGCCGTTGACCACGAGATCGCCCGGCGCAAGCAGGGGTACAAGCGTATCCAGCGCCGTCTCGGTGGCCTCGCCCGCCGGCAGCATCAACCAGACGATGCGTGGCGCCTGCAATGCCGCAACCAGATCCTGCAGCGACGCACAGGCAAGATGTCCGGTTTCCTTCGCGATGGCCTCGCTTACCTCATGGCTGCGGTTGTTGATCGCGATTTTGATGCCCTTGCGTGCCAACCGCCGCGCCATGTTGCCCCCCATACGACCGAGTCCGACGATTCCAAATTCCATACCTGGCTCCTTGATTGAGTTGACTGCCTGCATGGCGCATCTACCGCCCCTATGGGTTAAACGCTACCGTGACTGCATGATAGGACGCGCGCAGGACGTGCAAGTTGCCGGGTTTGTCCCCGCCGGTCGGCGCGCCCCGTACCGAATCAGCCCAGCAAGCCGGGAAACAGCTTGCCAAGTCCGTCCGCGATCATCTCGATCGAAATCGCCGCGATGATGAGGCCCATCAAGCGGGTGATGACATGGATTCCGGTTTTTCCCAGGCGTCGCGAAATCATTGGGGCAGCACGAAACGCCAGCCACACCGACAAGGCGACCAGCGCCACCGGGACCAGCAGGGCCGCCTGATAGAGCACATCGCCCTTGGCCGCGGAAGCCGCCACGATCACGTGGGTGATCGCACCCGGCCCGGCCAGCAGGGGAATACCCAGCGGCACCACGCCCACCGCATCCCGTTCCTCGGCTTCGGCCGCCTCATCCCGGGTCTGCCGCTGCGGGCTGACGTGCGCCTGCACCATCGATAGCGCCAGCAATAGCAGCAGCAAGCCGCCCGCTACGGCAAACGCGGCGAGGCGGACACCAAAAAACATCAGCAGCGGCTCGCCCAGAAACGTGAACAGCGTCAGCACGCCGAGCACGGTCAATGCGGCGATCCGCGCCGCGGTGCGGCTTTGTGCAATCGTGGAACCCTGGGTGGCCAGAAGAAATATCGGAATCACGCCGACCGGATCGACGATGGCAAACAGCGCGAGTGCGGCCTTGGCGAGTTCGAGAAGATCCATGACATGCATCATAGCCGCATGCCATGGCGGATTTCTAGCAGCCTGTCGGACTTGAAGAATCGAAGCGAAAATTCGGCTGGGCGAGGGCAGATTTTGACGGTTTCGCCGGGCAATAGTCGTTCTATTGCCCAGGAAAGCGGCGAAATATGAACCGGCCAGGCGGATTTGCAGCCGATTTCCTTCAAGTCCGACAGGCTGCTAGGATCGGCGGAATACCAGGTCCCACACCCCATGGCCCAGACGAATGCCGCGCTGCTCGAATTTGGTGAGCGGACGGGTGTCGGGGCGCGGCGCGTAGTCCGCCACGGTGTTGATAAGCAGCGGTTCGGACGAGAGCACCGCGAGCATCTGTTCAGCGTAGTCCTGCCAGTCGGTCGCCAGATGGATGTAGCCGCCGGGTGCCAGTCGGCTCGCCAGCAGGCCCACAAGCGGCGACTGGATCAGGCGCCGCTTGTGGTGGCGCTTCTTGTGCCAGGGGTCGGGAAAGAAAATGTGGATACCGGCCAGGCTGTCCGGCGCCAGCATGTGGGTCAGCACTTCGACGGCATCGTGCTGGATGACGCGCACATTGGCGAGACCGCGCTCACCGATCTGTTTCAGCAGCGCGCCGACACCCGGTGTGTGGACTTCCACGCCCAGGTAATCGTTTTCAGGATGGGCCGCAGCGATCCCGGCCAGCCCCTCGCCCATGCCGAAACCGATTTCCAGGATGCGCGGCACGGGGTTTGCATGCGAGGCGGCGCGGCCGAATGCGGCGTCGAGATCGAGCACAACTGGCTGATAGGGCAGCATGAAGCGCGGTCCGATCTCGGCCAGCGCCCGCGCCTGACCGGAGCCGACGCGACCGGCGCGCAGCACATAGGAACGGATGCGCGGATGCGCGCCGGTGCCGCTCGTCATGGGACTACTTGCTGCCGGTAATGAGCCCGCTGGTGGGCGAACTCGGGCTGGCCTGGTAGATCTTCTTCGGCATGCGGCCGGCGAGAAACGCCTCGCGTCCGGCCTCCACCGCTTTTTTCATGGCCGAGGCCATCAGCACCGGATTGCCGGCGCCGGCGATCGCCGTATTCATCAGTACGGCGTCGCAGCCCAGTTCCATCGCGATGGCGGCGTCGCTCGCGGTACCGACGCCGGCATCGACGATCACCGGCACCGACAGGCGGTCGATGATGATCTGCAGATTCCACGGATTGAGGATGCCCATGCCCGAACCGATCAGGCTCGCCAGCGGCATCACCGCGACGCAACCGATGTCTTCCAGCTGTTTGGCGGCGATGGGGTCGTCCGACGTGTAGACCATGACCTGAAAACCGTCCTTCACCAGCACCTCGGCAGCCCTGATCGTCTCGGCGACGTTGGGATAGAGCGATTCGGAATCGCCCAGCACCTCGAGCTTGACGAGGCGGTGGCCGTCGAGCAGCTCGCGCGCCAGGCGCAGCGTGCGGATCGCGTCATCCGCCGTATAGCAGCCGGCGGTGTTGGGCAGGTAGGTGTATTTCGACGGCGGCAGCGCATCGAGCAGGCTCGGCTGGCTGGCGTCCTGGCCGATATTGGTGCGGCGGATCGCGACGGTGACGATTTCCGCACCCGAGGCCTCGACCGCAAGGCGCGTTTGCTCGAAGTCCTTGTATTTACCGGTTCCGACCAGCAGGCGCGAGCCATAGGATTGTCCGGCGATGACGAGAGGTTCCATAAATTCGGCCAAGAGTTAAAGCACAAGAGGGGGAAGGGTTACGTAAAGAGGATACAAAAGGACGGCTTCAACGCCCTGCTCCCGGGATCAGCCGCCGCCCACCGCGACGACGATTTCCAGGCGATCGCCGCTGGCAAGCCGGCTATCGGCATGCTGGCTGCGCGGGACGATCTCGCCGTTTTTCTCGATGGCGATGCGCTTTCCCGCCAGGTCCAATGATTCGACCAGCTGGCTCAGGGTGAGCGGGGCGGGGAAGCGGCGGGGTTCGCCGTTGATGACCAGTTCAATCACAAATCACGACCTTCTATCGGAGGCATGCAAGTTTCAGTATCATGCCGGATTCTACCCTGAAGGGTACCGACACCGCGCGGGCGTCGTATAGTGGCATTACCTGAGCTTCCCAAGCTCATGAGGAGGGTTCGATTCCCTTCGCCCGCTCCACTCAAGGCTGGCAGCCGTTTATCCGGGTTGGCCGCCTGTCAATAATTCGTTTCCCTGGCCGTTATTGCACTCAGGCCATGAATACCCAGCTATCCCCCTTCTCTCCTGTCGAACTGCTAGGCGAAGCCGATGCGCGCATGACGCAGGCACTGGAAAATTTCTTCCAGCGCAGCCGTGTCTCGATTCAGGACACGATTCTGCGGGTACTGGCCGAACGGATGACCATCCCGGACATCGCCACCGGGCAAACCTGCCTCGACCTGCTCAACACCCGCCCGGAAGCTTTGTCCGCCGCATTTGCCGATCAGTTCCGCCGCCATCTCGCCCGGCCCGAGACGTTTCCCCGCCGCCACGGCGACCGTGCGCCCGAACTGCAACTGGTGGACGACGAGACGCTCAAGCGCCAGCTCGCCGAAGAAAAGCTTGCAGCCCACATGACCGAGATACTGCGCGCCGACATGCTGCTGCTGTTCCACCGCATCGGGGCCGTGCAGCAGACCACGCGTGGAAACAGCACAAGCGGCACCCAACCCGAGACCTACGGCCCGCTTCCGGTGGTGCGCGCCCTCTCGCGCGCGCTCGACTCGCAGGGCATGAGCCCGGCCTGCGGCACCTTTTTGCTCGAATGCGTAGGCACGCCACTGCTCGATACGCTGAAACACACCTACACGGCGCTCAACCAGTTCCTGGGCGCGGTCGATCTTCCTGGCCTTCCGGCCATGGACGCTCCCCGTCCGACACCGCCCCGGCGTAGCGAGCCCGGCGCAGGACACGATGTGCTGGCGCATATCCGGTCCGTCTCCGCCGCCACGGGGCAGCCCGGCCCGGCAACCGGAGGGCTGCCGGGCGGCTTGTTCCAGACCGCTCCGCCGCGCAGCCTGGCCGACAGCCTGGCCGGCTGGCGCGCCTTGTCTGCCGACCCTGCAAGCGTCGACGCCGGGGAGCCGGCTCTGGCTCTGCGGCACCTGCAAAAGGATGCAAGCCAGGCCGGTACCGGCGCGTTCGATCTCGCCATACTGGATGCCCTGGCCAGCCTGTTCGAATTCATCTTCGACGACCCCGCCGTCTCGCCGCACTACAAGGCAGAAATTGCGCACCTGCAAATCCCGGCGCTCAGGGCTGCACTCGTCTCGACCGAGTTTTTCAGCGACGATCAGCACCCGGCACGCCAACTGATCGACCTGATCGGCCAGCTCGCCCGACGTTTTCCAGAGGGCAACGCCACGCACGCCAGCGCACTCGAGCAGATCCACACCGCCTGTGCCGTCATTGCCGGCGACGCCGATCACCCGAATGAGGCCTTTGCCCGTGCACACAGCACACTCGCCGCCTGGCTGGCTGGCGAGAATGCACGCCCCGGAACGACGCTGAATGCTGCAGTGACGCATCTGGAACGGATCGAGCGGCAGGAACTGGGCACGCTGCTGGCCCTGGAAAATCTGAATGACCTGACCGAGCGCTATCCCGCCCCCGAATCCGTCTTGCGGCGGCTGGAAGCCGCCTGGGTTCCACATATGGCCTCTCTCTATGTAGCCGAATCCGGCGAGGGGCCCGACTGGCGGGCAGCCTGTCTGACCCTGCAGAACCTCTTCCTCAGCCTGCACGCCCCCGACAGCGACGCTACACGGGAAGCACGTCTGCAAGCGATCCCGATCATCAACACCGCATTGCGCAAAGGGCTCCAGGCCCAAGGGGCCGAACCGGCTCAATTAAAGGATTTCTTCAGCGCCATTACCGCTACCCAGGAATGCTGGATCCGCCCTGCCCTCGGGCATCGCGAAGCGCGGGTCAGCACATTTACGCCACAGCGCATTACACAGGCACAAATCGAATCATTTGCCGGGCAAACACCGGATCCGCAGGCAAACGATCCCGTCCTGCATCAAGTGCAACAGTTGATCGAAGGGGACTGGGTGGATTTCAACCCATCCTGCGAAGGGCTCGCGACTGCTCGCGTCGCCTGGGCTGGCGTACGCGGCCATCTGCTGCTTTGCGACAGCGAAGGCGAGCAGTGCTTTTCACTAAACCGTGATCGCCTTGCGGCTGAAATCCGTGCGGGGCGGGCACGCATTCCGGAGCAGTCACTAACCCGCAATGCCATGCTGCGCCTCAAGGACAGCCTGGAAACCGGCGCTTCCTGATATTTCGGCTTCGACTACACTCAAGTTTTGTTCGCCCTGGCCGATAGACCAGTTATGCGGTTGTGTGTCGATTTTTCGGCGCAATCGCCGACCACCGAACAGGGCAAACCTCGCCGCGAGGCAGGGACGCAAAGTTACCGGTCTCGCCTGCCGCACACGGCGGACGAGATAGCGGAACTGCCGGCAGTATTGCTGTCACGCGTACACCCTCCGTTCAGGCCGGCCCGCCGCCGATACCGCGAGGTGATCCCATGGAGCGCGAGATGCCAGATAATTCAGTCGTAGTCAACCTTAGTCAATTCGAGCGATCGCGCCGTGCGCAGGTCTCCGCCGAGACCTTGTCCGTACTGCACGGTTGCCGTGACTTGCTGATCGAGGGCGCGACCCGTGTGCTGACCCGACAGGCCGAGGCCATGGAAAACACGATGCTGGCAATGGCCGAGCGCTCGCCTTTGCTGGAGACGCGCAACACGTATTATGGTGCTCAAGTCATCCTCAACAAGCAGGCTAATGAGCTGTTAAGCGCTTGCAAGGACGCCTTCTGCCAGAACTTCAGCGATTTCACGCTCAGTCGCGAGAAGACAGCCGGCAGCGAATTGCTCGAACTGTCCCTGGTGGACGACCAGGACTTCGAAATCACGCTGGCGATCGACAAAGCCACCTCGCGGCTGCGTTTCAACTGCGCCGAGGAACTGGTTGCCCTGGATGCCCGCATTGCCCATCTGCTGGGCCGCAGCGATCTGGCCGAAAACGACAACCCGCTCGGCCCGCGCGCGCTGTGCGAAGCGATGCTGGATGGCATCACGCGCATGCAGCTGGAACAGGACGTGCGGATCGTGCTGCTGAACCAGTTTGATCTGGTTCTCACCACCGAACTCGCCCACATCTACCAGGGCATCAATCGTGACCTGATCGACCGCGGTATCCTGCCCGACCTCAAGGTCGGCGCGAAAAACCGGGCTCAAGGCGCAGGTCCCGCCCCGCATGGCGCCGCATCCGCCGGCACAGCTCCTGCCATGCCGGAAGGACAACAAACTGGCAGCGACATGTTCAGGTTGTTCGAGCAGCTCGCGTATAGCGGCGGCCCGGCAACGGGCGGCCATGCCGGCGGCGCCGGCATGGGTACCGGCAGCAGTGCGCCGGCCGGACTTGGCAGTGTCAGCCTGCTCGATTCGCTCAGCCAGTTGCAATCCGGCGCCGTCATGCTGCCCGGCGGCGGGCGCTTCGAGTTGCCTCTGCTGGAAGCCGCCAACGTCAGCAACGTGCTGCGCAGCCTGCAGCAGAGCCCGGTGATGCAGGCTGCGAGTCCGCTCGATGCGGTGCTGGTGGATGCCGTGGCGATGCTGTTCGACGTGGTCTTCGACGAGGCATCCATTCCCGATCGCCTGAAGGCGCAAATCGCGCGCCTGCAGATTCCGGTGCTGAAGGCAGCGATGCTCGACCGCAATTTCTTCTCGCAGTCGAACCATCCCGTGCGCCGCATGCTGGATGCGATCGCCACGCTTTCCGTGCACCTGCCCGACAACGAGACGGGCAATGCCCGTCTGGAAGCCATCTCGCAGGTGGTCAGCCGGGTGCTGGAAAGTTTCGAACAGGATATCGCCGTATTCGAATCCGCCGCCATCGAGCTGGAAACCATGGCCTCCACCCTGGAAGAAACGCTCGAAGAAACGGTGGATGTCAGTCTGCAACCGGATATCACCCAGATCAAGCAAAGCGAACGCGCCGAACTCGCGCCGGTCATCGTGCACGATTTCATCAATCGCGCACTCAAGGATCAGCAGGCGGTCGACGCCGTGCGCGAATTCCTGCGGCGTGACTGGGCGCAATTGCTTACCCAGGATTACATCAACGAAGGCGAGCAGGGCGCGCATTTCAACAGCCATGTCGAAACCATGCGCGAACTGGTCTGGAGCGTGCAGCCCAAGGCGGACATGGACGCGCGCCTGATGCTGGTGCGCATCCTGCCCGGACTGCTGAAGCGTCTGCGCGAAGGCACGGCGGAAATCGACCTGCCGCAGAAACTCTCCGATCGCTTTTTCGCCACCCTGGTCATCCTGCACGCCAACGCGGTGCGGCCCAATTCCCAGCCGGTTCCGCTGCCCGACATCACGCCCGAGGAAATCGAGGCGCTGGCGTCGGCTCCCGCCGTGCCCGAAGCCGTTGTCGCGGAGGCAGCCGAAGCCGAGCCGGCCGTACCCGAAGTGGAAGATGAGTTCACCCTGCGTGCCCGTGCGCTGAACAAGGGCGACTGGGTGGAATTCCACTACGACGACGACACCTTCCGCTGGGCGCGGCTGGGCTGGATCAGCGGCATCAAGAGCACCTATCTGTTCTCGGATCAGGACGGCATGAACAGCTTCTCGATCGGTCTGCATCGCCTGGCCGACAAGTTGCGTCACGGCGAAGCCGTGCTGGTTGAACGCAAATCGATCACCGAATCGGCATTAGGCAAGCTGATGGGCCTGTTCCGCCAGAAGCTCGGCCACGCCTGAGCACCCGGATTACAGCGTACTTTCACCCTGCCAGAGCATCAAAGGATGCTACTGTGTCAGGGTGAACCCGTTTTCATCCCGCATCATCCACTGGCACCGATACCACGGTCGCCACAGCCTGCCGTGGCAGGCCACACGCGATCCTTACCGCATCTGGCTGTCGGAAATCATGCTGCAGCAGACCCAGGTCGCCACGGTCATCCCCTATTTCGAACGCTTTATCGCGCGTTTTCCCGATCTGCAAGCCCTGGCTGCCGCACCCGAAGATGACGTACTCGCCCTGTGGAGCGGGCTTGGCTATTACAGCCGCGCGCGTAATCTGCACGCCGCCGCGCGCGCCATCGTGGCCGTGCATGGCGGCATGTTTCCGGTGCAGTCCGACGTCATCGCGCAGTTGCCGGGGGTGGGGCGCTCGACCGCCGCCGCCATTGCCGCCCTGGCATTCGGCCAGCGTTGTGCCATTCTCGATGGCAACGTCAAGCGCGTACTGGCACGCCATGGCGGCATTGCCGGCTGGCCCGGTGACAGGAAGGTCGAGTCGGCATTGTGGACGCTGGCCGAGTCACGGCTGCCGGGTGCGGCCATCGAGGCTTACACCCAGGGCATGATGGATCTCGGCGCGCTCGTCTGCACCCGCAGTCAGCCGGCATGTGCGGTCTGCCCGGTCAACGTCGACTGTATCGCCCACACGCAGGACCGTACCGGCGACTTGCCGACGTCGCGCCCCAAAAAAGCGCTGCCGCAAAAAAGGGTGCAGATGCTGCTGCTGCTCGATCGTGGCGAACTCATGCTTGAAAAGCGCCCGTCGCAAGGCATCTGGGGCGGCTTGTGGAGTCTGCCCGAGCTGTCCGTCGATCTCGATGCCACCGATCATTGCCGGGAACATTTCGGTTTCATCGCGTTGACCCGGCAAGCGCTGCCGCACTTCACGCACAGCTTCACCCACTTCAAGCTGCATATCCAGCCGGTGCAGCTTCGGCTTGCGCCACGCCACGCCACGCCACCCGGCCAGAGATGGCTTCCCCTGGCCGATGCGCTCGATGCGGCGTTACCTGCCCCCGTGCGTGCGCTGGTCAGGCAACTCGACCACGAACGGATCCTCTGACTGCGGCCCGCCTGTCATTTGCCAAGCCATAAGGCGGCAACCCGATAAAACACATTTTTATGTCCATGGGCTCTCCGGCATTCGCGGGCCCGGCCGCAAGCGGGCGCTGGATCGCAGCCAGGATCACCGTCTGTTCGTAAAAGCCCTGGTCGAGGCCATACATGGTTACGGCAAGCGGGCGATTGCGGAATATGTCGAGTCCGCGGTCATTCTTCAGTGGGTGACGAAACTCGGCGTGGACTATGCCCAGGGCTATCACTTCGGCCGTCCACAGCCAGCCGAAGACGTTCTCCCGCTCAAACCTGGCTGATTGCGAACCGGATGCTATACCTAGTATTCACATGACTCATCAGGAGCTTGCAATGAATACCCACTACGATTCGTCCAGCACTGCCGTTTTCGACCCCGACGGTTTTCTGATCGACCCCGCCATGTGGAATGAAAACCTTGCGGACCGCATCGCCCAGACCGACGGGATTGGCCCGCTCAACGACACTCAGCTCGGCCTGCTGCAAACCCTGCGCGAAGAGTTTTCCAAACACAACAGCATCACCGCGTTCCACCATGTCTGTCATCTCGCCGGACAAAAGCCCGGCTGCATGCAGGACCTGTTCACCAACCCGCGCGAAGCCTGGCGCCTGGCGGGACTGCCCAATCCGGGCGAGGAAGCCAAAACCTATCTTTGACGCTGGCCAGGCGATCCGTAGCGCCCGAATCCAGCGCAAAAAGACATCACCAGCAGGTCCGCGAACCTCTTCCACCTCGCTGGACGGAGGCCTGCAACGTGCCCGGCAATCTCCCCACCCGTCGTGTGCTTCTCTGCGCCAGGAATCCGGTAAGATTGACGTTTTCCATCCGTTAGAGACTTTTCACCATGTCCATGGCCGACCGCGATGGCGTCATCTGGTACGACGGCAAGCTCGTCCCCTGGCGCGACGCCACCACCCACGTTCTGACCCACACCCTGCACTACGGCATGGGCGTGTTCGAGGGGGTGCGTGCCTACAAGGCTGAACAGGGCACCGCGATCTTCCGTCTCGGGGAACACACCGACCGGCTGTTCCGCTCCGCTCACATCCTCGGCATGAAACTGCCGTTCGACAAGGCCACGATTTCCGAGGCACAACGCACCGTGGTGCGTGAAAACAAGCTCGAATCCGGCTACCTGCGCCCGATGGCGTTCTTCGGCTCGGAAGCGATGGGCATCTCGGCGAAGAACCTCTCGGTACACGTCATCGTCGCCGCCTGGCCGTGGGGCGCCTACCTCGGGCAGGAAGCGCTGGACAACGGCATCCGCGTGAAGACCAGTTCGTTCTCGCGTCATCACGTCAACATCACCATGTGCAAGGCCAAGGCCAACGGCAACTACATGAACTCGATCCTCGCGCACAAGGAAGCCGAGACGGACGGCTACGACGAGGCGCTGCTGCTCGACGTCGACGGCTTCGTCGCCGAAGGGTCGGGCGAGAACTTCTTCATGGTGCGCAACGGCAAGCTCTACACACCCGATCTTACGGCCGCGCTGGAAGGCATCACGCGCGACACCATTATTCAGCTGGCCGGCGAAATCGGCCTGCAGGTGATCGAGAAGCGCATCACGCGCGACGAGGTCTACTGCGCCGACGAGGCCTTCTTCACCGGCACCGCCGCCGAAGTGACGCCGATCCGCGAACTCGACAACCGCACCATCGGCGAAGGCACGCGCGGTCCCATCACGACCAGACTGCAGGCGATGTATTTCGACTGCGTGCACGGTCGTGCTGCAGCCCATACCGACTGGCTCAGCGCGGTCTGAAGCGGATACGATATGAGCAAACGGCACGACAACACCCAGCGCGTCATCGAAATCACCGAAAGCGACCTGCCACTGCATTGCCCGACGTCGCAGCAGACCGACTGGAACGCCCATCCGCGCATCTACCTGCCCGTCGAGGTGCGCGGCGAGGCGCTGTGCCCGTATTGCGGCACACTGTATCGTCTGAAAGGCAAGCCCAGCGGCAGCCACCACTAGCGACGCCGTCCCGGAAGCGGGGCGAGAGACTGATTCGAAAACCATGTCTGCACTCAACTTCCCAACCCCCGAAGCCGCCGAAACCGCGTTCTACGCCGCCTTCGAGGCACGCTCGCTCGACGCCATGATGGCGGTCTGGGCCAGCGACGACGACATCGCCTGCATCCATCCGCTGGCCGCACCCCTGAACGGACGCACCGCGGTTGCAGCCGGCTGGCACAGCATGTTCGAGGCAGCGGGCCAGTTCAACGTGCAGGTGGAAGTCGCCCACCAGATGCGCGAAGCCGCGCAGGTTATCCGCATCGTTCGCGAATATCTCATCATCGGCCAGGAGTCTGGGCCGCGCCCGGCCATACTCGCAACCAATGTCTACCGCAAGGATGCCGACGGCGGCTGGCACATGGTGCTGCACCATGCCTCACCGCTCCAGGTGGGCGGCACGCCGCCCGCACACACGCCGCCCACTGTCCTGCATTAAGGGACGGTAGCGGCTTGCCCCAGCCTCGCGCCATGTCTTTTCCAGAGAACATGGCTTATCGCGCGCCAGCCTGGCTGCCTGGCGGCCATCTGCAAACCATTTACAGCAATCTGTTCATCCGCGTCCCGCCAGTGGCCTATCGTCGTGAACGACTGGAGTTGCCGGATGGCGACTTTCTCGATTTCGACTGGGTGGACGGCCGGGCCGGTGCGCCGGTGGTGGTACTGTTCCACGGCCTGGAAGGCAGCGCCGACAGCGTCTATGCGCGCGATCTGATGACCCACGTCCGGATGCGCGGCTGGCATGGCGTGGTGGCGCATTTTCGCGGCTGCTCGGGCGAGGACAACCGCCTGCCGCGTGCTTATTTCGCCGGTGACAGTGTAGAGATCGGCCGCATGCTGCGCCACGTCAAATCGCTGCATACCGGCGTTCCGGTTCATGCTGTCGGCGTGTCGCTCGGCGGCAACGCGCTGCTGAAATGGCTGGGGGAACAGGGCGTTGCAGCAAACACGCTGATCGAACGCGCCGCCAGCGTTTCCGCGCCGCTCGATCTCGTCGCGGCCGGCCGCACGCTCGATCGTGGCTTCAATCGCCGCGTCTACACCGCCCGTTTTCTCGTCACCTTGAAGCAGAAGGCGTTGCGAAAGACCGCACAATTTCCCGGCGTGCTCGATGCGAAGGCGATTGCCGCCGCCACCACCTTCCGCGAATTCGACACGCTGGTCACGGCCCGGCTGCATGGCTTCCGCGATGCCGACGACTACTGGCTCAAGGCATCCTCCAAACCGCTGCTGCGCGCCATCGCCGTGCCCACGCTCGTCCTCAACGCGCGCAACGATCCGTTCCTGCCTGCCTGGGCATTGCCGTCGCCGAATGAAGTCTCCCCTGTGGTCATGCTCGAACAGCCCGCTGCCGGCGGCCACGTCGCCTTCCCGTGCGGCCCCTTTCCGGGCAGGCTCGACTGGCTTCCACGCCGCTTGATGCAGTATTTCAGCACGCGGCCCGGTTAGAATCGATCCATTCGAAAACAGGGAGTGCGTTGTGGAATACCCCAAGGAAATCTTCAAGGCCTACGACATCCGCGGCATCGTCGGCACGACTTTCACGCCGGAAGTCGTTGAGGCCATCGGTCACGCCATCGGCTCCGAAGCGGTGGCGCGCGGCCAGACCGAAATCTGCATCGGCCGTGATGGTCGCCTGTCGGGGCCTGATCTCGCCGCCGCGCTGGCACGCGGTATCCGCAAGGCCGGCGTCGGTGTGGTGGACCTCGGCATGGTCGCCACGCCGATGACCTATTTCGCCGCGTATCAGCTGAACACGAACAGCGCGGTGATGGTCACCGGCAGCCACAACCCACCCGACTACAACGGTCTCAAGATGGTGCTCGGTGGCGAGACGCTGTCGGGCGACGCCATCCAGAAGCTGCGCCAGCGGCTGGTCGACAACGACCTCGCGCACGGCGACGGCGGCTTCCGCCAGCACGACATCGCCGGCGAATACCTCGCGCGCATCGTCTCCGACGTCAAACTGGCGCGTCCGATGAAGATCATCATCGACTGCGGCAACGGCGTCCCCGGCGCGTTCGCCCCCAGGCTCTACCGCGACATGGGCTGCCAGGTCGAGGAGTTGTTCTGCGAGGTCGACGGCAACTTTCCCAACCATCATCCCGATCCCTCGCAGCCGAAGAACCTGCAGGACCTGATTGCGCGGCTGAAGACCAGCGACGCCGAAATCGGCCTCGCCTTCGACGGCGACGGCGACCGCCTCGGCGTGGTGACCAAGGACGGCAGCATCATCTTCCCCGACCGCCAGCTCATGCTGTTCGCTGACGACGTGCTCTCGCGCAATCCCGGCGCCGAAATCATTTTCGACGTCAAGTCGACGCGCAATCTGTTCGGCTGGATCACAGACCGCGGCGGCCGCCCGCTGTTGTGGAAGACCGGCCACAGCTTCATCAAGGCGAAAATGAAGGAAACCGGCGCGCTGCTGGCCGGCGAGATGTCCGGTCACGTGTTCTTCAAGGAACGCTGGTTCGGCTTCGACGACGGCCTCTACGCCGGCGCGCGGCTGCTCGAATACCTGAGCAAGCAGCCCGACATCAACGCCACCCTGCACGGCCTGCCCGATACGGTGAACACGCCCGAACTCAACATCAAGATGGCCGAAGGCGAACACTACGCGCTGATGGAGCGGCTACAGAAAACCGCGCGCTTTCCCGATGCGCAGGAAGTCATCACCCTCGATGGCCTTAGAGTCGAATATGCCGACGGCTTTGGCCTCGCCCGCCCGTCCAACACCACGCCGGTAATCGTGCTGCGCTTCGAGGCCGACACCGCCGAAGCCCTGGAAAAGATCCAGGCCGATTTCCGCCGCGTGATTCACGAGGCCGCGCCCGGGCTCGTGCTGCCGTTCTGAGCATACGGCCTTGATCCGCCCGGGCGAACCGCCACGCAGCCTGCACGTCATCGGCGGCAAGCATCTGGGCGGCGCCGAACGTTTCTTCATCCGGCTGGTGAACGCGCTGGCGCGCCATGGCCAGCCCGTGGCCGCCGTCACCGTGGCCGGCGGCGACATCGCGCACGCCATCGACCCGGCGGTACGTCATTATCACGCGCCGATGCTGGGTGTGTGGGACGTGTACTCGCGCTGGAAGATCAATCGCGCCATCGCGGATTTCCAGCCCGATGTGGTACAGACCTACATGGGCCGCGCCACGCGCATCGTGCATCTGTCGGACGGTGGGCTGCCGGTGCACCTGGCCAGGCTGGGCGGCTACTACAACCTCAAGGGCTACCGCCATGCCCATGCCTGGGTCGGTAATACGCACGGCATTCGCGACTATCTGACCACGCATGGTTTACCTGTCGAGCGCGTGCATGTCATCGGCAATTTCGTCGACACGCCTGAACGCCTGACGCCCGTCGCGCTCGATGCGTTGCGTCGCCAGCTCGGGCTTGATGGCTGCCGTGTCATTCTCGGCCTCGGCCGGCTGCATCCCAACAAGGGCTGGCACGATCTTCTGCAGGCCTTCGCCAAATTGCCGGCCCTGGTCGGCGGCAACATGCCGCCGCATCTGCTGATGGTGGGCGACGGACCGCTGCGCAAGGAACTCGAAGCCCTGTCGGAACGGCTTGGAATCGCTGGGCGCGTTCACTGGATTGGCTGGAAGAATGATCCGGCGCCGTATTACCAGTTGGCCGACGTATTCGTCTGTGCGTCGGTGCACGAACCACTCGGCAACGTCATCCTGGAAGCCTGGGCGAATCGCGCCCTGATCGTATCCACGCGCGCGCAAGGTCCGCTGGAACTGATGCAGGATGGTGTCAACGGCCTGTTGGCGCCGCTGGCCGATGCGGCGGGGCTGGCCGAAGTATTGCGCACCGCATTGGCGCTCGATGCCCGCCACAAGGCCCGGCTGATCGAGGCCGGGCATGCCGAGGTAACGCACCGGTATTCCGAAGCAGCGATCCTGTCGGACTACGTCACCCTCTATACAGACCTGGTGGCTCAGTCGACCGGCAGCGGCGCCGGTTGATGCGGACAGCAAGCCCGCACGACATCCACGCCCATGCCTTTGAGGCCGATCCGTTCCGGGTCGATTTCCGGCTGCCCGGCGATGGCCTGCTGGAGAATCCCGGCCGCACCGCATAACCGACCGGCGCTCCCGGCTATGCGCCCGATCTTGAATCCGCGTGCCATTCGCCTGACCTCGTCCTAGAATCACCACTGTCTCTTGCCGCCGGAGTTCACCATCAACTGCCTGCTCTTTACCGATTCCGGGGTTCAGTCCATCCCGTTCGACGACATCAGCGACCATATCGGACAAGCGGGCCAGTTCATCTGGATCGAACTAAACTCGCCGGACAGCCAGACCATCATCCGCCTGGGCCAGGAACTCGGCCTGCATGAACTGGCGCTGGAAGACGCGATTTCCACGCACCAGCGCCCCAAGCTGGAAGAGTATGACGGACACATTTTCATTGCGGCGCGCACGGCCCAACTCTGGGAAGCACGTCTGGAACTCGGTGAAACGCATCTGTTCGTGGGCGGGAATTACGTCGTCGCCATCCGCCACGACAGCGGCGGCAGCTACCAGCGCGTGAGCGAGCGGTTACAGCGGCTACCCAGCGGTCTCAAGGTGGGCACGCCTTACGCGCTGTATCTGGTACTCGACCTCATCGTCGACCAGTTCAGGCCGGTCATCGAAGGCATGCAGGAACGATTCCACTCACTGGAAAACCGGCTGATGGGTGGCGTCAAGTCAGGACGTGACATGCTGGAACAACTCTACGCGTTGAAGCGCGATCTCACCGCGCTACGCGACGCCACCGACCCGATGCAGGAAATCTCGCAGAACCTCATTCGCCTGCACCCGGAGTTGTCCACCAGGGAACTCAAGGCCTACTACCGCGACATCCACGATCATGCGGTCAGGGTGTCGGCCGCCATCGACCGCCTGCGCGCCTCGACGTCCGACGCCATGCAATTCCACCTCGCCTCGCTGTCGGTGAAGCAAAATGAATCGGTACAGAAGCTGGCTGGCTGGGGCGCGCTGCTCGCCTTGCCCACGGTGGTGTTCAGCCTCTACGGCATGAATTTCGCCGACATGCCCGAGTTGAAATGGCCGTGGGCCTATCCGGCCCTGCTGGCGCTGACCGGTGCAAGCGTCCTGGTACTGTACCGGCGGCTCAAGCGGCGCGGCTGGATCTAGGGCTTGATCACTTCCAGATGGCATGCGCATAGCGGACGCGTGCGCCAGCCTGTTCGTCCTGCTCCAGCCAGACCACGTGCAGCCCACCCGCGACATCCAGCGCAGCGGCGGGATCGGATTGCGTACCGGGCCCGGCGGCGCCCGGTATCGCCACATTGTCGCCGAATGCCGAGCCGTCCCAGTTGGCCAGCCACACGTCCTGTGTTCCGTCGCGGGCATCGTCCCACAGCGCGAGCAATCGCCCATCGGCGCTACCAGCGACGAGTGCATGCCATTGCGCCATATTCTCGCCGAAGTCATCCTGCACCTTGACGTTGGCGCCGAAGTGACGCGTGCCTGGATCAAATGCCGCATAGACGTCATAGCCGGACAGGAAATCGCGCTTGTCGAGCCAGACGGCGACGACTGCCTCGGTTCCCCAGACCGTCAACGTCGGTCGCATCGCGCCCGTGCCCGCGCCCAATCCCATGGACTGGCCCAATCCGCCGGCCTCGGGCGGTTCGTTCAAACGAACCGGCACCGAAAAATTCAGACCGTCGCTGCTGTGACTCGTCAGCAGCACGGTGTGGCGATTGCGACGGTCTTCCCACGCCACGGTGATGCTGCCGTCGCCCGCCACGGCCAGCGCGGGCCAGCCCTGCCCGTCGGTCGGCAAGGCTGCCTCGATCGGCCGCGCCGGCTCCGCCCGCAGCGTGCCAGCCGTCACATCCAGTCGGGATACGACGATGCGGCGGAACCGTCCGGCCTGCTCGGCCCAGGCCGCCACCACCTTGCCAGCGCCCACCGCCAGCGTCGCCTGTCCCGCTTCGGCAGTCGACAAGGCCAGCGCCGCGCCACCGGGCAGCAGCCGTGCATGGATCTTGCCTGTTTCTTCCCAGGCCGCCACGAAGCGACCGTCGCCCAGTGCGACCACGACCGGCTCGTAGCACTCGGTTTGGCTCAACTGGATTTCCGGCTGGAAACCGGCCGCAGCGGGCGGTTTCATCGCCAGATAACACTGTGAGTTGCCGCTGCGGTTGTCTTCCCACGCCACGCCGACGGTTGTGCCCGATACCGCCACGTTGTGACGATTGGCCGAATCCAGATGGGGGTAGATCTTCGCGCCGCGCACCGAGTTGACGGTCAGCGGTTCGCTCCATTGCCACGCCGCCTGCGCGCTGCCCGCCAGAACGGCCAGCAGCAGGACCGCCGCCCTCACGACTTGCCGTCCAGGAATTGCAGCAGGGTCTTCTGCCTGTAATGGCCGCCGCGCACGTAGCGGTCGAAATCACGAAAATCCTGTACGGTCTTGAAGCCGGGAACCTGCATGATCTTGTCGCCCTGCGGTGTGAGGTACACGAACAACGGGGTGGCGAACGCCTGCAGTCGCGCGCCCAGTTCAGCCTCGGTGATGCGCTCGCCGGAGGGCAGCGTCAGCCGCTTGCCCGATTCGGCGTCGACGTACACCAGTTCATAATGGTCGCTGTACAGTTTTTTTAGCGCCGGGTCGGAAAAAGTCGTCTTGTTGGTGTGATCGCACCAGGCGCAGCCATAGCGCCCGAAATACAGGAATATCGGCTTGCCACTCGCGGTGGCAGCCTTCAGGCCGGCATCGAAATTGACGAACGGATAGCCCGGAGGCGGATCGGCCAATGCCGCAGTCGCCCATAAACAGCCTGCCGCCAACACCATCCTGATCAGGTTCATTGCGGTCTCCTTATCTACCTTCTCTGCATTCTGATAAATTGGGTAGCTCACGCAACCCTCTTTTATGACCACATGACTCACGATCCTGTCCGCATCGGTCTGGTTTCAATCAGTGACCGCGCCAGCAGCGGCACGTATGACGACCGCGGCCTGCCCGCACTCGAAGCCTGGTTCGGTGAGAATCTGGCCAATCCCGCCGAATTCGTCCCCCGGCTCATCCCCGACGAGCAGGCGCTGATCGAGGCGACGCTGATCGAACTGGCCGACACGGAAAAGTGTTCGCTCATTCTCACCACCGGCGGCACCGGGCCGGCGCCGCGCGACGTCACGCCCGAAGCCACGCTCGCCGTCGCGCACAAGGTGCTGCCCGGCTTCGGCGAGGCGATGCGCACGGTCTCGCTGAAATACGTGCCGACCGCGATCCTGTCGCGCCAGGTCGGCGTCACGCGCGGCGGCAGCCTCATCCTCAACCTGCCGGGCCAGCCCAAGGCGATCAAGGAGACGCTCGACGGCATCTTCGCCGCCGTGCCCTATTGCATCGACCTCATCGGCGGACCGTACCTCGAGGCACGCCCGGGCACGCTCGAGGTATTCCGCCCCAAGTCGGCTGTGCGGATAGCGATATGACATCCGTGCTCGATTCGCTGATGCGCGCGTTGCGCGACCTGTTCCATCCGCGCGTATTGTGGGTGGTGATCTGGCCGATGCTGGTGGCAGGCCTGCTGTGGCTGGTTCTGGCCATCGTGTTCTGGAGCACGTTTTCCGGCTGGATCGCGCTGGGCCTCGACAAGCTCGGCATCCAGACCTGGCTGACCGGCCTCGAGCCGGCATGGATCGCCAACGGTATCCAGGCACTGCTGCATGTGCTGTTCTACGTGCCGCTGGTCTATCTCACCGCGCTCGTCCTCACCGCCTTGTTCGGCACGACTGCGCTGATCCGCATTGTGGCCGAGCGCCATTATCCGGACCTCAAGCGCGAAAACGGCGGCGGCCTCGTCGGCAGCCTGTGGAATGCATTGATCGCGATGATCGTGTTTATCGCGCTCTGGGTGGTGACGCTGCCGCTGTGGCTGATCGGCGTCGGCGTGCTCGTGCCCTTCCTAGCCGCCGCCTACCTTAACCAGCGACTGTTCCGCTATGACGCGATTGCCGAACACGCGAGCGCCGCCGAAATGGCGGCGCTGTTCAGGAACGCGCGGGGCGGCTGGTGGGGCTTGGGGATGTTGACCGGACTGGTGCAGTTCGTTCCCCTGCTGAACCTGCTGGGCCCGGTGTTCGCTGCGCTGGCATTCATCCACTACGGTCTGGCGCGGCTGGCGCGGCAGCGCCGTCATTAGGGCGACCCGTATCGCCGTCTGAAGCCTTCGTCGAGGTTGATTTCGTGCGCCGTCATGGCGCCGATCACGCACTGGTCGAGACTTGGCGGCATCACCAGCCGCCCCGCGGCATTCACCAGCCGGCCCGCCATGATCTCCGCCTCATGACGCGGCATCTGCTGCGGCTGCTCGGGTTCGGCATAGCCCTGCGGATAAACCGGCCGGCCCTCGGCGTCGTACTTGTCGGTCGCGCCCAGCGTATGCAGCAGTTCGTGCGCGATGACGATGTTGTTCTGCTGCGTCTGCCGGGGATCGGCGAACGCATGCACGACGCCGATCAGGCCTTTCTGCAGGCCCAGCGAATGCGCCAGCGCCACGCCATCCCGCGGCGCGTGGTACAGCACGAACAGCTTGATCCTGCCCAGTTGCGGCAGCCACTCGCCCGATTGCCGATACACCCACCACCGCAGTTTCAGGCTCCACCACACGGTTTTCAACGCATTGTGGTCGCGCGGCGGCGTAGGCGGCTGCGCGTGCAGTTCCGGCAGCAGGGTGATCTGCATGGCCGGCGACTGCTTCACACCGTAGCGCGCGGTCTCGCGTTCCAGGAAGGTACCGATATCGTCGAAATCGCTCGCCCGAAGCGTACGTATTGCTTCCTCCGCCTGCACCGAGCCGTCGCCGTTGACCGGAACCACCGCCACATCCAGCGGCGCCCGCCAGGCGCGCACCATGGTCTGTTCCAGCCAGGTCAGACCGACTGCTGCGACCAGAATACCCAGCAGGATAAGAATGCGGATCCGGCGAAACGTCATGACAGGGCAAATGGATGGGGCAGTCTGTTCTTAACGACGCGGCGCCAGCCTGCTTGAATCGAAGTCATGGTGCGACAGCGGCAGGCGGTGCTGCCGGTGTGGCCTCGATCTTGTGTCGGGTGTCCGCACCCAGGCTCATCTTGCTTCCCACCTGTTTATCCCTGGCAGCTTGTTCGACGGGCGCCGAAACGTTCGCGCGGCTGGCGTCGAGTCCGAGCTTGAGCAGCGCATCGTGCATGGCCTGGCCGCGCGCCTGTGCGAGCTTGACGAGCGCTGCGTCGTCGATCTCTGTCTTCCGGGTCAGCCGCTCCAGCAGTTCGGTGTGGAAAGCGGAAACCGGGCCGGTGTCGCGGGTCTTGAAGCGGCGCGCAAGGCGCTCGACCATTTCGCTTTCCATCACGCGTGCGGCGGCGCCCGCATCCTTGCCCCGGAAACTCGCACGCAGCGTCTGGTAGTCCTCCTTGCCGGCGCTTGCGGCATAGCGGTCCTCGAGCCAGGTCTGGATCGTGTAGTTGTTGACGTCGACCGGGCCGGGTGCTTCGCCTGCAGCGAGCTTGATGTCCGCGACGGCTGCGGCTTCCATCCGTATCGTTTGCTCCTGCAGGGCGCGCCGGTCCGCCACGGGATCGTAACCGGGCGTCAGGGTCAGCATCAGCGCGGGGCGCTTGGCCAGCGCATCGACCAGCATCTTGAGCTTCTCCTGCTCGGGCGGCAGCAACGCGCTGCTGCCGGGATCGAAGTTGATCGCCTCCATCTGCTCCGAGCTGACGCCCAGCAATTTTCCGAGCGCTCGGAAGGGTGCCGTGACCAGCTTGGTCAGCACATTGACCAGCGCTTTCCAGACGATCCTGCCGTAACTGAACTGCGGATCGTCGAGGCTGCCCGACACCGGCAGGTCGAGATCGATGATGCCGTTGCTGTCCTCCAACAGGGCGATGGCGAGATCGAGCGGCAGATGCAGCGCGTCGGGGCTGTCAACGCGTTCGCCAAGCCTGAGCTTGTTGACGACGAATTTGTTGTCACCGGCAAGCTGGCGGTTCTTGATCTTGTATTCGAGATCGACCGAGAGCTTGCCAGAATCGATCCTGCGGCCGGCGAACTTGCCCGAATACGGCGTCAGCCGCGTCATTTCCAGATTGCGGAAAACCAGCGTGAGATCGGTGAAATCCGTTGCCCTGAACGGCTGGATTGCGCCACGCACGCGCGCCGATCCATAGTCGTCCACCTTGCCGTCGAGTTCGACCTGCGCCGTGGTCGCCGGATCGGTCGAGAGCCCGGTCACGACGCCGCCGAGGTCGTGCATGCGCGTGCCGAACTGTGGCGTCAGCGATAGATCGGCGAACTCGGCGTTCGCGCCCACGATGCGCAGGCGTCCGATGGACAGCGGAAATGCGTCGGCCTGGCTGGACGATTTGAGCTTGCCTGCGGCAGCGACTGCCGGCCTGTCCGGTTTCGACGTTCGCAGGATGCGCTGCAGATTGATCGACTTGTCCTCGAAAATGATCACCTTGCCAAACGGATTCAGCGCTACCAGCTCCTTCATGTTCAGCCGGTTCGGATTGAGCCGGACATCGAGACTGCCGGACGACAACTTCCGCCAGCCGAGGAAGGCTTCCTCGGTTTCCTCTTCCGTGATGGCCAGATCGTCCACGACGAAGCTACCGCGAAAATCCAGCTTCATACCCGACTTCGCCTGCGCGAACGACAGCTTGCCGCGCGTCGACGCGGCACCGGAGCGCAGGTGGAGTCTGGCGAACTGGTTGACATAGGGCGCGAAGGGGATCAGCGACAGACCCGTGAGCTTGACGTCAAGTTGGCCCGATGCCTTGCCCGGCGTGACCGTGCCGCTCGCGTCGAAATGGCCGCCCTGCCTGAGCGCAAACCCCGCCTCCAGCGGCACCGCCTTGTCCAGGTCCAGGCTGAGGCCCCTCAGGGTGACGAAACCCTTGGCGACATTGAGCCTGACCGGTGCAGGGGTCGACTGGTCGACGATGTCGACTTCGAGGTCGTCGAGGCTGAGGCGCGCGAGTTGCACGTCCATCGGCGGAACTTTTGTCGCGTCCGTCCTGGCCGGCGCCGCGGCAGGTGCGCTGGACGCCTTTTTAAGAATATCGGCCCAGTTGAGAGTCTTTTGCTTGTCCAGCGTGACGGTGGTCCTGGCGCCATTCAGTTCCAGCGCCTCGATAGCGAGCCGGTTTTCCGCCAGTCTCATCCCCGCGTTGACCAGCGCCGCGTGCTGCAGCTCTGCCACCTGCTGCGACCCCGACTGCACGCGGACCGGGCCCAGCGCGGCGTTGACCGGACCGACGTCGATAGCGGTCGTGGCGCCCACTTCGCCAGTCAGCGCCGCGCTCAGGCCGAAGCCCCCTGCAGTCACGACCAGCGGCGTGGCAAACCCCTGATCGGTGAACCGTGCCGACCAGTTGGCCAGTTTGATTTCACGCACGCCGATTTTCCAGGGTGCCACCGGTTCGGCTGTCCTGGCTGGTGCTGGCTGGCGCGCGGTCGCCCCTGCTTCTGCGCCAAACAGCGTTTGCCAGTCCAGTATTCCCTTGACGTCTCGCGTCGCAGCCAGTCTGGTGCCCGTGAGGCTCACGCTCGCCACATCGACCGCGCGCGTGGCGAGATCGAAGTTCGCGTTGTCGATGCGTGCTTCGGCGAGCTGCAGCACCGATTCGCCGCCGTTACGAGGCGCCAGCGCCAGGTTCTGCACGATCAGGTTGGCGCCGTTGATCCGCACCCAGGGCACATCCTCGCCCGCCTTGTCGCGAATCATGGCAAAGCGGTAGCGCAGACCGGCAGCCAGCGTGCCGGACGGCAGGTCGAAATTGCGCGGGCCCTTGATCACCCGCAGCAGCTTGGCCAGCTGCACGCCTTCCAGCGCCAGTTCGCCGCTCGATGCGACAGGATTCAAGCCGACGTCGCCTTTCCATTTGAGCGTACCGCCCTGCGCCGGCAGCTTGGCCGCGATCTGATAATCGCCGCGATCCTCGGGCAGGGTCGACAGACCGTCGAGCTCGATGCCGAGCGGCTCCAGCACGGCAATGAACGGCTTGCCCGGGCGGTTGGCGTCGACATAGGTAATGTGTCCCCTGTCGATCTTGATGTGATCGATCAGTATCCGCGCGAGGGTGTCGGATGGCGGTTTCTTGTCTTCATTGAGCTTGGCGATCAATTCGGCCCAGTTGAGCTTGCCGCCGGGACGCACCTCAACGTTGGCGTGCGGCTGATCGAGCTGGATATCCTGGATGCGCCAGGCCCAGCGGAACAGCCCGGTAGTATCGAGATTGACGTAGAGCCGCTCGAAGCTCGCCAGTGGCGCGCCGCCTTTCTCGGCCAGCTTGAGGCCGTCGATCGTGGCTTCCAGCGTGAGGGGATTGAACCTGACCTGTTGCACGCTCAACCGGCTGGCGAGCGTGTTCTCGCCGATCCAGGGCAGCAGCTTCTGCGCCAGCGGATTGACCAGAAAGAAACCGAAAACGAGATAGAGGCCGAACAGCCCGGCCACGATCAGAAACGGCAGGCTCAAGGCAATTTTGACGACACGTCCCCACATGCGGCATCTCCCTGTTCAAAACCCTTTATCCGCGAAGTCCACGAAGGGACACGAAGGCGATACTCAAGGTAACACTGAACATACGTTTCGACAGGCCCAGGCTGCGTCGTGAGCCTGTCGAACGGACAAACGGCAAGCGGTTGATTTCGTTCGTGGTGAGCCCTTCGACTTCGCTCAGGAGAGCCTTGTCGAACCACACGGCAAGCCAAGCTGTTCAGCGTTTCCTTAATGGTTTTCTTCGCGTCCCTTCGTGTCCTTCGTGGATCAATCCGTCTTCTGCATCGCCTCGCGGATCACCTTGAAAATCTCGCGAAACGCCTTCGGCGGCTTGTTGCGCGCGGCTTCGTCGCGCGCATTGCGAATCAGTTGCCGCAGGTGCGTGGCGTCGGTATCGGGGTAGTTGTTGAGGAAAAGCGTCAGCGCCTCGTTGTCGGCAATGAGCTTCTCGCGCCATTTTTCGGCCTGATGCAGCTTGGCGTTTTCCGCCGCGGAAACGCCATTGAAGATATCGATCTGCGCCTGGATCGGTGCCGGATCGACCGCGCGCATCAGCTTGCCGATGTACTGCTTCTGCCGGCGCAAGGCGCCATTCTGGGTAATCCTGCGGCAGTCGGCGACGGCGGCGCGCAGGTTTTCCGGCAGCTCAATGCGCTTGAACTGGGCATCGGGCAGCTTGACCAGGGCTTCACCCAGGTCCTGCAAGGCCTCCACTTCGCGTTTCCTGTGGCTCTTGCTGGGACCGTCGTAGACCTCGTCAGGGTCGAATTCCAGTTCGGCATCGGGGTCGATCAGGCGCACGGTGGGACTTTCGGTTGCTGTTATTATCACCATTGTAGTTTCTGTCGCTCAAACGTGCCGAATCAAAACCCATTGCGCCCCTCTTTCCTCCGATAAGCCGACATGTCCCGTTCCCAATTCAGCTACACCCGCGACCAGCTCATGGCCCTCTCCAGGATCGTCATCGAGCATGCTGCCAGGCAAGGCGCCACCGCCGCCGACACCGAAATCTCCGAGGGCGTCGGCCAGAACGTCAGCGTGCGCCAGGGCGAGATCGAGACCATCGAATACAACAAGGACAAGGGCGCCGGCGTCACCGTCTACATCGGCCAGCGGCGCGGCCATGCGTCGACATCCGATCTTTCTGAAGCGGCGCTGAAAAGCACGGTCGACAAGGCGCTGACGATCGCCCGCTACACCGCCGAGGACGAAGCCGCGGGCCTGCCCGACGCCGATCGCCTGGCAAAGGACGCACCCGACCTCGACCTCTACCACCCGTGGGCGCTCACCGTCGAAGAAGCCGCCGAACGTGCCAAGGCCTGTGAAGCGGCAGCGCTGGCAGTGGACCGACGGCTGACCAATTCGGAGGGCGCCGGCGTCAGCCTTCATGCCTCGCAGTTCATCTATGCCAACAGCCTCGGCTTCTGTAACGGCTACGCCGGCTCGCGCCACGGCATATCGGTCGCAGTCATCGGCGAGGACAAGGGCGGCATGCAGCGCGACTACTGGTACACCAGCGCGCGCAATGCGGCCGGGCTCGATTCGCCCGAGACCGTCGGCCGCATCGCCGGCACCCGCACCGTGCGGCGGCTCAACGGCCGCAAGCTCGACACCCGTACCTGCCCGGTGCTGTTCGAAGCACCGATCGCCACCGGCCTGATCGGCAACTTCGTCGCCGCCGTGTCGGGCGGCAGCCTCTACCGCAAGTCGTCGTTCCTGCTCGACAGCCTGGGACAGCAGGTGTTCGCCCCGCTGGTCACCATCCGCGAACTGCCCTTGATACCGGGCGGCCTCGGCAGCGCGCCGTTCGACAGCGAAGGCGTCGCCTGCCTCGACCGCGATGTCGTGAAAGACGGCGTGGTGCAGGGCTATTTCCTGTCGACTTACACAGCGAAGAAGCTCGGCATGAAAACCACCGGCAACGCCGGCGGCAGCCACAACCTGATCGTCACGCCTGGCGAGCACGACCTCGATGGCCTCTTGAGACAGATGGGGACGGGGCTGCTCGTCACCGAACTGCTCGGACAGGGCGCCAACATGGTCACCGGCGACTACTCGCGCGGTGCCGCCGGCTTCTGGGTGGAGAACGGCGAGATCCAGTACCCGGTCGAGGAAATCACCATCGCCGGCAACCTCGCCGGAATGTTCAAGGGAATCGTCGCCATCGGCAAGGATATCGAGAAGCGCGGCTCCAGGCAGGTCGGATCGATCCTGATCGACCACATGACGGTGGCCGGCAACTAAATGCTGGCGGTACGGCGCTACATCTTCGCGCTCGTTGCCGTTTTCATTCTCGCCGCGTGCGACCGCGCGCCGACGCTGCCGAAGCTCAGCCCGCACGACGTCATCCTCGCCTTCGGCGACAGCCTCACCCACGGCACCGGCGCCAGCGACGACACCGCCTATCCCGCCGTACTGGCCGCCCTCAGCGGTCGCACCGTGATCAACGCCGGCGTGCCCGGCGACACCACGACCACCGCCCTGCAGCGGCTGCCGGACGTACTGGCCGAATACAAGCCGCGTCTGGTGCTGCTGTGCCTGGGCGGCAACGACATGCTCAAGAAGCAGCCCGAGGCCACGACCGAGAACAACCTGCGCCTGTTGGTCCAGACGATTCGCTCCAGTGGGGCGGAGGTGGTGCTGATCGCCGTGCCCGAACCCAAGCTGTTCGGCGGCGCGCCGGATTTCTATGCCCGCGTCGCCGATGACATGAAGCTGCCGCTGGAAGATGACGTCTTCAACGAGGTGCTGAAGGACAACCGTCTCAAGGCCGATCCCATCCACGCCAACGCGGCGGGTTACCGCGTGGTCGCCGAGCGGCTGGCCGAATTGCTGCGGGAGACGGGGGCGCTGTGAATCAAAAACCTTTTATCCGCGAAGGACGCCAAGAAACGCGAAGAAAACCCAGGAAAAGTCATGATCCGGGGTGTTTTTCTTCGCGGTACTTCGCGTCCTTCGCGGATAAAAACCGTTTTCCCGCATGAACGCCCTGCTCGCGCTCGCCCGTGCAATCGACGCACTGACCGAGCGTATTGGCCGTCTCGTCATCTGGCTGGTACTCGTCGCCACGCTGATTTCGGCCGGCAACGCGCTCGCCCGGTATCTGCTCGGCGAAAGCTCGAACGCCTGGCTGGAAATCCAGTGGTATCTGTTCGGCGCGATGTTCCTGCTGGCGTCGGGTTACACGCTGAAACACAACGGTCACGTACGCATCGATATTTTCTACAATCGCTTCGGCGCGCGCGGGCAGGCCTGGATCGATCTCATCGGCGGCCTGCTGTTCCTGCTGCCGATGGCCGGCTTGCTGGCCTGGCTGGCGTGGCCGATGTTCGTTGACGCCTGGCTGACGCATGAAATATCGCCCGACGCCGGCGGCCTCGTGCGCTGGCCGGTCAAACTGCTGTTGCCTGCTGGCTTTGCCCTGCTTGCCCTGCAGGGCATCGCCGAGATCATCAAGCAGATCGGCGTGCTGTCGGGCCGACTCGTGCTGTCTCATGAAGAACCGGAAGAGGAAGTCTGATTGGGAGACCTGGCGCCGCTGATGTTTCTGGGTCTGGTGGCCTTTCTGCTGCTGGGCTATCCGGTGGCCTTCGCGCTCGCCGCCAACGGCCTCTTGTTCGCCGGCATCGGCATCATGGCCGGCCACTTCGATTTTTCACTGCTGCAGGCGTTGCCCGAGCGCGTCTACGGCATCGTCGCCAACCCGACATTGCTCGCGGTTCCCTTCTTTGCCTTCATGGGGCTGATCCTCGAACGCTCGGGCATGGCCGAGGATCTGCTCGACACCATCGGCCAGTTGTTCGGCGCGGTGCGCGGCGGCCTGGCGTATGCGGTGATCCTGGTCGGCGGTCTGCTGGCCGCCACCACCGGCGTCGTCGCGGCAACCGTCATCGCCATGGGCCTGATCTCGCTGCCGGTAATGCTGCGCTACGGCTACGACAAACGGCTGGCAAGCGGCGTTATCGCTGCCTCGGGCACGCTGGCGCAGATCGTGCCGCCGTCGCTGGTCCTGATCGTGCTGGCCGACCAGCTCGGCGCCTCGGTCGGCGACATGTACAAGGGTGCGCTGTTGCCCGGCCTGATCATGGTCGGACTGTATCTGGCCTATGTGTTCGTCGTGACGATCGTCCGGCCGCACGCCGCGCCCGCCCTGCCGGCCAGCGCACGAACGCTGCATGGATCGGCGCTGCTGCTGCGCGTCTTCACCACACTGCTGCCGCCGCTGGTGCTGATTTTTCTGGTGCTCGGCACCATCTTCATCGGCGTCGCCACACCCACCGAGGGCGGCGCGATGGGCGCGGCCGGCGCGCTGCTGCTGGCGCTGACGCGCGGGCGATTGAGCCGTCTGCGACTGACGCAGGCGATGGACAGCACCACGCGGCTGACCACCTTCGTCATATTCATCCTGATCGGCTCGACCATCTTCACGCTGGTGTTCCGCGGGCTCGACGGCGATGTCTGGGTGGAATATCTGTTCAGCCAGCTGCCAGGCGGCATGCTCGGCTTTCTCGTCGCGGTCAACCTGCTGGTGTTCGTACTGGCCTTCTTCCTCGATTTTTTCGAGATCGCCTTCATCGTCGTGCCGCTGGTCGGTCCCATCGCCTACAAACTCGGCATCGATCCGATCTGGTTCGGCGTCATGCTCGCGGTCAACATGCAGACCGCCTTCATGCATCCGCCATTCGGCTTTGCGCTGTTCTACCTGAAAAGCGTCGCCCCCCGTTCCATCCGCACGGCCGACATCTACTGGGGCGCGATTCCCTTTCTCGCCATCCAGATTTTCATGGTCACCCTGGTGCTGGGTGTCCCTCAAATCGTGCTGCGCAGTGTGCCGCCGGATGCCAGCAGTGTCACCACCATTCCCCTCGACGTCGATCCCGACACGGGCTTCCTGCCGGCCGAGTGGCGCTGACGACCTGTTAGAATCCTTCTTTCCGTTTTTTGACAGGCTCCCATCATGTCCGAACTCATCATCGAAGACCTCGTCGTCGGCAGCGGCGACACCGCCAGCGCCGGGCAATCCGTTTCCGTGCACTACACCGGCTGGCTCACCGACGGCAAGAAGTTTGATTCCAGCGTCGACCGCAACGACCCGTTCGAATTCAACCTCGGTCGCGGCCAGGTCATTGCCGGCTGGGATCAGGGCGTGGCCGGCATGCAGGTGGGCGGCAAGCGCAAGCTGACCATCCCGCCGGAACTGGGCTACGGCTCGCGCGGCGCCGGCGGCGTGATCCCGCCGAACGCCACGCTGGTGTTCGAGGTGGAACTGCTGGGCATCAGGTAAACCTTTTTTTATCCGCGAAGGACGCGAAGGCACGCGAAGAAATGCGTCAAGGTTTTCCTTCGCGCCACTTCGCGTCCTTCGCGGATAACCATATTTCATGACGCAGCCCCTGTTCTCCCACCGCAAGCACTGGGCGGCACGCTTCGGCACCGCGCCTTTCCTGCCGATGTCGCGCGCCGAGATGACCGCACTCGGCTGGGATGCGTGCGATGTGATCCTGGTCACCGGCGACGCCTATCTCGACCACCCGAGCTTCGGCATGGCGCTGGTGGGGCGGATGCTTGAAGCGCAGGGCTACCGCGTCGGCATCATCAGCCAGCCCGACTGGCATTCGGCCGAGCCTTTTCGCGCGCTCGGCCAGCCGACGCTGTATTTCGGCGTCACCGCCGGCAACATGGACTCGATGGTCAACCGCTATACCGCGGATCGCAAGATCCGCTCCGACGACGCCTACACGGCGCACGCCGAACCCAACAAGCGCCCCGACCGCGCGGTCACGGTCTACGCCCAGCGCTGCCGCGAAGCCTATCCCGGCACGCCGGTTATCATCGGCTCGATCGAGGCCAGCCTGCGCCGCATCGCGCACTACGACTACTGGTCCGATACCGTGCGCCGTTCGGTGCTGTCGGATTCCAAGGCCGACCTGCTGATCTTCGGCAACGCCGAACGCGCGCTGCAGGATGTCACCCATCGCCTCGCCAGGGGCGAAAAAATCGGCGACATTCGTGATCTGCGCGGGACCGGATTCATGGTGCCGCGCGACTGGAAACCGGACGAAACCTGGATCGAAGCGCTTTCAACCGAACTCGATACCCCCGGCGCCATCGACGCCCACGTCGACCCCTACGCGATGTCGCCGTCCACTCCCACCGCGCAGACGCCGCAAGGCACCGCTTTAATTAAAACGGCGCCAGTGCGCCTGGTCCCCAAGGCCGAGCGCCTCGCCGCGCGTCAGGAATTACGCGCGCGCACCGTGATCCGGCTGCCCGACTACGATCAGGTGAAGAACAATCCGGTGCTGTACGCGCATGCCTCGCGCGTGTTCCACCTCGAATCCAACCCCGGCAATGCCCGCGCGCTAAGGCAGGCGCACGGCGAGCGCGACGTCTGGCTGAACCCGCCGCCGATCCCGCTTTCCACGCCGGAGATGGATGCTGTCTACGACCTGCCATTCGCGCGTGCGCCGCACCCGAGCTACGGCGACGCAAAAATTCCGGCGTGGGAGATGATCCGCTTCTCGATCAACATCATGCGCGGCTGCTTCGGCGGCTGCACCTTCTGTTCGATCACCGAGCACGAAGGCCGCATCGTCCAAAGCCGCAGCGAAGATTCGGTGATCCGGGAAATCGAGGCGATCCGCGACAAATCACCCGGCTTCACCGGCATCATCTCCGATCTCGGCGGACCGACCGCCAACATGTACCGCATGGCGTGCAAGTCGAAACAGATCGAGCAGTCGTGTCGCCGCCTGTCCTGCGTGTTCCCCGACATCTGCGACAACCTCAAAACCGACCACACGCCGCTGATCAACATGTATCGGCGCGCACGCAAGATTCCGGGGATCAAGAAAATCCAGATCAGCTCGGGCCTCAGATACGACCTCGCGGTGCGCTCGCCCGAATACGTCAAGGAACTGGTGCAGCACCACGTCGGCGGCTACCTCAAGATCGCGCCCGAGCACACCGAAACCGGCCCGCTGTCGAAAATGATGAAGCCCGGCATGGGCGCCTACGAGCGCTTCAAGGACATGTTCGAGGCGGCGTCGAAGGCGGTCGGCAAGAAACAGTACCTGATCCCCTACTTCATCGCCGCCCACCCCGGCACCACCGATGAAGACATGATGAATCTGGCAGTGTGGCTGAAGCAGCATGACTTCCGCCTCGACCAGGTACAGACTTTTTTGCCGACGCCGATGGCGCTGGCGACGGCGATGTACCACACCGGGAAGAACCCGCTGAAGAAAGTACTCGGCGGCAAGGCCGAACCCGTGTCGGTAGTGCGCCAGGCCCGCACGCGGCGTCTGCACAAGGCCTTCCTGCGCTACCACGACCCCGATAACTGGCCGCTGCTGCGCGAAGCGCTCAAGGAAATGGGCCGCGAAGACCTGATCGGCAACAGCAAGAAGCACCTGATTCCGCTGTATCAGCCTGCCGGCACCGGCAGACGGCCGGAAGGCACGCGTACCGCACACGCCGAGGGCGGCCGCGTCAGACCTGCCCCCGAAAAACGCGGCACAGGTGCCAAACCCCTTGCGCCCAGACCGGGAGTCGGCCCGGACAAACCGGCATCGGGCAAACCCGCCCCCGCCGGCCGCGGCCGGCCCCCTCAAGTGCCCAAGCACCCCCTGAGCCAGCGCCGCGGTGGCGGCAAGTCACGCTGAATTTTCTTGCCTCTTGAATCTGCCGTGACGCCCAGCGACATTCTCCGCGCCAAGCTCAATCTCGAGACCGCCCAACTCGCCTGGTCTGAACTCGAACGCCACTTCGCGCGGGGCGACGTCATCAAGGTCGCCACGGGCACAGACCTGATCGACGTCGCCCTGCAGGTCGCCGAGAACAACGCCGCCACCATCCAGGAATGGCTGGCCGACGGCCGCATCGCCCGCGCCGAATTGAGAGACGCCGAGGACTGGCACGCGCGCCAGCCGACCTTCTGGGCGGTGGTGGTGGCGCCGTGG
>CAYVOR010000003.1:0-49293 GCA_964452995.1 uncultured Thiobacillus sp.
TGCTGCCCGACGCCAGCGCCGCCGACGCCTGGGTGAAAAAGCCCAACACCGCGCCCGGCTTTGGCGGCAAGAGCGCGCTCGACCGCATGTTGGGCGGCAACGTCGCCGACCTCGTCGCCGTGCGCCAGTACCTCGACGCCCAGCGAGGCGGCTGGGCTTGAGCTATCCGACCGTCTCGATCAAGTGGCGCCCGGCGTACCGGGTCATCCCCAGCCGCTTTCCCGCTGTCGGCCTGTTCGAACGCGTCGCGCGCCCAGAGGATTTTGACGCCCTCTACGCGCTGGAGGCCCTGACCAACGACCGCATCCGTGACGAAGTCGGCGACATCAGCCTGGTCCCTGCGGAGGAGCGTCTGTTCGGCCCCGGCAGCACCTGCATCATGGCCGCTTTCACCCACCTCAACCCGCACGGCAGCCGCTTCAGCGATGGCAGCTACGGCGTCTTCTATTGCGCCCGCAAGCGCGACACCGCCATCGCCGAAACCCGTCATCACTCGGCCCTGTTCATGGCCGCCACCGCCGAGCCGCCGATGCGCCTGCAGATGCGCCTTTACCGCCTGGACGCCCAAGGCGAGGCGATCGATCTGCGCAAGGCCAGCCGGACCGACCCTCAAATTGTCGACCCGGACGATTACGGCCATGCCCAGGGCATTGGACGGCAGCTGCGGGCTGACGGGGCGCAAGGCATTCTGTATCCGTCGGTACGTCACCCCGGCGGCGAATGCCTGGCTGCCCTGCGTACCGGAATCGTTAAAAACTGCCTGCACGCCGCCTATCTGGAATACAACTGGACTGGGCAGGGTATCGACGCGGTATTCGAGGTCAGTCAGCTATCGTGAGGGTGACGGCGGGCTGAAGTCCGGTTTCGCGCCGAAGCCGCCTCACCCACGCGGAACCTGCTCCCACAAACAGCCCCCGAACCCGGTTCGGCGAAGTCGCCACGTCGCGCCGAGGCGCGCACGCCGGACTATCGCGGCACCACCCGCGCGTTTTCGCCACTGCCCTCGACGCGCACGTTCATCCCGTTCGCGAGGCGGCCATCGACAGGTTGCACGACGCTGACCTCACCGCCCGTGTCCATTTTCACCGTCACGTTCTGCGCATCCTGTTTCTGCACCTTGCTTTCGACTGCGGTGCCCGCGACCGCGCCGGCAGCCGCACCGAGCACCGTACCTAGCGTGGCGCCGCTGCCCTTGCCGATCTGCGAGCCGAGCAGGCCGCCGGCTACCGCGCCCACTGCCGTGCCGATGCCGAGCTTGTAGTTTTCGTCCACCTTGACCACGTTCAGCGCCGTGATTCTGCCGTTACGGTCGCTCTCGCTCACGATCGAACCCGAGGTGTCGCCATATTTCGGACCGCCGCCCCACTGGGGCATGTCGGAACAGCCACCCATCACCATCGCAAACAGGATTGCCGGCACAAGCATGCGTGTGTTCATCTTCGTCCCCTCGATTCAGTGTGGGGCCACGAGCCAGTGAACCATTCAGCGGCCGGCCCCAAGCATTCAATCTAGGCGCCAGGCAACCCGGCGACAAGGCGACGGGTGATCCGGATCCGGATGGATTCAGCGTGCAAGAAAGCGTCTACAAATAAGGAAGTCCGGGTAATCCGCCGCGTGCGCGCCGAAACCGGCCACAGGGGGCGCAGAAGGCCGCAACCCGGCAGATTGAAAATCCCCCACGATCATCAACGGGAAGCCGCTCTCATGACCAACAGCTTTGTCTCGCAATATGCCCTGTTTCTGGCCGAAGCCGCCACCCTGGTGCTGGTCGTCATGGCTCTGGCCATCGGGCTTGCCGCGCTGTCGCGCCGCAAAACCAGGCCCCGCGGTGAAATTCAGGTGATCGACGTCAACCGCCAACTCGAAGCAGCCGGCGACCGCATCGAGGCGTTGCGGCTGCCAAAAAAGGCTTTCAAAAGCCTGGCCCGGCAGCGCAAGACCGAGCGCAAATCCCGCCGGCAACGGGCAGAGGCTGAACCCTGCAGCTACCTGCTCGATTTCAAGGGCGACATCCGCGCCTCGGCCTTCGTCGCGCTGCGCGAGGAGATCACCGCCATCCTGCAGGTCGCCCAGCCCGGCGACGCCGTGCTGCTGCGGCTCGAAAGCCCGGGCGGCATGGTCAACCGCTACGGCCTCGCCGCCGCCCAGCTTCTGCGGCTGCGCGACGCCCAGCTGCCGCTCACCGTGCTGGTCGACACCGTCGCCGCCAGCGGCGGCTACCTCATGGCCGCCACCGCCGACAAGATCGTCGCCTCGCCGTTCGCGCTGGTCGGCTCCATCGGCGTCATCGCGCAGATCCCCAACTTTCACCGCTGGCTGCAGGCGCGCGACATCGACTGGGAACAGTTCACCGCCGGCCAGTTCAAGCGCACCGTCACCGTGTTCGGCGAGAACACCGAAGCCGGCCGCGCCAAGCTGCGCGAGGAACTGGAGGAAATCCACGCGCGCTTCCGCGAATTCGTGCACGAGCGCCGCCAGCTCGACATGGACAAGGTCGCCACCGGCGAAGCCTGGCTCGGCAGCCAGGCGCTGGAACTGGGGCTGGTCGACGAGCTTGGCACCAGCGACGAAATCATCCGCCGCGCCTGCCAGCAGCGCCGCGTGTTGCAGGTGAGCTACCAGCGGAAGCTGACGCTGCCGGAGCGGGTGAGGATGTCGGCGCAGGCGGCATGGGATGGGATCTGGCAGCCGCCGTCGCCTCTTGGTTGATTGAAATGCAGCGTTGATCGAAATGCAGCCGGACTTCAAATCCGGTTGAGGGTGTCAGCCAGTGCCGCTACTCAACCGGCCGACAGGATTCCGCTAATTGATGGCCTTATCCTCACCCCGGTAATAGGCGGTTTTCCATGAGGCATGCACCTCCTGGAACGAGAGCGCAGGCCTTCGTATCAGCACGCACAAAAGGCTGTCACCAAGCCAGCCAAGCATGAAAAGAAGAAACAGGACCGAGGCGAGAAGCCAACGTGAGATCGCGCCCACGATTTCCATGCTGGGGTTATTCCGCATATCGACTCTCCTTCTGTTCGAGTTTTCAGGACCCATCCTGAAGCGATGGCATGCAAGACATATTCCCGGATGAGACAACGCCCGTAATTCAAAGGCTTATCGATTTGGGCCCGAGCACCTCGGCGGCAGGTGTAAGTTTTTCCGACATGGATCTACGTCATGCTGTGGCACGTTGCCGGAAAGGGGGTGGCCGCGACATTGCCCGTTTCGCTTGAGATGCAAATCGATAAGCTCGCGAGCTGTGCGAAAATTGGGCTGACAACGCAAAGAGGAAGAAGAAAAATGGGGGAGCCAGCTTGAATACCTTGGTACTCGACGCCATGCGCCTGGCCGAGCGCGCCCATCGAACCCGCCCCGAAGGCCCCCATCACCGCAAAGCCCCCGAAGGCGAAGACCGTCCCGCCTATTTCATCCACTTGGCCGAAGTCGGCTGGATGCTGCAGGACGCCGGGCTCGACGCGGAAATCGTCGCCGCCGGCTACCTGCACGATGTCATCGAAGACTGCGGCTATACGCAGGACCAGCTCGCGAACGAGTTCGGCAACGCCAAGGTCGCTGAAATCGTCAAATGGGTGTCCGAAGACAAGTTCGACGCCAACGGCCAGAAGCAGACCTGGGAAGCGCGCAACCAAAGCTACCTGGAGCGACTGAAAACCGCCCCGAACAACGTGCGCGCACTCTCGTGCGCCGACAAGACCTCGAACATGCGCGACATGAATCGCCTGCTGGACAAAGGCCACCCGACGAGCGCCTTCACCAAGCAGGACCATGCCACCCAGTTGAACAAGTTCCAGTCGCTCTACGAGCAGGTGTTCGATGGCCACGTGCCGGCGACGCTTGCAGCGCACTACCAAGCGGCGCTGGAAGCGTTCCGCAGCTACGGAAAGTAGGCGTGGCGCCTCAACCAGAACAACAAGCGAGGGGGAATATCGATCGGCTGCTCCAAGCGGCCGGTTGGCACGTCTTCGGCGGATCCACGGCTAACATCCATGCCGCCATCAGGAAATACTCGCTACTATCGCACCATGGTTTAACCGCCATTTCCACATGCAGTTAACCGACTACCACGCCCAATATTTCGCCTATGAGCTGACCCGTCGCTGTCCGCCCGACAGCGCCGAAAAGCTTGCCGGTGCGGTCGCGAGTGCGCAGGTCGATCTCAATCCGCATCAGGTGGATGCCGCTCTGTTTGCTTTCCAGTCGCCCTTGTCTAAGGGTGCGCTGCTGGCGGATGAGGTGGGCTTGGGCAAGACCATCGAAGCCGGGCTGGTGCTTTCGCAGAAGTGGGCTGAGCGCAAGCGGCGCATTCTGGTCATCACGCCCTCAAACCTGCGCAAGCAATGGTTTCAGGAGCTGACCGAGAAATTCTTCCTGCCGTGTCGCATTCTCGAAGCCAAATCCTACAACGCGGCCATTAGGCAGGGGCAGTTTCGCCCATTCGAAGCGCCAGAAATCGTCATCTGCTCCTACCTGTTCGCCCGCAGCAAGGCGGCAGACGTTCACGCTTTGCCCTGGGACCTGGTGGTGATCGACGAAGCGCATCGGCTTCGCAACGTCTACAAGCCCAGCAACGTCATCGCCAATACCCTGAAGATGGCACTGGCCGGACGCGACAAACTGTTGCTTACCGCCACGCCGCTGCAAAACTCCCTGCTGGAATTGTTTGGCCTGGTCAGCTTCATCGACGAGCACGTGTTTGGCGACACGAAGAGCTTCCGCGAACAGTTTGCCAATCTCAATCAGGAACAGGTTTTCCAGGCGCTGAAGGCTCGGCTCAAACCCGTGTGCCATCGCACCTTGCGCCGTCAGGTCACGGCCTATATCCCCTACACCAAGCGCCTTCCGCTGGTGGAAGAGTTCACCCCGGAAGAAAGCGAAGACCGCCTCTATCAGTTGGTCTCCGAATACCTGCAGCGCGACAACCTGCAAGCGCTGCCAGCCAGCCAGCGTTCGCTGATGACGCTGGTGCTGCGCAAGCTCCTGGCCTCGTCCACCTTCGCCATTGCCGGGGCGCTCACCACCATGTCCAACCGCCTCAAGGCCAAGCTGAAAAAACAGGAGCCAGCCGAGCCGCTCGACGAGGAACTAGACCAGGACTACGAAGCGCTGGATGAAACAGCTGAAGAATGGACCGAGGACGATTCCAGTGCACCTCTCACCGCGGAAGATCGCGAAGCCATCGCCCGCGAAATCGCTGACCTGGACAGCTTCGCCCAGCTTGCGTCCAGCATCGATCACAACGCCAAGGGCAAGGCACTGCTCAAGGCCCTGGACGTGGCTTTTGCCAAAACCCGTGAACTCGGCGGCGCCGAAAAGGCCATCATCTTTACCGAATCCCGGCGCACCCAAAGCTACCTGCTGCGCCTGCTGGGTGATAGCCCATTTGCGGACGGCATCGTCCTGTTCAATGGCTCGAACACCGACGACAGCTCCAAGCGCATCTACAGCCAGTGGCTGGAACGCCATCAGGGCACCGACCGGGTGACCGGCTCCCGCAGCGCCGACATGCGCTCCGCACTGGTGGACTATTTCCGCGAGCAGGGCCGCATCATGATCGCCACCGAAGCCGGGGCCGAAGGCATCAACCTCCAGTTCTGCTCGCTGGTCGTGAACTACGACCTGCCGTGGAACCCGCAGCGCATCGAACAGCGCATCGGCCGCTGCCATCGCTACGGCCAGAAGCACGACGTGGTGGTGGTCAACTTCCTCAACCGCAAGAACGCCGCCGACAAGCGCGTCTTCGAACTGCTGGCCGAAAAATTCCAGCTCTTCGAAGGCGTGTTCGGTGCCAGCGACGAAGTGCTGGGCGCCATCGAATCCGGCGTCGACTTCGAAAAGCGCATCGCCGCCATCTACCAGCGCTGCCGCAAGCAGGATGAAATCAAGACCGCCTTCGACCAGCTTCAACTCGAACTGAGTCTGGAAATCAACGAGTCCATGAGCAACACCCGTCGCAAGCTGCTGGAGCACTTCGACGACGAAGTCCGGGAAAAACTCAAGGTATGCGATGAGACTTCGCAGGCTTATCTGGACCGCTACGAGCGGCTGCTCATGCAGCTCACCCGGCACGCGCTCAACGGCAATGCCGTGTTCCAGGACCACGCTTCATTCCGCCTGACCGGGCAGCCATTCCCGGCCCAGGCCGACAGCATCCCATTGGGCCTGTACGAGCTTCCCCGTCGTTCCGGCGAGGCCCATCTCTATCGACTTAACCATCCCCTGGCCGAAGCACTGCTGGCCCAGACCAAAGCGCGAGCTCTACCCCCGGCGCACATCCACTTCAGCTATCGCGACCGCCAGGGCAAGGTCTCGCTGTTGGAACCGCTCATCGGCAAGTCGGGTTGGCTGAGCCTTTCGGTTTTCAGCGTCGAGTCGCTCGACCAGGCAGAAGACCACCTGATATTTGCCGCCATCACCGACGACGGCGAAATACTGGATGGAGACGTAGCCGCACGATTGCTGACACTGCCCGGCACTTCCTCCCCTCTCCCGCAAGTGGGAGAGGACTGGGGAGAGGGTGGGGTTCAAGAATTGCTCCAAGCCCAGACCCAGCACCACCAAGCCGCCATTCAACGCGCTATCTCCGAACGTAATGCCCGCTTCTTCGAAGCCGAAGCCGACAAACTCGACGGCTGGGCCGACGACCTGAAAGTGGGCCTGGAACGCGAGATCAAGGAGCTCGACCGCCAGATCAAGGAAGCAAGGCGTGCCGCCACCACCGCGCTCACGCTGGATGAAAAACTCGCTGGGCAGAAGCAGATCAAGGCACTCGAAGCCCAGCGCAACCAGAAACGGCGGACCTTGTTCGATGCCCAGGATCAGGTGGATAAGCAACGAGATGAACTCATTACAAAGATTGAAGGGAAGCTCGCTCAAACCATAGAGACGAAGAAGCTCTTCACAATGCGTTGGAACATAGATTGATGGCGTTGGAGGTCAAGTGAAAAAGAGAACTCATAACCTTTCCATCTTTCTTCTGAAGAGCAATGTCACTTCACCAGAGGGTGCTTTGAAAAACGAAAGCGCCCTTAAGCAATGTGCCGTGCCGATTAGTGGTGGGAAGGACGCCCCCCTTTTCTTTAAGCAAACACTGGCAAACACACCGGCTTGGGTGCGATTGTTTCAGCCACATGTGGGGGCGGGGCTCGATAAACTAAGGAACTCAGGCAGTGCAGCAGTGCTGCTAGTTGAGAAGTCAGATAGGCTGTTTGCAATTACGTTTGGCTATGGTAAGTCGTTGCTGAAATCTGACTGCTATGAAGACAATTTTGGGCTGAAGGTTGTCCTCAATTTGGTCGATCCAGACAAGCTGCGCAGCATTGATGCACAGAGCTTAGACGCTGTGCCGGTGCAAGTGCGAAGTCAAGCGGGAGCTGCTACTAGTCTTTCCGAATTTGGCTTTGACATTGAAAGAGACCTCATTTACGCCGCAACTGGTCAACCAAAAGAGGCTGTGTTTGGTCGGCAGGTCACAGGGAAGGACGCGGTAAAACTCAGTGTGCCAATTGTGCTGAGCGAATTGGGAGGTCTTCTGGGCAAACTGCTGACTAAATATACGGAGGAAACATACAAAGAACATTTTGCTTGGATCGATAATCTTTTGGAAGTCCGCGACCATATTTTACTGACCCAACTCGATACCGCCTTTGGCGAAAAGATTAGCGCAGCAGATTTCAATCGGACGTGGCTCGCCTTGCCAGATATCATTGAATGGCCAGATGTCTTGGGTTTTAAGTATCAGCAACCCAAACGGGGAAAGCTTCTTGATGACATCGACTGGCCTAGCTATTTGGAATTTGTGGGTGATAAATCCCCTCACACACCTGATACTTTCCGTAAGCACCACGTCCTATGCATTAGCGCCTCGTCGGAGATGACGGTTCATGAGTGGCCCGTTTACAAGTGCGCATATTGCGAGCTTGAGCTTGATGGCGAGACCTATGCGCTGAATAACGGCAAATGGTACCGAGTTGATAAGGATTTTCTCGGAAGCCTGAATAACGTGATTGAGGCTATTCCCGCTTCCACAATCACATTGCCTGATTACCAAGATCAAACAGAAGGGAGCTACAACGAGCGAGTCTACGAGGGGGACAAGAAGTATTTTGCGCTGATGGATAAAAAGAACATTTCTTACGGCGGTGGCAGCAGCAAGATCGAATTCTGCGATCTATTCACCAAGGATCAACATTTAATACACGTTAAACGTTATGGCGGATCGAGCGTCTTGAGTCACTTGTTTGCCCAGGGTTTAGTGTCCACGAGACTGTTACTCGCCGACGCTGACTTTCGGGTCGAGGTCAACAAGCAGTTACCAGCATCGCATAGGCTCAAGAACCCAAGTAAGAAACCCAACCCGTCTGATTTTGAAGTTGTATATGCAATTGTAAGCAAGAGCCCTTCGGCACAATTCAAACTACCGCTCTTTAGCAAGATCAATCTCCGCAACGCTTACCGTCAGCTTGAGCTCCTGAACGTAAAGGCCACGATTGCAATCGTGGCGGTAAAGGATGTGGCGTCTGAAGATTTGGAAGCCGAATGACCAAGAAACAGAAACTTGAACTTACCTGGATTGGCAAAGAAAACCAGCCGAAGCTGGAGCCGCGGATTCTGCTGGAAGAGCCGGTCCGGTCGTATCACGCGACGCATCGGGTGACGGAAAACGATGTCTTCGACAACCGACTGGTCTTCGGCGATAACCTGCTGGCGTTAAAGGCGCTGGAGGCTGAATTTGCGGGCAAAGTGAAGTGCGTGTACATAGACCCACCTTTCAACACTGGAGCAATGTTCGAACACTATGACGATGGCGTTGAACATTCTCTTTGGCTACAACAGATGCGCGATCGGTTAGTGATCTTGCGGCGATTGCTTCATCCAGAAGGTGTTTTTTGGGCACACATCGATGACAAAGAGATGGCGTATCTGCGAGTTCTCTGCGATGAGGTTTTTGGGCGATCTAACTTTCTTAACATGATCGTCGTTAAGACTTCCGATCCTTCCGGCCACAAGACGGTTAACCCGTCGCCATACTCGCAAACCGAATACATACTTATGTATGCGAGGGATCGGTTTCAGTACAAATATGAGCAGCGCTACGTAGAGTCTGCCTATGACACCGGTTATAACAGGCTTGTTCTAAATCGTGATCAACCGCACGAAGAATGGAAGATTGTTGGTTTGAATGAGCATGTGGCCAAACAGCTCGGGTTTGAAGACACACGTAATGCGCGCAAGAAGCTGGGGCGTGTTGGCTTTGATGCGCTTGTTGCCCAGTTTGCACTGGAAAATGCACCCGCTGTTTTCCAGCCGACAGCGATCAGCAATGCCGCTGGTAGATACATCGTTGAAATAAGAGATAAGTCTGCAAATAGCCTTGATGAAGTCTTCCATATCGAACGAGAGGATTATGAGGACATCTATGTGCTTAATGGGCGGCAGATGTACTTTTACTCATCAAAGGTTAAAGAAATTGATGGGGAGCGTTCACCTGCTAAGCCGCTCACCAATCTTTGGACAGACATTCCATATAACGGAATTGCCAAAGAAGGGGGGGTCGAGTTCAAGAATGGCAAGAAACCAGAAAAACTTCTTCAACGTTGTATCGATCTGAGTACTGATGTAGGCGACTGGGTTCTCGACTCCTTCGCTGGCTCGGGTACCACCGGCGCGGTTGCCCACAAGATGGGTCGCCGCTGGATCATGGTGGAGTTAGGGGAGCACTGCCACACGCATATCATTCCACGCCTAAAGAGGATTGTTGACGGTGAAGATACCGCCGGCGTTACCCAGGCCACCGAATGGAACGGCGGCGGCGGCTTCCGCTACTACCGCCTGGCGCCGTCGCTGCTGGAAAAGGACAAGTGGGGCAACTGGGTCATTAACCAGAACTACAACCCGGCCATGCTGACCGAGGCCTTGTGCAAGCTGGAAGGCTTTACCTATGCGCCTTCCGACGCGGTGTACTGGCAGCACGGCCATTCCACCGAGCGCGATTTCATCTACGTCACCACGGCCACGTTGAACCACGAGCAGTTGCAACAGCTTTCCGACGAGGTGGGGCCCGACTGTTCGCTCTTGGTGCTGTGCCCGGCCTTCCGGGGTCGGGGCGAGTACCCGAATCTCACGGTGAAAAAGATACCCAAGCAGGTGTTGAGCCGCTGCGAGTGGGGGCATGACGATTATTCGCTGCGGGTGGAGAACCTGCCGCAGAAGCCCCCTGAGTTGGGGCAGCAGGCGCTGGAGCTATGACCCCACCCCGCCAGGCGGATCGTTACGAGGCGCACGGAGTCGAGGCCGAGTTTGAGCCGGGCTCGCGGGGCCGCGTGCTGGGCAACCTGGCGGGGGTGCGTTCTGTGCGCGAAATGGCGCGGCTCGAATCGGAACGGCTGGTGGACGTCACCGAGCGATTGATCGACGAGACCGATGTGGATCAGCGCTTTGGCGCCGAGGACATTTGCCGCATGCACCGGCTATGGCTGGGCGACGTGTATGCCTGGGCCGGGGAATACCGGCAGGTCAACATCGGCAAGGATGGGTTTATGTTTGCGGCGTCTCATCTGGTCCCGGGCTTGATGATGGAGCTGGAGCGCGGGCCGTTGCGGCAGTACACGCCTTGCCGGTTTGCCACGGCCGAGGAACAGGCGCATGCGCTGGCTGTGGTGCATGCCGAGCTGATCCTGATCCATCCTTTTCGCGAGGGCAACGGACGCTGTGCCCGCCTGCTGGCGACGCTGATGGGCTTGCAGGCCGGGCTGCCGGTGTTGAACTTCGGGGGAATTCGCGGGGAGGAGAAGCGGCGCTATATCGGCGCAGTCCATGCCGCAATGGGGCGGGACTATGCGCCGATGGCCGCAGTTTTTCGTCGTGTGATCGAGCGCACCTTGCGCGCTCAGGCCAGGGTTTGATGCAGATGAAGCGAATGGCTTACCGCGATTTGGATTTGGCTGCGACGACTACCTGGCGTGTGCCGCTGGATTTCTTGGCTGCCGGCTTTGCAGGCGAGGCCTTCTTTTTGAACGGGGCGCGAATGCCCTCGATTGCCGAGGAAGTGGCCACGGACAACAGCACGCTGCGCTGCCGTTGGGTGGGGTCGCGGAGATACGGGTTGGAGTCGGATAGCTTGGTGCTCATGAACAAATTATATAGCAGGCATCGGGAGGCCTGAACAAGAATGAACCGTCACGTCAACGCCATTGCGGGCCGCCTGAGTCTGCGTCCGCCGCAGCGCCATTCGCTGGAGATTCTCGACCGCATTACGGAGATTGCGCCGCCGGGGAAGGAGGCTGACACGGCTGCCTTGCTCGATGCCATCCGCAGCGAGTTTCCGTCGGTGACCGATTTTGAGCGGGATTTCCCCTCGCTGTGCTTTGCGCTGGCCACAGGCGTGGGCAAGACGCGCCTGATGGGTGCCTTTATCAGCTACCTGCACCTGGCCCACGGCATCAACAACTTCTTTGTGATGGCGCCCAACCTGACCATCTACAACAAGCTGATTGCAGACTTCACGCCCAACACGCCGAAGTATGTGTTCAAGGGCATTGCCGAATTTGCCACCGATGCGCCGGCCATCATCACCGGCGACAACTACGAGGCGATGGCGGGCAATCTGTTCGATGCCTTGCTGCGCTGCAAGATCAACATTTTCAACATTTCCAAGATCAATTCCGAGGTGCGCGGCGGCAAGTCGCCCCGCATCAAGCGGCTGTCTGAATACATCGGCGAAAGCTACTTCGACTACCTGGCTGGCTTGCCGGATCTGGTGCTGCTGATGGACGAGTCGCACCGCTACCGGGCCAGCTCGGGGGTGCGGGCGATTAACGAGCTCAAGCCGATACTCGGCCTTGAACTCACGGCCACGCCGTTTGTGGAGTCGGCGCGCGGCGCCGCCACATTCAAGAACATCATCTACGACTACCCCCTGGGCACCGCGATGGCGGATGGCTTCGTCAAGGAGCCGGCGGTGGTGACGCGCAAGAATTTCAACCCGGCGGGGATGTCGCCGGAAGAAATCGAGCGCCTGAAGCTGGAGGACGGCGTACGCCTGCACGAAAGCGTGAAGGTGGATCTGGAGACTTACGCCCGCGAGACGGACAAGCCCATCGTCAAACCTTTTCTGCTGGTGATCGCCCGCGACACGACCCACGCCAGCGCCTTGCTGGCCTTGATCCAGTCCGAGGCCTTCTTCGAAGGCCGCTACAAGGACAAGGTCATCCAGGTGGACTCCAGCCGAAGCGGCGCCGAAGAAGAGGAGATGATCGAGCGGCTGCTGAAGGTGGAACATACCGAAGAGCCGACCGAGATCGTGATCCACGTCAATATGCTGAAGGAAGGCTGGGACGTGACCAACCTCTACACCATCGTGCCGCTGCGGGCGGCCAATGCCCGCGTGTTGATCGAGCAGTCGATCGGCCGCGGCCTTCGTCTGCCCTATGGCAAGCGCACCGGGGTGACGGCGGTGGACCGGCTGAACATCGTGGCGCACGACCGATTCCAGGAGATCATCGACGAAGCCAACAAGCCGGACTCGACGATCCGCATGACCTCGGTGGTGCTGGATACGGATGATCTGGCCAGAAAAACCGCCACGATGGTCTCGCAGTCGCAGTTGGCAACCAAACTGGGGCTGCAGCCTGCCAATGTGACCAGCAGCACGACGGTGGCGGGGCAGGACGAGACACCTGTCTTCAGCAAGCCGGAAGAGCAAAGGGTGGCCCAGATCGCCTATGAGGTGATCCGCAAGCTGGAGGGCCAGCCCGATATCGTGCCGACGGTTGAGCACCTGAGAAATCCGGACATTCAGGCTGCCATCGTCAAGGCGGTGGAAGAACAGCACCAGCCCACACAGATGGAACTGGAAGGCGTGACCGAGAAGCCGGACATTGCCGCCGTGGTGGCGAAGACGGCGGACCTGTATGTGCAACAAACCATTAGCATCCCGCGCGTGCTCGTGGTGCCCAAGGGTGAGGTGAAATCGGGCTTCAAGCCCTTTACGCTGGAACTGGCGCCGTTGAATTACCCGGCTGTCTCGGAAGAGTTGTGGGTGCAATACCTGCGCACCGGCGGCACCGAAGTGGTGGCAATGGGGAATGGCGGCATCGACGAAAAGCGACTTGAGGACTACGTGGTCAGCGGGCTGGTGGACTTCGACGATGTGTTTTATGACGAACATGCCGATCTGCTATACGACCTGGCGACACAAACGGTCCAACATCTGCGCGGGCATTTGACGGAGGACGAAGCGCGAAGGGTGCTGCGCTGTTACCAACGGCCCATTGCCCAGTTCATCCATGCACAGATGCAGGCGCACTACTGGGAAGACACCAGCGGCGGTTATGAGGTGAAGGTGAGCAAGGGCTATACCGAGCTCAAGCCCAGCTCGTATACCTACCAGGTCAATGAACCGCTCGCGGATTACCGCGTTGCGCCTGCCGACAAGAGCAACATGGCGAAATACCTGTTTGGCGGATTCGAGCGCTGCCTCTACCCGGTGCAGAAGTTTGACTCGGATGCCGAACGCAAGCTGGCAGCGATCCTGGAGCGCGATGCGACGAAGTGGTTCAAGCCGGCCAGAGGGCAGTTCCAGATTTACTACCGCAACGGGGCGGATCATCTGGAGTATCAGCCGGACTTCGTTGCGGAAACGAACGACACCATCTACATGCTCGAACCCAAGGCCAGCAATCAGATGGACGATCCTGTTGTGCTGGCCAAGAAGGAAGCGGCGATCAAATGGTGTGTGAATGCGTCGGACCACGCGGCAAGCAATGGCGGCAAGGCCTGGCGCTACGTGCTGATTCCGCATGACGAGATTGCGTCGAACATCACCTTGTCGGGTTTGGCAGGGCGTTTCGCTGCAACTAACTAAGGGGCGGGTGATATGGCAAAAGCAGAGGCATCAGTTCAGGAGTTGGTCGGCATGATCGAGCGCGGCGAGTTGCGTCTGCCGGAAATGCAGCGGCGCTATGTGTGGAAATCCACGCGCGTTCGCGATTTGCTCGACTCGCTGTACCGTGGTTATCCATCGGGCGCGATCCTGCTATGGGAAACCGATGAGAAGGTGCCGTTGCAGGCATTTTCAGTCCCGCAGCAGAACAACCCCTATCAAAGCACACGACTGTTGCTCGATGGCCAGCAGCGCCTTACCTCATTGTCGGCCGTGATTCGCGGCGAACCGGTTTCCGTGCGGGGCCGTTTGAAACCCATTGAGCTGCTTTTCAACCTTGAGCACCCAGACCAGCTTGCCTTCGTGACCGAGGTTGACGAGGAATCCAACGATGACGAAGACCTGGCGGGGGATGAAGCCGACTCGACCGATGATGAACTACAGCGTCGCTTCGACAAAATGACTTTTGTTGTGGCGACCCGGAAGCTTGAACAGCTGCCTCAGTGGGTAAAGGTATCCGAGGTTTTCAAAACCGATGAGGATGCGCCATTTCTGGAACGTGCCGGCATCGAGAAAGTTAACGACCCACGTTTCAAGAAATACAGCCAGCGGCTTGCACGCCTTCGAGGCATTCGCAATTACATCTACCGTATGGACGTGCTAGAGCGCACTTTGTCTTACGACGAAGTGACTGAGATATTTGTCCGGGTGAATTCGCTGGGTGCCAAATTGCGAAGCTCCGACTTGGCCCTGGCCCAGATTACCGCCAAATGGCGTAACTCACTCAAAATCTTTCAGACCTTTCAGCATCAGTGTACGCAGGCTGGTTTCGACCTGGACTTGGGCATCTATCTTAAAAATCTCGTGGCCTTTGCCACGGGGCAGTCACGGTTCAAGACAGTTGGGAACTTGTCTTTGGACGTCTTGCAGTCAGCCTGGAAAGCCAGCTGTGAGGGGATGGAATTCGCGCTGAATTTCCTGAAAAGCAATACAGGAATCGACAGCCCGGCGCTGCTTTCCTCACCATTTATTCTCGTGACCTTGGCCTATTACGGCCATAAACGCGACTACCACATCAGTCCTGAAGAGTCGGATCAACTGCGCTTCTGGGCGCTGCTTGCCAATGCCAAAGGTCGCTATTCGCGGGGCTCCAGCGAAACCCTGCTGGACCAAGACCTGACAACCCTGAAACAGGGTGATGGTGCAACGGCACTGATTGATCGTCTGCGTCTCCAGGTGGGCAGGTTGGACATCACTGCGGATGAACTCGAAGGACGTAACCAGCGTAGCGCGCTGTTCAAGACCATGTTTCTTGCATTTCGTGAAACTGGGGCGAAGGACTGGCGTTCCAATTTGGCAATTTCAATGGATCACGCAGGAACACAGCATCGGCTCCAGTTCCATCATGTTTTCCCTAAGGCCGTGCTCAAGGTCTCCTACACTGCACGCGAAGCCGACGATATCGCGAACCTTGCCTTTATTGGTGGCAAGACCAACAGGTCTATCAGTGACAAGCCACCAGCAAGTTATTTCCCATCCATTATCGAGAAGGCTGGAGACACGGCCTTCAAGAAGCAGTGCATACCAATGGATGAAGCGTTATGGCAACTGGATCGTTACAAAGCCTTTCTGGCTGAGCGGCGTAAGCAGATTAGTGAGCGGCTAAATGAGTTTCTTGGGACCAAGAGCGTTTGATGAACTGCTTCGGTTAGTTCGTTAGTTAAAAGCTACGGCACCCCGTAGCATGCGCAGCAGTATCCCGCAGGAATTTCCCTGACCGTGTAACCCGGTCAAAGCTGAATGCATGTTCATCCGGGCTTTCCTGGCATCGTCCCACAAGCCGTCCATGAAATTCGCGCCCGCCACTTTCCACTTGTACCCGGGCATTGCAGATGGGGCAGGTGGCGGCATAGCGCACCAGGCCTAAGCGGCTGGGAGAGCCAGGGGTGGTGTCGAGTCTGGTGAGTTCAAGCTGGACGTCGTATTCGCGAAAGCCGATCAGGATGTCCGGCGCCATGATGATGCGCTTGTCGCCCAGCCGGCCCACACCCATGACCATGCGCCAGGCAAAGAAGCCAACCAGGACGGCGGTTGTAACCAGGACCAGAATACGGTTGGGCGGGATGGCCTGCTGATGGGACAAGCTTAGCCACACGACGAGGATCACCACGAGCGCGAATACCAGGGAAAGGACGGCTGGGGTTAGGAAGAGGACTCTTCGCCAGCCGGTCAGATGGAATTCCTTGGAAAAGAACCAGCGCGCCCACCAAGCGGGCTTGGGTGTCGTTTCGCGGATGTAGTGGATGTCGGCGGCCGGCGTGACTGAGGCTGGCTGCTTGACCAGCGGCCGGGCTTCTATCGCGTAAAGAGATGAGCGGCCCGCGCCCCCCTTGCCATCCCCTTTCTTTTCCGGCCACGGGTAGACGTCGAGGCCGTAGTTTGCGGCAAAGTCCTGCAGACCGCTTAAGCGCTCATCCCGTTTTCCTTCCCATGCTTTCCACGCCTCGCTGACCCAGCGGGTGGCCTTGTCAGTTTCGGTGTCGATCTGCGCCGCCAGATAGATGGCCTTGGTTCCGATCTCGCCAGCCCCGTTCTTTTCCAGTTGATCCAGCGTCTCCGCGGCAAGCGCTGCCAGGAATCGAAACGCCTTGCTGCCGTCGTCATGGGCGGCGACGTAGTCACGCAGGCAGTGGGCAACTGCTTGGGCGTCCGTCATCCCTTCGAGTGGCCCAGTTGAGGTCTCTCCTTTTAATTCAGCGATCTGTGCAACCGTCGAGGCGTGTTCGACGACGGTTTGGGTCTGTTTTTCCAGCATGCGGTGGTCCAGATTGGGCTCTGTCTTTTCATTAAAACGGAGTTTTGATCATGCCATACGAATCCGAAACCATGACTTTTGCACGGGCGGTAGATGGCCGCATGGTGCATATCGACGAAGTGGCCAATGGCCTGGCCTGCGAGTGCATCTGCCTGAAATGCGGGGGCAGGCTGATAGGGCGGCATGGCGAGGTGCGTCAGCACCATTTTTCCCATTACCTGGCGACCGAGGGGATGGGCTGTACAGAAACGGCGTTGCACAAGGCGGCTAAAGCAATCATTCAGCAGGAAAAACGCTTGGCCTTGCCGCACCAGCTTGAAGGCATGGGCCTGCAGTTTGGCGATGAGGCCTGCTTTGGTTCGGTATCGCTGGAACACCGGTTGGGATGCGGCGAGGCGGGCACGGAAATCGTCGCCGACGTCTACGGTCACGGTGCAGTCGATATGGTGATCGAGATTGCCGTTCATCACCGGGTTGATCAGGACAAGGCCAAAAAGATTCGCCGCCTTGGCCTGCCGGCGGTGGAGATCGATCTGGCCCATGCGGCAGCCTCGCTGTGGGACTGGGAGGCGCTGCGCCATGCTGTGGTGAATGATCCGAGTCGGCGTCGCTGGATTTACCTGCCCGAGCCGGAGCCTGTCGCCGAGTCGCCCGTCCTTGGCGCCCCAACGCCACCCACTTGGGAATTCAGCATTTGCGGCACTCCCGTCGTTGCGCGCAAACTGCCATTCAAAAATGTTGCGGTCTGGCATCCGTATGACCCTGGTGTTCGTGAAGTCGTGGAAAGCGCTTGCCGCGGGCGCGGCAGGTGGAACAAGAAATATCGGAATTGGATCGTGTTCGACAATTGCTGGCCCAAGGTCTTCGCCATGCTCCAGTCGGCAAACGAAACGAGTCGTTGATGCCGATAGGCAAAAGAAACCATTCGCCAAACCGTAAACACTCAAAACGAGATAGAAAATGGCCACTCTAATTCCAAGCTATTCCGCCTGCGCCTCGCGCATGACGCCAGGCGAACGCCGCTTTGCCCAGCGCCTCGAATCCAAACTCGAAGACGACTACCTGTGCTGGTACGACGTGCCAATCGGCCAGTCGATGCGGCATCCGGATTTTGTCGTGCTGCATCCCAGGCGGGGATTGCTGATCCTGGAGGTGAAGGACTGGAAGCTGGACACGATCCAGTCGATCACCAAATCGGACGTTTCGCTGCTGACCGACAAGGGCTTGAAGCATGCGGCCAATCCGCTGGAGCAGGCGCGGCAGTATGCGCATGCCGTGGTCAATGTGCTGGAGAAGGACCCGCAACTGGTTTTCAGCAATGGCCGCATGCAGGGCAAGCTGCTTTTCCCCTGGACGTATGGGGTGGTGCTCGCCAATATCAGCCGCAAGCAGTTCGAAAGTACGGACCTGAGCGAGGTGCTCGAGTCGCATCGGGTGATCTGCCAGGACGAGATGGTCGAGTCGGTGGAGATGGAGACTTTCCAGAAGCGGCTGTGGGAGATGTTCACCGTCGGCGGATTCGGCAAGCTGGGCCTGCCGCAGATCGACCGGGTGCGCTGGCACATGTTTCCCGAAATCCGCCTGCCGGCGAAGCAGGGCGGTTTGTTCGACGAAGTCGAAGCGGAGTCGGCCGAGCTGCCCGATATTCTGCGGGTGATGGATTTGCAGCAGGAGCAGCTTGCCCGCAGCCTGGGCGAAGGCCACCGGGTGATTCATGGCGTGGCCGGTTCCGGCAAGACGCTGATCCTCGGCTACCGCGCAGAATATCTGGCCAGGGCGTGCAGCAAACCCATCCTGATTCTTTGTTACAACAAGGCCCTGGCCAAGCGGCTGGAACACTGGATGAAGGAAAAGGGCGTGGCCGACAAGGTCGTCGTGCAGAATTTTCATGCCTGGTGTTATCGCCAGCTCACCGCTTATAACGTTGGACTACCAGAAGGCAATGCCAGACAGGATGGCTATTGGGATGACATGGTGGATAAGGTTATCCGTGGACTGGATAACAAACTCATTCCGGCCGGGCAATACGAAGCGGTCATGATCGACGAAGGCCACGATTTCAAACCGGAGTGGTTCAAGCTGGTGGTGCAGATGGTGGACCCGCGCACGAATGCGCTGCTGGTGCTGTATGACGATGCCCAGTCGATTTACCCCACCGGCGAGAAGCGCAATTTCAGCTTCAAGAGCGTGGGGGTGCAGGCGCAGGGTCGGACGACGGTTCTCAAGATCAACTATCGCAATACGCAGGAAATTCTGGAATTTGCTGCCCGTTTTGCAAAAGAATTACTCACGCCCACAGACGCAGAGGAGGACGGGGTGCCCCGGCTGTTGCCGATATCGGCTGGCTTTCATGGCCCCAAACCGCTGTTGATCAAATTGCCCACATTGAAAGATGAGGCGAACTACATTGTTGAGCAGTTCAAGGCGGCGCATCGGGAGGGAACGGCGTGGAAGGATATGGCGATTCTCTATCGCAACTGGAATCCTGTCGGCAAGGTGATCAATGATGCGTTTGCAGTCGCGGGTATCCCGATCACGGGCCACAAGAATATTCAGTTTGGCGACAAACAGGACACGGTGAAGCTAATCACATTTCATAGCAGCAAGGGGCTGGAATTCCCTCTGGTGGCGATCCCGGGCATGAGCATTCCGAGCGGTGAAGACATGGCAACTGAAGATGAAGCCCGTCTGCTTTATGTTGCAATGACGCGGGCCACCAACGAGCTGCTTGTGCTTGAAAGTGGTGGCTGAGTATCAGATAGCCCGTCGCGCCACCCCAGTGCCAGGGCGTTTGCTACGGGCCAAAACATCGGTACCAATTCTGAAGGCCGGCGTGGAGCGGGGCTTGAATGCCCTGCATCGCATCAGGCGGGATGACCGGTCCCTCGCGTGATTTACAATCATCCGTTCACATTCCGGGATTCCTCCACGAATCACGTGGCCATGGCACGGTTGATCGCGGTGCTTACCTGGCTTCGTGGTCAGGCATGAAAATTCTGCTTGCGCCCACCCCAAGGAAACGCTGAACACGTCCTTCGACAGGCTCAGACAGCGTCGTGAGCCTGTCGAACGGGCGAACGGCAAGGTATTGATTTCGTTCGTGGTGAGTCCTTCGGTGAACTCAGGACAGGCTGGTCGAACCCTGTACGAAATCAACGTGTTCAAGGCTTCCCTGGCTTCTCAGCCGCACCCGCTTTTCCACCGTCAGCACTTCGCCTGCCGCATCCACGACCGCATAAAGCCGGGGTTGCGGGCGTCCGGCCCAGGACGGGCCGGGCGTGGGGCTGTCCAGATAAATGACCTGCGCGCCGTCGAACTGCCTTTCGACCTGTCCGTTGGCGAGCAGGTCGTTGAGGGCGTCGATGGAAATCCCGCGCCGCTTCATGTGGCTGAAGGCGAGGGCGCTGATCTTTCCGAGTTTCATCATGAGAGGTCTCCTGTGAATGCGTGCGCGTGACCGCTGGCAGGCCCTTCGACGGGCTCAGGGCGAACGGCAAAACCAGACACTGCGCATTGGCGTTTTACGGGTTCTGTATTTATACTGTACAAGCATACAGTAACTATACTGTATATGTATACAGTATCCGGAGGAAGCCCCATGCGTGATCTGACCCGTCGCCAGGAAGAAATCCTGCACCTGATTCGTGAGTGGATCGAGCGTTCCGGCAGTCCGCCGACGCGGGCCGAGATTGCGCAGCATTTCGGCTTCAGTTCGCCGAATGCGGCCGAGCAGCATCTCAAGGTGCTGGCGAAGAAAGGCGTACTGGATCTGGTGCCGGGGATGTCGCGCGGTATCCGGCTCAAGGGCGATGGCGGGGTGCCGCTCGTGGGCCAGGTGGCGGCGGGCAGCCCGATCCTGGCGCAGGAAAACATCGAGCGGCATTACCAGTTCGATGCCGCGATGTTCAGTCCGCGTGCGGATTATCTGCTCAAGGTTCGCGGCTCGAGCATGAAGGATGCCGGCATCCTGGACGGTGATCTGCTCGCGGTGCATCGCAGCACCGAGGCCAAGGCGGGGCAGGTCGTGGTGGCACGGATCGGTGACGAGGTCACGGTGAAGCGCTTCCAGAAACGCGGCAACACCGTGCGGCTGCTGCCGGAAAACCCTGACTTCGAGCCCATCGTCGTCGATCTCACGCGTCAGGAACTGGTCATCGAAGGCATCGCCGTCGGCGTGATCCGCAACGGGAATGGCTTGTGAGCGCGAGCGGGAAAGGCAATAACGTATGGCCGCTGCGCCAGCAAGAAGGAACATCCGTAGGGTCTGATCGGCGTCAGCCTGGGGGTCCGGAGTTGAACAAGCGCGGGGAATCCCTTCTAATACCCATAAAGGCCTCATAGCCGAATGGTTTTCCGGGTGGGGAATAACCGTTGGCGGATTCGAACTGAGCGGGTCCATGGCTCGTTGCAAACCTGTAAAAACCATGGCGCGTCGTAAACAAATTCTTGTTGAAAGCCTGATCGACATCACCGGCAAGCTACCGTGGTGGGTGGGCGTGACGCTCGCGCTGGCGGCGTATGTCGGACTGCACAGCCTCGCGATCCACGAAGCGGCAGCCGCCGCCCAGCCGGGCAGGATGGGTGATTTCGTCAACCAGACTGCTTTGAGGACGCTGGCCAGTGTGGGCCAGTATCTGTTGCCCATCGTGTTGCTGGTGGGGGCAGGCCTGTCTGCCTATGGCCGCTACACACGCCATACTCTGCACAAGACCGTGGCCGCAAGCCCGAATCACGCCGCGCTCAATGACATGAGCTGGAAGAAGTTCGAGGCGCTGATGGGCGAGGCGTTCCGGCGCCAGGGCTATTCTGTGACGGCAACCGGCGGCTCCAATGGCGAGGTCGACCTGGCCTTGAAGAAGGACGGCGGGCTTTTTCTGGTGCAGTGCAAGCAGTGGCGGGCGATTCGCGTGGGGGTGCGCATCGTGCACGAACTTTACGGCGTGATGGCGGACCAGGGCGCGGCCGGCGGGTTCGTGGTGACCTCCGGCGTATTTACCGATGAGGCGTTTGCGTTCGCCAAGGGCAAGAACATCCAGTTGATAGACGGCAAGGCACTGCATGCGCTGATCAAGGGGGTCACCGTGCCACCCCGTTTTTTCCGCGACCCGCTCAGCATCACGACGGTCGGTGCGCCGTTCTGCCCCGAATGCCAGAGCCGAATGGTGAAACGCAAGGCCAGGCAAGGCAGTCGGGCGGGCCAGGAGTTCTGGAGCTGTATCCGCTACCCGGATTGCAAGGGAAAGCGGCAGATCTGAGCGCATAAACGGTCTAGAGTGAAGGAAGCCTGTTCGGCAAGAGCACAATCGACAAGAGGTGGGCATGATGAGCGCGATGGAAACGGCACAGTCACAGGAAACCGGCGCAATCAAATTGCCCCCGCCCGAGAAGACGGGCGGCATGCCCTTGATGCAGGCACTGAACACTCGGCATTCGACGCGGGAATTCGACGGCAGGGCGTTGCCATTGCAGGGGCTGTCGAACTTGCTGTGGGCGGCGAACGGGATGAACCGGCCGGATACGGGGCAGCGCACGGCGCCGTCGGCACGCGACTGGCGCGAGACCGATGTGCTCGCGATCACAGCAGAAGGCGCGTATCGCTACGATCCGTCGGCCCAAACCCTGATTCAGACGATAGCGGGCGATCTCCGCCCGCTGACGGGCAGGCAGGATTTCGTGGCGACCGCGCCGCTGAACCTGGTGTACGTGGCGAACCTCGACCGGATGAGCGAGGCCGGCGCGGAAGACGCGGCGTTCTATAGCGCAACCGATACCGGTTTTATCGCCCAGAATGTGTATCTTTATTGCGCATCGGCCGGCCTCGCCGCAGTGGTGCGCGGCCTGATCGATCGAGCCGCGCTGGGCGCCGCTCTGGGGCTGGGTCCGCATCAGCGCATCACGCTCGCGCAATCGGTGGGTTATCCTGCCGACAACGACAAATAGCGAACGCGACCTCGATCCATGCCCCAATTCGTCACCCGCCGCAGGCGGGTCGTGCGATGCGCGGAATTCGGTTATCTTCTTGTTGCGCGCCTGAACAGGATCGGGCACGCTGCCCCCTTTCCCCGATGACTGGAGTTTCCATGCGCGCTTTTCTGCCAGGACATATCGCCCTTGCCCTGTTCGTGACTACCCTCTTCGCCGCCGGCCCGGTCCTGGCCGACAGGCCGGAGTGGGCGGGTCAGGGCAAGCCGGACAAGACCGTGAGAGAGAGACACGACGGCACCCGCAGGGACGCGCGCGACGACGTCCGGGTGAGCGTGCATTTTGGCGACCGCCAGCGTGAGGTCGTGCGCGAGTATTACGCGGACAGCTTCAGGCGTGGGCATTGTCCGCCGGGACTCGCGAAGAAACACAACGGCTGCATGCCGCCCGGCCAGGCCAGGAAATGGCAGTACGGTCGGCCGTTGCCGCGCGATGTGGTGGTCTACGATCTGCCCCATCGGGTCGTGGTGAGCCTCGGTGTGCCGCCTGCCGGCCACAAGTACGTGCGGGTGGCCGGCGATATCCTGATGATTGCGATCGGCACCCGTATCGTGGTCGACGCCATCGACGACCTGGGCCGCATGTAAGCGGGTCGCGCATCGCGAACAGGGGCCAGGCATTGCTTGGCCCCTGTTTTTTGTGCCCTTGCCCTGGCCGTTACCGTTCGAGCCTGTCGAGAAATGCCTGCAGGCCCGCCCGGGCACCGCCGATCCAGGGGGCGCCGTGGGCGAACAGCAGATGGTCGAATTCGCGTTCGCGCAGGTGTTTGAGGAAGGCCTTGCGCAGGCCCTGCTTGACGCCTTCGGGGTCGTCGCCCATGTAGGCGTCCGGCACGAAACCGAGCTTGCCGCGGTCGCGCACGATGGCGTCGCCGAGACTCAGGATGCCGCCATGCAGCGGCAGATAGAGCGCGGTTTCCTCGGGACACAGCGCCGCGACCTTGAGGGCGAGGACGCCGCCGGGCAGGATCTTGCCATGGCTGAACCCCTTGACCTTCTCGCCGTGGGTGAATTCGTGCAGGCCGTCACGGTGGCACCAGACCTGCGCGCCATAACGCGCTGCGAAGCGGTCACTGTGGCGATAGTGGTGGCGGTTGGTCAGGTAGACGTGCTGCGGCGCGCCGTGCGCCGCGAACCACTCGATGCCCTGCGCCGGCACGCGCGGATCGATCAGCACGGGCGGGTCGGTGGCGTTGATGTAATAAGCGTGGACGTAGGCCTGGATGCCTTCGTGTAAGGTCTTCCAGTGAAACACGCCGGGCAGGATTTCCTTCATGGCGCAGCCTCTCTCTTCGGGACCGTATCGCTCCAGTAAAGCCGAAGAAAGATGCAAAGAAAAGCGCCCGTGGGCGGCGCTTGCCGTCTATACAAAAATGAGGACAGGTCCGGAAAATACTTCGATGAGCACGCTCCCCGGCATACTGATCACCGGCGCCAACCGCGGCCTCGGGCTGGAATGGGCGCGGCAGTACGCCGAGGCCGGCTGGCAGGTGATCGCCAGCTGTCGCCGCCCCGAGGAGGCCGGCGACCTCAAGACCCTGGCCAGCCGGCATCCGCGCGTCAGCGTGCATCGGCTCGATGTGACCGACGGCGAGCAGTTGCGCACGCTGCAGCTCGACCTGGAGGACGCCCGCATCGACGTGCTGCTCAATAACGCAGGCGTGTATCTGGACAAGTTCATGGGTGAGTTCGGCGGCATCGACTATGAGGTCTGGCTGCGCACGTTCGCCGTCAATACCCTGGGGCCGGTGCGGGTGAGCGAAGCCTTCGCCGGACACCTGGCTCGCAGCGAGAAGAAACTGGTGGTGGCGATCAGCAGCCACATGGGCGCCATTGCCGAGATCGGCGCGTCCGGGAACTATGCCTACCGTTCCAGCAAGGCGGCGTTGAATGCCGCCATGAAGGGGCTTGCGCATGCGCTCGCGCCGCGCGGCATCGGCGTGCTGCTGCTGCATCCGGGCTGGGTAGGTACCCGCATGGGCGGTCCGGATGCGACGCTCACCCCGGCACAGAGCGTGCGCGGCATGCGCGCCCTGGTGGACAATTTCCAGACGGCGCTGAACGGACGCTTCTTCCGCTACGACGGCACCGAGATTCCCTGGTGACCGGTAGGGCGGGAGCAGGCCGGACCGCTCATTTGCCGGGATTGGGCGCCCACCCCCTGCGCGAAAAGTTGCGCAGCTTCTCCTGCTGTTCCTTGGTGAGCACGGTCTCCATGCGTTTGTGCGCCGCCACCATGGAGTCGTACATTTTCTGCTGGAGCTTGCCGAATTCCTTGTAGGCCGCATCGATGGCGGCCTCGTCCCGTTTCGGTGCCTGGTTCAGGTCGCGCAGCCGCGCCTGCTTGTCCATCATTTCGCCCATTAGGGCCCAGTTCGCTTTGCGGGTTTCGTCCTGGATCTTGTTGATCCTGGTCTGTTGTTCCGGGGTCAGGTCGAGTCCACCGCCCCAACACGACCCCATCATGGCGCCGCCCATCATGCCCGGGCCCATGCCATACCCCCCCATCATGCCGGGACCCATTCCGTATCCGCCCATCATGCCCGGACCCATGCCGTATCCGCCGTATCCGCCCATCATGCCGGGGCCCATGCCGTACCCGCCATAGCCGTTCATCATGCCGGGGCCATATTGCGGGGTCGCGGGTGGATCGGCGGCCAGAAGAGCCGGAGCCGTTCCGCTCAAGAGGGCAGCAAGTCCGAATGCGGCAAGCCGGCTGATATGTCGTGTGGTGTTCATGGCAATCTCCTTTCAAGAGAGGGGTCGACGATGCGGTCGGATATTGAGACGTGCCGCCTATTTCTCCAGGAGGTCGTCGCGTTTCTGGAGATATTCGTCGCGTCCGATGTCGCCGCGCGCATAGCTTTCCTTGAGGATGTCGAGGGGCGTTTTTCGCTCAGGCTGGATGTCGGGATCGCGCCTGTCACGCGGTCTGAAAAAGAGATATTTCAGCAAGGCGATGACGAGAAGGAGGGGGATGCCCCACATCAGAAGCATCCACATGCCGCCGAACAGCATGCCAAGTCCACCATCGAGCATCCATCCGTGATTGTATGGGCCGAACATAGTGTCCTTGGTCGTGTGGGTTGCAGAGAGCGTGTGGAACCTGGTGAACCAGACGGTTTCCGGAACCAGCGGTCCATTCACTATAGCGACGTATGGCGCGGATACAATCGGGCTGGATCAGCCCGGATCCGGGCAGGATGATGGCATAGGCTGCCAGGCGAGCGTCCTGGGTAGGGGTCATGACAAGCCTTCTTGACAGGCAAGTGAGGCTGATTTGACGGTCGGGTCGGGGCAGGGTTTCACCCCGCTGCAGGAAAATATTGTCGGGCACGCATCGGTGCCCATGAGAAAGTCTTCATCCGCCGGCCGCACATCGTACGGCTGCGGCGGCGAGACGGTCGTGCGGGTTTAGCTGCCCCAGGCCCGCACGCGGCCGACGTCCAGATGCACGAAGTCGGAAGCCGGGTAGTAGCCGACGCCGCCGCCTTGCAACGCGAGTCCGGTCTTGCGCAGGTTGCTCAGCGCCACGCCGGGGACGCGGATGTCGATGGCCTGGCCTTCCATGTGCAGGCTGCGTTTGGCGACGCCGGAGGAGCGCCCCGACAGCATGCGGTTGGTGGCGGGAGAGCGATAGCCGGAAATAACCTGGAAAGGCTGGGTGGTGCCGAGTTCGGCCTTGACGCGATCAAGCAGGTCCAGCAAGCGGGTGTCGATGGCCGCCACCTGGTTGGTGCGGTAGTCGCGCAGGACGTGGTTGATCTCGTCGAGTGCGTCCGGCACATACTCACCCTGCACCCAATAGGGCAGGGCGATGCTTTCGCCGGTGTGGAGATTGTGGAAGCTTAGTTTGCGCTCGGGTGCCGCCAGCCATGCGCTGGCCGATGCCGGCAGCGGCAGCGCGGCCGCCAGCAGGCCTAGTTTGAGAAATTTGCGTCGGCTGGCGTGCGTCATGGTTGTCCTTTCGATTCGTTGCCTGGCAGGCGGCCTACTTCCTCGGCCAATCCATCCTGAGCGGCGATTACGGCGTTCACTTTAGGCCAATCGATGAACTGGCTCAAGCCGTTGGCTTCAGCCAGGTCGCGCACGGTCTGCGCCGGGTCGATTCCCTTCCTGTAGATGTCCCGATGGACTTCGAGCAGGATGCGGCCGTCTTCGATCGCCGCCAGCAGAACTGGCTGGTAAATGAGACGTCCGGGGGTTCCGATCTGCACCTGGTCAAAAAGTTCCGCAATATCATCGGGATGCAGACGAATGCAGCCATGGCTCTGGAAGTGGTAGATGCTCGCCGGCGCGATGGTGCCGTGGATGCCATAGCCCCACAGGTTCAGACCGAGCCAGTATTTGCCAAGGGGATTGTCGGGGCCCGGCGGCACTTGCTCCCGCACGGTCTTTCCTTCGCGCCGCATTTCTTCCTGAATCGATTTCGGCACCAGCCAGGTTTTGTTCGCCTGCCGTGTGACGATCTTGAAGTCGCCCTGCGGGGTGGGCGTGCCCGGTTTGCCCAGACCGACGGGGTAGGCAGCAACTAGCCTGCCCTGACTGAAATTGAACAGCATGCGCTGTGGCAGGTTGATGAGGATGCCGTCGTCGAGCACCGGCGGGACGATGTGGGGGTGGTGAACGTGCAGGCGCTGGCCGGGATGGATCCGGGCGTTGTCATAACGCAGGCTGTTCTGCCGGGCCAGCAGTCTTGGATCCAGCCCGAAACGGGCGCCGATGGCGGTCAGGGAATCACCGCGCTTGATGGTGTAGTCGGTGTCGCCATCCGTCACGTCGTGAGACAGGGACGGCGGGTCCTGCGCCAGCGCGGCGAAACTGAAGCCTGCCAGCAGGTAAATGACAAGACGGCGTGCGATCGGAATCATTTGGACAGGGGGCGGATAAAGCCCGATTTCCAACAGGGAAAGGATTTTACGGCGTGGCGGCCGGGAACATTATGCCGTGCGGACACAGCCATCCGGCGGCGGGCTGCGGGTTCACAGGCTCCAGGGTTTGGCCAGGTTCCAGCCGATGCCGCGGCAGTAAGTGCAGGGGGCGGCATTCTTTTTTCCGGTGCCGTTGCAGCTTGTGCATAGTTTCCAGCAGGCATCGCGCATGGCGACGGCCACGATGCCGTTACAGCGCGTGCCGCGCCGGATGCGGATGCAGCGCTGGCTGACGGCTTCCTTGCGGTAGGTAATGGCGCCACAGGCCTTGCAGACACCGAGGGGATGCGGCTTGACAGCGTCGCTTGCGGACGAGGCGGGCGAACCGGCTTCATGCATTCAGATCGGATCCTCTATCAGTTGAATTACCTGGGCGCGGACGGGCGCGGGCCCTGGGTGTCCTTGTGGCGGAAATTGATGCGGCCCTTGGTGAGGTCGTAGGGCGACATTTCGATGGTGACCTTGTCGCCGGCCAGGATACGGATGCGGTGCTTGCGCATTTTTCCGGAGGCGTAGGCAGTGATTTCAAAACCGTTGTCGAGGGTGACGCGAAAGCGGGTTTGCGGGAGCACCTCGTTGACGACACCTTCCATTTCTACAAGTTCTTCTTTTGACATGGGGAATTCCTCATGATGACCGGGGCACGACAAAACCGCGTGCCGGTGTGGGTGAATAGGCGAAAGATCACAGCAGGAACTGTGGCAGCCGCACGCAAGCGTGCGAAGTGATGCCAATGAGGAAAGCCGACAGAGTGCCCGCTGGGGCAGGAGGAGACTGACCAAAAGACCAATTCGTCAAGTCAGTATGAGGGGCGGGGCAGGTATTGGCAAGGCGCGCAGCCTGCATCCCCGGCTGGACTGGGCTGCAGGCGGACTGGTGGCGTGTGGCAACTGGAAAAGCCGCCGTTTATGCCTGGCGGGCAACAGGCGCTTTGACCGTGGATTCGGAATAGAGCGGCAGCTTTCTGCACGATCTTGACGGTAGAAATCTTGATACCGCAACCGGTGTAATCGATGGCGAGTCGATCGTGAAGACGTGACTACAAAAACTGTAATCCGTACTACGTGCCGTGAACATTATTGACGGTATGCATGACGGCATGTATTGCTATGATGAACGGTCGCAATCATCCGGATGCCGTCATGGCCCGTCTCGCCAAGCCGCTCACCGACCGCCAGATTCGCCAGACCTCTCCAGCCGCTAAACCGCACAAACTGGCTGACGGCGGCGGCATGTATTTATTGCTGAATCCGGACGGCTCGCGCTACTGGCGGCTGGATTACCGCTTCGACGGCAAACGCAAGACCCTGGCCCTGGGAGTGTATCCGGAGGTGACGCTGGCGGAGGCCAGAAAACGCCGTGCTGCCGCCCGGGCGCTGCTGGCAGACGATCGCGACCCCGCCGCCGCGCGGAAAATGAGCAAGGGTGGCAAACCGCTTTCCGAGCGCAGCGAACAGGCCCATGCCTTAACGCTCCTTGGAGAAGGCGTATGGGACTGGGATCTGCGCAGCGGGCAGGTGCGGCACAATCCGCAATGGGCGCGTCTGATGGGTCTGGACGTGCAACGACCGGAGCATATCTGGCAGGATGCCATTGCCCGCCTGCAGCAACAGGACCGGACTGGCATGGTAGCAGCCATCCAAGCCTGCCTCGAGGGCAAGACCGTGCTTGATCACGAACATCGCATCCGGCATGCCGACGGTACCTCGATCTGGCTGCACCACCGGGGTGAAGTCGTCGAGCGCGACGCCAACGGCAAACCTGTGCGCGTGGTGGGCAGTTTGCGCGAAGTGACCGGGCAGCGGCACGAAGCACAGGTCATGCGGCAGCACAATCGGTTGCTGCAGATTATCGCGGCGGTAAATGAAATGCTGATGGTGGAGCGGCCCGAGCACGAACTGATGGTGCGCATCTGCCAGGAACTGGTGCAAGACGATCTGTTCCGTATGGCCTGGGTAGGCCTGGTAAACGAGGATGGCGTCACGGTCGATGCGGTGGCGGAGGCGGGGATCGAGAATACGTACCTGAAACGGGCGGCCATCCGCTGCGATGACACCCCTCAGGGCCAGGGACCCACCGGAACCGCCATACGCCGGGGAATCACGGCAATCAACGATGACACGGAAACCAATCCGCAGTTTGCGCCGTGGCGGGAGCGTGCGCTTGGCCATGGCTATCGCTCGTCGGCGGCGACGCCATTGCGGGTGCATGGACGGGTCATCGGCGCACTCATGGTGTACAGCGAGGAAGCGCATGCATTCAGCCCGGAAAAGGTGATCCTGCTGGAAAAGCTGGCTGCCGATCTCGGCGTGGCGATGGGCCGTCGTGCGGCACTTGTCGCGTTGCGCGAGAGCGAGGAACGCTTTCGCCTGTTGCTGGACGCCTCGCCCGAAGCAATTTTTGGCGTCGACACGCAGGGTATCTGCACCTTCGTGAACCCGGCTTGCCTGGCCATGCTCGGTTATAGCGAGGAGGAAATGCTCGGCAAGGGTGTCCATGCCCTGATCCACCATACCCATGCGGATGGCCGTCACTATCCCAGGGAACAATGCCACATCCGCCTTTCCACCCTGGAAGGCAAAGCTACCCATCGGGATGACGAGGTGCACTGGCGCAAGGACGGCACCAGCTTTCCGGTCGAGTACTGGTCCCACCCCATGTATCGCAATGGCGAACTGATGGGGACGGTCGTCAACTTCATCGACATCAGCGAACGCAAGCGGATGGAGCAGGCGCTGCGCCAGAGCGAGGAGCGCTACCGGCTGATTTCCCGCGTGTCGACCGATCTGCTGTATTCCTGCACACAGACGGTGAATGGAGATCTGACCGTCGATTGGGCGACGACCTCGACAGACCGGGTCTTCGGTTATTCGCTGGATGAAATCCTGGCGCAACGCAACTGGCGCGTCTTCGTTCATCCGGACGATTACGCCGAATTCGATCGCCATATCGCCTTCCTGGCGCCGGGCCAGCGCAGCGAATGCGAGCTGCGCATCCTTGCAAAGGGTGACGCTGTCCATTACATCCGCGCCTATACGCTGGCCATGGAACCGGCGGCGGGCGGACAGACCGGAAATCGTCTTTATGGTGCCTGCCAGGACATCACCGAACGCAGGCATGCGGAAGCACGCATTGAATTCCTTGCGCATCACGATGCCCTCACCGGCTTGCCCAATCGCGTGTTGCTGCGTGACCGTTTCGAGCAGGCGCTGGCCAGAACGCAACGGTCGCAGAGTCTGGTGGCGCTGCTGTTCCTCGATCTCGACAATTTCAAGCGCGTGAACGATACCCTGGGGCACATGGCGGGAGACCAGCTTCTGCTGGAGGTCGTCAAGCGGCTGACGCACTGCACGCGCGACAGTGACACCATCAGCCGCCAGGGCGGCGACGAATTCATCCTGCTGCTCAACGAGATTCCGGACGTCGAAACGGTGGAACGCGTCGCGACGGATATTCTCAGGCTGCTGGCCGAACCGGTGGAGATCAACGGCCAGACGATCAACGCATCCTGCAGTATCGGCGTTGCCCTGTACCCGCAGGATGGCAGTGACTTCGACGGTCTGTTGCAGAAGGCCGACACCGCCATGTACAACGCCAAGGATGCGGGGCGCGACACCTACCGCTTCTTTGACGACGGCATGAACCGGCAGGCCAGCGAGCATCTGTTGTTGCAGAACCGCCTGCATCAGGCGCTCTACCGGGCCGAGCTGCAATTGCACTATCAGCCGCAGCTGGATACCGACAACGGCAGGGTGACCGGTGTGGAAGCGCTGCTGCGCTGGTACAACCCGGAACTGGGCGACGTATCGCCGGCGCGCTTCATCCCGGTGGCGGAAGACAGCGGCCTCATCGTGCCCATCGGCGCCTGGGTGATCGAACAGGCTTGCCGGCAGGCCCAGCTGTGGCGGCAGGCGGGGTTGCCGGATATCACCATGTCGGTCAATCTGTCGGCCCTGCAGTTCCGCCGGGCGGGATTGATCGAGACCGTTGCGGGTGCGCTGTCGCGCAGTGCGCTGCCGCCGCATCTGCTGGAACTGGAACTGACCGAGTCCATCCTGCTGCAGGATGTGGAGAACACCCTCGACACGGTTCGGCAACTGAAAGCCCTCGGCATCCGGCTCGCGATCGACGACTTCGGCACCGGCTATTCCTCGCTCAGCTATCTCAAGCGCTTTGCCGTCGACCGGCTCAAGATCGACCAGTCCTTCGTGCACGACATTCATACCGATCCGGACGATGCCGCCATCGTCCGCGCCATCATCCAGCTGGCGCACAGTCTGCGGCTTGGCATCATCGCCGAGGGTGTGGAAACGGCGGAGCAGCTGGCATTCCTGCGCGAGGCAGGATGCAGCAAGGTGCAGGGCTATCTGTTCAGCCGACCGCTGACGCCGGCGGCGGCGGAAGCGTTCATGCGCCTGTCCTGACTTCCTCCGCCTTCATTTCCCTTCACGCCAGGGGCAGGGAGTTCTATGCTGGGAAAATGTTGAATACATGCGAGCCCTGTCATGAGTCACAAACACGAGAATCTGCTGCAGACGATTTTCGCAGGGCCAGTCAGCGGCAACGTGCACTGGCGCGAGGTGGAAGCAATGCTGGTGCATCTGGGCGCGCAGGTGGAACCGCATCATGGTGCGAGCTTCCACGTGGCGCTGAACGGTGTGGAAGGCTTTCTGCATCGCCCGCACAACAGCCCTACCTGCACCAAGCAGGAGTTGCGGCATGTGCGCGATTATCTGGCGTCGGCGGGCGTGAGCCCGCCGCAGGGCAAGGCATGATCGCGGCCCTGCGCAAAGGATGGGCATGCGCGCTGCTGGCCGTATCGCTCGGTCTGCTGCCTGTCTCCGGACCGGCCCAGCAGGACAGTACCGTCAGCGGCGACAAGACCACCGACATGGTGCTGGACGTGGTCGTAATGCGGCCGCTCGGCCTGGTCGCCACGGTGGTGGGCACGGTGCTGACGGTGGTGGCCCTGCCGTTCACGATTCCCAGCGGCAGCGTGGAAAGTTCGGCACGCGAATTGATCCTGCGACCGGCGGACTATACGTTCAGGCGGCCGCTCGGCGATTTTGAAGAACGCGACGAGGACAGCCGCTAGGCCATCTGCAGTGAGCCCCGAGGGGGCGAATCTGTCTGTGTGTCGTGTTTGCGACTGGACCACCCTTCCCTCGGTGGCAGATCCCCATCGCAGTTAATGAATGACGATATTTGTATAAGTGTGGCTTATGTCTATAGTTTTCCCATGCGTGCCTGATTCATGCAAAGGGGGATTGAGATGCAAGTGGACCGGAGACAGTTCTTCAGAATATGCGCAGCGGGGGTTGGCAGTTCCAGCCTCGCGGCGCTGGGATTCGCACCAGGCGAAGCTTTAGCGGAGGTCCGGACGTTCAAGCTGGCACGCACCACCGAAACCCGCAACACTTGCCCCTACTGCTCGGTAGGCTGCGGCCTCCTGATGTACAGCCTGGGCGACAACAGCAAAAACACCCGGAGCAAGATCATCCATATCGAGGGTGACCCCGACCATCCGGTCAACCGCGGCACCCTGTGTCCCAAAGGCGCCGGCCTGCTCGATTTCGTGAACAGCCCCCACCGCCTGCAGTACCCGCAATACCGGGCGCCTGGCAGCAAGGAATGGACGCGCATTTCGTGGGACGATGCGTTCACCCGCATCGCCCGATTGATGAAGGACGACCGCGACAAGAACTTCATTGCGAAAAACGACAAGGGCGAAACGGTAAACCGCTGGCTCAGCACCGGGTTTCTCGCCGCGTCGGCCGCCAGCAACGAGACCGGCTACCTGACGCATAAAGTCATCCGCAACCTGGGAATACTTGGATTCGATAATCAGGCGCGTGTCTGACACGGCCCGACGGTGGCAAGTCTTGCCCCGACGTTTGGCCGCGGCGCGATGACCAACCATTGGGTTGACATCAAGAACACGGACCTGGTTTTGATCATGGGCGGCAATGCCGCCGAGGCGCACCCCTGCGGGTTCAAGTGGGTGACCGAGGCGAAGGCGCACCGCAAGGCGCGCCTGATCGTGGTTGATCCGCGCTTCACCCGCTCGGCTGCGATGTCCGATTTCTATGCGCCGATTCGTGCCGGTTCCGACATTGCCTTTCTCGGCGGGGTCATCAATTACCTGCTCACCAACGACAGGATCCATCACGAATACGTGAAGAACTACACGGATTTCAGCTTCCTGGTGAAAGACGAGTTTGCCTTTGCGAACGGCATGTTCACAGGCTACGACGCGGAGAAGCGCAAGTACGACAAGTCGTCCTGGGACTATCAGATCGGCGACGATGGCTATGCCAGGGTCGATCCCACGCTGCAAAACCCGCGCTGTGTCTACCAGTTGATGAAGGCGCATTACAGTCGCTACACGCCGGACATGGTCGCCACCATCTGCGGCACGCCGAAGGAAGCCTTCCTCAAGGTATGCGAGTCGATCGCCGAAACTTCGGCGTCCGACAAGACCATGACCATCATGTACGCGCTGGGCTGGACCCAGCACTCGGTGGGATCGCAGATGATCCGCGCCGGCGCGATGGTGCAGCTGCTGCTGGGCAACATTGGCGTCGCGGGTGGCGGCATGAACGCGCTGCGCGGGCATTCCAACATCCAGGGGCTGACCGATCTGGGGCTGCTGTCCAACCTGCTGCCGGGGTATCTGACGCTGCCGGGCGACGGCGAGCAGGACTACGCCACCTATATCGGGAAGCGTGCATCCAAGCCCTTGCGTCCAGGACAGCTTTCCTACTGGCAGAACTATCCCCGCTTTCACGTCAGTCTGATGAAGGCCTGGTTCGGCGATGCCGCGACCGCGGACAACAACTGGCGCTACGACTGGCTGCCCAAGCTCGACAAGGGTTACGACCTGATGCAGGTGTTCGAGGACATGGGGCAGGGCAAGGTCAACGGCTATTTCTGTCAGGGCTTCAACCCGCTTGGCTCCGCACCCTGCAAGGTCAAGGTGGCAGATTCGCTGTCCAAGCTCAAGTTCATGGTCGTCATCGATCCGCTGGCAACCGAGACCTCGGAATTCTGGCAGAACCACGGCGAATACAACGACGTCGATCCGGCCAAGATCCAGACCGAGGTGTTCCGCCTGCCGTCGACCTGCTTCGCCGAGGAGAACGGCAGTCTGATCAACTCCGGGCGCTGGTTGCAATGGCACTGGAAAGCCGCCGAGGCGCCCGCTGAAGCCCGGTCGGATCAGGAGATCATGGCGGGTCTCTTCCTCAGGATCCGCGCGCTGTACCAGAAGGAGGGCGGCGCCTTTCCCGACCCCATTCTCAACGTCGCCTGGAAATACAAAATACCGTCGTTTCCCTCGCCGGAAGAACTGGCGAAGGAGTTCTCCGGCAAGGCCCTGAAGGATGTGACCGATCCCAAGGATCCGGGCAAGGTGCTGATCAAGGCAGGCGAGCAGTTGAGCGGCTTTGCCGACCTGCGCGACGACGGTTCGACCGCGTGCGGCTGCTGGCTGTTTGCCGGCTCCTGGAGCGAGAAGGGTAACCTGATGGCACGGCGCGACAACGCCGACCCCTACGGCGTCGGCCAGACGCTGAACTGGGCATTTTCCTGGCCGGCCAACCGCCGCATCCTGTACAACCGCGCGTCGTGCGACCCGAGCGGCAAGCCCTACGATCCGACGCGGGCGATCGTTGCCTGGGATGCGGCAGCGGGTAAATGGGGCGGCGCGGACGTGCCGGACTTCAAGCTCGATTCGGCGCCGGACGAAGGCATGAATCCTTTCATCATGAACCCCGAAGGCGTGGCACGCTTTTTCGCGCTGGACAAGATGGCGGAAGGGCCCTTTCCCGAGCATTACGAACCTTTCGAGACGCCGCTGGCGGCCAATCCGCTGTATCCCAAAAACCCCGAGGTACGCTCCAACCCGGCGGCGCGCGTGTTCAAGGATGTGTGGCCGACGCTCGGCAAGCCCGATGCATTTCCGTACATCTGCACGACCTACCGGCTCACCGAGCATTTCCATTTCTGGACGCAGCACGTTCGTCTGGATGCCATCCTCCAGCCGGAGCAGTTCGTCGAGATCGGCGAGGAACTGGCGAAGGAAAAGGGCATCAAGGCCGGCGACCATGTAAGGGTGAAGTCGAGCCATGGCTTCATTGTCGCGGTGGCAGTGGTCACCAAGCGTCTGAAGGCCCTCACCATCGACGGCAGGAAGACGCATACGGTGGGTGTCCCCATTCACTGGGGGTTCATGGGGCTGACGAAAAACGGCTACATCGCCAATACCCTGACACCCTACGTGGCTGACGCCAATTCCCAGACGCCCGAGTTCAAGGCGTTCCTGGTGAATCTCGAGAAAGTCTAGGAGGCGACCATGGCACTGCAATCACTCGACATCAAGGCCCGGTCCGCCACCACCACCCAGCCGCCCGTTGCGCGCAATCCGGTTCATGTCGCCAAGCTGATCGACATCTCCAAGTGCATCGGCTGCAAGGCCTGCCAGGTGGCGTGCATGGAGTGGAACGACTTGCGCGACGAAGTCGGCACCAACGCCGGCACCTACGACAACCCGCGCGATCTCACCGCGCAGTCGTGGACGGTGATGCGTTTCTCCGAGGTGGAAGTGGAGCAGGGCAGGCTGGAATGGCTGATCCGCAAGGACGGCTGCATGCACTGCGAAGACCCGGGTTGCCTCAAGGCGTGTCCGGCGCCGGGGGCGATCGTCCAGTACCGGAATGGCATCGTGGACTTTCACGAGGAGCACTGCATCGGCTGCGGCTACTGCATCACCGGCTGCCCGTTCGACATTCCGCGTCTGTCGAAGAAGGACAGCAAGGTCTACAAGTGCACGCTGTGCTCCGACCGCGTGGCCGTGGGAATGGAGCCGGCCTGCATCAAGACCTGCCCGACCGGCGCGCTGGTGTTCGGCACCAAGGGCGACATGATCCGCCATGCGGAAGGGCGCATCGCCGACCTCAAGGAGCGCGGCTACGCCAACGCCGCGCTATACAACCCCAAGGGCGTCGGCGGTACGCACGTGATGTATGTACTGCAGCATGGTGACCAGCCCGAACTGTATGCGAATCTGCCCAAGGATCCGCACATCAGCCCGCTGGTCAGCCTGTGGAAAGGCGTCACCAAGCCATTGATGAGCCTGGGCATCGGGCTGGCGGTGTTTGCGGGATTCTTCCATTACGTCACGGTGGGCCCCAAGCTTGTCCCGGGCGAGGAAGCCGAACCCGGCGATCCGCTGCCTCCACCTGACCCCGGTCGCCCACACGACCCGGCCCGTCCATCCGATCCCTCAAGGAGCAGCCATGACTAGGTGGATACTGCGCTATTCCGCCGGCGAGCGGAGCACCCACTGGCTGGTGGCCATTTCATTCGTCCTGGCCGCGTTGTCGGGACTGGCCCTGTTCCATCCGGCCTTTTTCTTCCTGGCGAACCTGTTCGGCGGCGGTCCGTGGACGCGCATCCTGCATCCCTTCATCGGCGTATTCCTGGCGGTGGCGTTCCTGTTCCTGGCGCTCCGTTTCTGGCGTCTGAATCGTGTCGTACCCGCCGATCGCGTGTGGATGAGACATGTCGGGGACGAAATAAGCAACCGCGACGAACGATTGCCCGAGGCCGGAAAATTCAACGCCGGCCAGAAATACCTGTTCTGGCTGGTGGTCGTGACGGTTCCCGTGCTGCTGATTTCCGGCATCTTCATCTGGCAGCCGTGGTTTGCACCGTTCTTCCCGATCTGGTTGTGGCGCGTCGCGGTGGTCGTCCATGCGCTGGCGGCGTGGATCATGATCCTCGGCATCATCGTGCACGTCTATGCGGCGATCTGGGTCAAGGGATCGGTCCGCGCGATGACGCGCGGTACGGTTTCTCCGGCCTGGGCCAGACATCATCACCGCGCCTGGCATCGAGAGATGACCGGCAAGTAATTGCAACGCAGACAGGAAAGGATTGATGCGCGCATGACGACCACCCTCCTGCAGCCGGGCGAAATCGAAGCCGCGGCCGGCGATATTCCCGAACTGCGCTTGCCGCCCGCCGATCTGTTTCTCATGCGCGCGCGCCGCCTGGAGCAGCTCGCCGAAGGCCACACGCTTGGCGACTATCTGCGCTTTGCCGCGCACCTTGCCCATGCCCAGCAGGCGGCCCTGGACGCCGGGCCGCCAGGGGAACTTCCCGCTGCCGACAGACTTGCGCAATGCCGCGAATACCGGATGCCGCCGCTGGCGCCGGCCGGCTTAGGGTTTCCGGCGGGTTGGCACGACACCGCCCGGCGTCTCGCACGCACCATTCAGCCAACGCTGCCTGAGGCAGGCCGGGCGGTGCTGACACCGATTCTGGACGGTGAGGACGCCTGGCTGGACGAGCAGGCGCTGCAATTGATCGATGGCAACGCCGCGGGGCTCGATGCCGCCACTGCGCCAGTGATCGGTGCCGCGCTGCAGGTGATCTGGACCCGCCTCGCGCGCCAACTCAAACCCAGCGAGGTGGCGCGGCCCGAACATCCCAACCTGTGCCCGGTGTGCGGCTCGCATCCGGTGAGCTCGGTGGTGCGCATCGGCGGCGCCGAAAACGGCCTGCGCTATCTGCATTGCGCGCTGTGCAGTTCGGAATGGCACGTGGTGCGCGCCAAATGCAGCAACTGCGACAACACGCGCGATATCGTCAACTATCACCTCGAGGGCGGCGACGCGGTGGTGCAGGCCGAGAGTTGTCCCGAATGCCGGACCTATCTCAAGCTCGTTCATCAGGACAAGGATCCCATGGTCGATCCGGTCGCGGATGACCTTGCCAGCCTGACGCTCGATCTGCTCATGGACGAGATGGGCGTGTCGCGCAGCGGGCTCAACTGGTACCTCATCCACGGCGCCACCTGACGGCTTACCGCTCACCACTCATCGTTCACTCAAAAGGGATTGTCTATCGTGCATAGCGCCCCCCCACGCCCCCCGTCGATCGACCGCGTCCTCAACTGGACCGCAGTGTTGCCCCTGATAGCCGAATACGGCCGCGAACCGGTGCTGGCCGGCGTGCGCCGCGTACTCGAACTGGGGCGGCACGCGGCACGCAATGGCAGCCTGGTGGATTACACCGAGCCGACCGTGACAGCCCAGCTGGCGGCACAACTGATTCAGCACAACGCCCCCCGCCTGAAACGCGTGTTCAACCTGACCGGCACCGTGCTGCACACCAACCTGGGGCGCGCACCCTTGCCGGAAGAGGCGGTGGGGGCGCTGCTGCGGGCGGCGCGCCATCCGTGCGCGCTGGAATATGACCTTGAGACCGGCGGCCGCGGCGACCGCGATGACGTGGTCGAAGAGGTGCTGTGCGAACTCACCGGCGCCGAAGCCGCGACCGTGGTCAACAACAACGCGGCGGCGGTGTTTTTGCTGCTCAACACGCTGGCCACGCGCAAGCAGGTCATCGTCTCGCGCGGCGAACTGGTGGAAATCGGCGGCGCTTTTCGGGTGCCGGACATCATGCGCCGCGCCGGCGCCAGACTGGTCGAAGTGGGCACCACCAACCGCACCCACCTGCGCGACTTCGCAGAGGCCATCGGCCCGAGAAGCGCCATGCTGATGAAGGTGCACACCAGCAACTATGCGATCCAGGGCTTTACCGCCAGCGTGCCGGAAGCCGAACTGGCGCAGCTCGCGCACCAGCATGGCCTGCCCTTCGTGATTGATCTGGGCAGCGGCACGCTCACCGATCTGGCGCGCTTCGGTCTGCCGCACGAACCGATGCCGCAGGCATCCCTCGCGGCCGGGGCCGATCTGGTCTGCTTCAGCGGCGACAAGCTTCTGGGCGGACCACAGGCGGGCATCCTGGTGGGGCGCCGCGATCTGATCCAGCGCATCAAGAAGAATCCGCTCAAGCGCGCACTGCGTGTCGGAAAGCTCACGCTGGCAGCACTCGAAGCGGTGTTGCGACTGTACCGCGATCCCGACCGGCTGGCCGATCGGCTCACCGCCCTGCGCCTGCTAACCCGGGATGCCGGCGACATTCAGGCGCAGGCCGAACGTCTGCTGCCGACCCTTCGGCACGCACTCGCCGGCTGGCCGGTGAACGTTGCGGCCGAGCCGGCCCTGTCACAGATTGGTAGCGGTTCGCTGCCAATTGACCGGTTGGCAAGCCATGCACTGGTCGTGCGCCCAGGCACGCGGAAAAGCGGCGTGCTACACGCTATCGAGACCGCGCTGCGCGGATTGCCGGTGCCGGTGATCGGCCGTATTGCCGATGGCGCGTTGCGGCTGGATTTACGCTGTCTATCCGCAGAAGACGAAGCGGATTTCCTGGACCAGCTTGCGATGCTGGGTGTGGCTCGATCATGATCGTTGGCACCGCCGGGCACATCGATCACGGCAAGACCACGCTGGTGCATGCGCTCACCGGCGTCGACACCGACCGGCTCGCCGCCGAGAAGGCGCGCGGCATTTCGATCGAACTGGGCTATGCCTACCAGCCGCTGGCCAGCGGCGGCGTTCTGGGTTTCGTCGACGTGCCCGGCCACGAGCGCTTCATCCACACCATGCTTGCCGGTGCGGCGGGGATCGACTTCGCGCTGCTGGTAGTGGCGGCGGACGATGGCGTGATGCCGCAAACGCGCGAACACCTCGCCATTCTCCACCTGCTCGGCATCGAACGCGGCGCGGTGGCGCTGACCAAGATCGACCGGGTTGAACCCGGACGACTCGCCGAGGTCGAGTGCGATCTGCATCGACTTCTGGCCGGCACGGCGCTTGCCGGCATGCCGATATTTCCGGTCGCGGCTCAGCATGGGCAGGGCGTCGATGCCCTGCGTACATATTTGCATGAAGCCGCGCAGGCCATGCCTTCAGTAACGGCCAGCGGCGGATTCCGGCTCGCGGTCGACCGCAGCTTCACGCTGAACGGTGCGGGCACCATCGTCACCGGCACCGTGTTTTCCGGCAGCGTCGAGGTGGGCGACGACCTGATGGTGACGCCCTCCGGCAGGCCGGTTCGCCTGCGCGGCATGCACGTGATGAATCGGCCGGCGCAGTGGGGGCAGGCGGGACAACGCTGCGCCTTGAATCTTCACGGCGCGGGAAAGGGCGAGATCGCGCGCGGCGACTGGATCGTGGCGTCGAACCTGCACGCCCCGACCGCGCGGTTCGACGTGCGGCTGACGCTATCGCCGCAGGCGCCTGCGGCCCTTGCGCACTGGGCGCCGGTTCATCTGCACCTGGGTGCGGCGCACGTCATGGCCCGGGTGGCGCTGCTGGAAGGCGAGCGCCTGGCCCCGGGCGACAGCATGCTGGCGCAACTGGTCGCAGACCGTCCGCTCGGCGTGCTCCATGGCGACCGTTTCGTCGTGCGCGATGCCGACGCCCGCCATACGCTGGGCGGCGGCAGGGTGCTGGACCCCGATGCGCCGGCGCGCAGGCGCAAGACGCCGCTGCGACTGGCGGAACTCGCCGCGCTGGACCTTCCCGACACCGCGCAACGACTGTGCCATCTGCTCACGCTGCGCGGGGTCGACCTCGACCGGCTTGCCCTGCTCTGGAACTGCAGAGACCCGGCTGCGCACCTGCCGCGCGACAGCGCACTGGTGCGCGCCGGCCATGCGACCTGGGCGTTTTCCGCCGCGCACTGGGCGAGCCTGCAGGACAGGCTGCGCGCCGATTTCACGGTTTTTCACGAACGCTTTCCCGACGAACTGGGCCCCGATGCGACGCGCGCCCGGCGCATGTTCTTGCCGGCGCTGCCGGCTGCCGTATTCGCCGCGCTGGTCGACGCCCTGCTGGCGGCGGGACGCCTGCAGCGCAGCGGGCCCTGGCTGCATCTGCCGACACACAGTATTGCACTTACCCGTGACGAGGGCGCGCTCTACCAGCGTATCCGCCCCTGGCTGGCGGAAGCGGCCTTCGACCCGCCCTGGGTGCGCGATCTGGCTCGGCGCGCAGGGCACGACGAGGCATCGATGCGGCGTCTGCTGCAGAAGCTGGCGCGTCAGGGTGCGCTCTACCAGGTGGTGCGCGATCTGTTTTATCTGCCTGAAAGCGTGGTACAACTGGCGGCGCTGGTACAGGAACTGGAACACGTGGCCGGCGAGACACGTGCCGCCGAATTCCGTGATTGCAGCGGCCTTAGCCGCAAGCGCGCGGTGCAGGTGCTGGAATTCTTCGACAGGGTGGGCTACACACGCCGCGTGCGCGAAGCGCACCGGTTGCGCAATGCCGAGCTGTTCGGCAGCATGGACCAGGCTGCCTGAGGCGGCCAGCCGTAGAATCGGGATTCAACTGGAAGGAAAGCGTGTCTGGTGGTGCGGCCGGATTTCAAATCCGGTTGGGGGTGTCAGTCACTCCCGGGTGGGTTCGACTCCCACTTCCTTCCGCCACTTCATTTATTTCTGGCAGCTTGTCGTCCGATCCCTTGACAGCATCACGTGGTTATCCGGATCGGGCAGGTCTTCGCTGGTGAGCCACCAGTCAACTTGTCAGTGAATTTTAGCCGTCGCAGGTCTCATGCGTGGTTGCTCATCGACTGGATAATGGAAACCGTGTTTGCCCCATGTTGTGCTGGGCAGTTCCAGAGATATCCGTTGACTTCCGGGGGAGGAGGACCTGCCAGCCCAACCGGGCCGGCGTTCATTTGTGCCCCTCTGAAACCGAAGGATTTGGCCATTACATCAGTGAAGCCCTGTCCACCGAGGGCATCGTCATCACTACCCATGCACCACCAATGAACGAGCTTGTAGATGAAGACTTCGGTTTTCTGGCGGAATTTTCGGGACGCTCCCCAGCCGGATATGGGGAGCGTTTTACGGTGGATGCCGAAAGCCTTGAAATGGCGATAAGCCTGGTGCTTAGCCTGACAGCCGACGAGAAAGAAACCATGGGCGAGCGGGCGCGAGACGCATTTCTGGCAAACAAACTGCAATTCGAGGCAGACTTTCTGGAAGCGGCCGCCAACCTGGCGCAAGGCCTTTAGTGAAACGCTGCGTCGAGGTAGTCGGGACCAGGCAAGGACCGGATCCGGGTGGCGCGGGGACTGTTCAGCAGGTATACCGTGATGGAAAGACGAGGCCGACAGCGCAAGCCGTCGGCCTTTGGTACCGAGGGTTTGGCAGCCCCCGGAGATACAGCACGCTGCTCAAGCCTTGCGCTTGCGCATACCGACCAGTCCGATCAGGCCGGCACCGAGCAGGAAAATGCTGCCGGGCTCGGGTACGCTTATACGGACAGCCAAATCCTCGTAGTCGTGATCGCCGCCTGGCAGATCGGTAAAGCCTGCATAGGCCACGTTGCCTGTATTGCTGAAGGGACCGCTTGCCAGATAAGGATCCATGCCCAGGAAGTATCCGGCCAAACCTTGTTTATCCGGGGAGGGATTATTTGTTCCGTCGTTTGTGGCAGTCCCTGGGGTGGTCAGGTTGATGAATTGAAAGGGCAGGTAATCACCCGCTAATAGATCACCTGCTGCGAACGTGAAAGTCTGGGAACTCCCAGCGAAAATGCAGTTCGGGGTGGTGGGGCCACTCATGCCGCAGGTGCCGTTGGTACGCGATTGGTTATCCCAGATCGTTGTCCAGGCACCCCCTAGAAAGAGTTGGAACACGTCGTGATTCGAGCGTTACCCTTGCCCATGAATTGGAAGGTTATATTCGTGGAACCCGTTCCCAGTCCTGCCAGCTTGAGATAGCTGGCATCCCAGCCTGAGATGCCCAGAGAATTATTGAAACCGGAATCTGGCGCAAGGCCGGGCCCGATGGGCCAGCCACCCAGAGCCGTCGGCATGCCTGGCCCTGCGCTGGCATTGGGAGTAGGGGCATTCGTGTAAAGGGTACCGCCGGGATCTCCAATCGCTTCTGCATTGGCGGGGTCCGGTGCGCCACCGCCACTCCCTACGATCTGCAACATCGGCACCGCCTGCGCCAGACCGGGCACCCCGGCTAACGTCATGGCGGTCATAGTCAGACCCATGACCAGGGTTAATTTTCTGATTTCCATTTGCTTCTCCTTCGCGTGTAAGAAAAATGCAATATCCAATCCAAAAATCCCGGTTCTGGGTGCCGAGTGTTTTCTCCGCATGAAGGCCCATGTATGCAAAATTTGTTCCAAAAATATAACCATATATAAAATAAGGGATTTTGATCGGCAGGATCGATCATGAATGGAGGAGGTGTAAAAAAAGCTGACATAAACTAGGGGCTTGTGGAGTCGATGTGCCGCTCGGCCCGGCAGCAGTCAAAAAAAGACTGTTCAGGTTAATGAACAACAGAGTCGCGTGTTTGGAAATCAGTGTGGCGTAGTTGACTGGAATAGGCCGGGAGCACTACGCGTTTAAGAAACAGCATGGCCCCATGCATTTTGGAGGCGGCTTCGAGCGCGTGTGGGACCCGACACCCTGCGTCTAGGGGCCGAGGCCGATGCACTCAGCCTGCTCGTCGGCGTCGAGCGGTTCTTCGGTATCGAGTTGACGCTGTAGCACGGCGAGATCGGCCTCGGAGGCGTCGTTGCCGGCGCGTGCGCGCTGGACGATGCGTTCGCGCAGCGTGGCGATGGGGACGCGGAAATCGAGGATGCGGAATTCGACGTTGTGCGTGTGTGCGACGTCGCGCAGCAGGTCGCGCTGCCAGCGCGCGGTGAAGGTGGCGTCGACGATAACGGACCAGTTGGCGTCGAGGAGGTCGCCTGCCAGCTGAGCCAGATGGGCATAGGTGCGACGCGTGGCGTCGACTGCATACAAGTCCTGTCCGATACCTGATCCGCTTTTTTCCAGGGCGTCGAGCCCGGCGAGACGTTTGCGTTCGACATCGGAGCGCAGCCGGATAGCGCCCGGAGTCTGCATGAGTTGGTGGGTGACGGTGGTCTTGCCGGAGCCCGACAGGCCATGGGTGATATCGAGTCGCAGGGGCGCGGGACGCACGAGCATCGTCGCCAGCTGCAGCAGCATGCGCATGTCGGCGAGCGCGGCGTCACGTTCGGGGCCGACGGTCTGTCCGGTGCGGATGGCCGCGACCTTGGCGCGCACCAGCGCGCGGTAGACGGCGTAATAGCGCAGCAGGGCGAGCCCGGCGTAGTCGCCGGTCCGCTCCAGCCAGGTATTGAGGAACAGCCAGGCCCAGCCGGCATGGCCGCGCTGCAGCAGGTCCATGTAGCAGAAGGCGATCTCGGACTGGATGTCGATCCAGCGCAGTTCGGGGTTGAATTCGATGCAGTCGAATATGCGCAACTGTCTGTCGACCCAGGCGAGGTTGCCCAGGTGCAGGTCGCCGTGGCATTCGCGCACGAACCCCTCTGCCTTGCGCGCGGTCATCAACGGCGCGAGCCGGGCATGCTCGGCCTCGCTCCAGCGCTGCAGGGCGTCGAGCTGCGCGCGATCGGCCGGGTCGTCGAGATGGGGTGCGATTTGAGAAAAGTTCTGCGCCACCGGGCGCCAGATGGCGTCCGGGCTGCCCCAGGGACTGTCTTCTCCGGCGCGCGCGCAGCCTTCCAGATGGAAGCGGGCGAGGGCGGTGGCGATGGCTTCGACGTGTTGTGCGGACATTCCGCCAGCGGCATCGAGCCGGTCGAGCGTGGCGTCCACGGGGAACTGGCGCATCTTCACGGCATATTCGAAGGCGTCGCCGCTGCCGTTGATGCGCGGAGCGCTTGGCGTGCCGGTGAGGGGGACGACGTCGAGATAGATGTCGGGCGCCAGCCGCCGGTTGAGCCGCACTTCGTCGCGACAGGCCTGCAGGCGTTTATCGAGGCTGCTGAAATCGAGGAAGCCGAGATCCAACGGCTTTTTGAGTTTGTAGGCGTATTCGCCCGTGAGCAGAACGAATGAGATATGTGTTTCGATCACCTGCACCGGGTCGACCGGGTGGTCGTAACAGTCGGGATCGCGCAGGCTCCGGATCAAACCGGCTATTGCCGGCGTCGCTCCGGGATCCGTTTTCATGTCGGTACGTCTGCGCGGAGGGGTCAGTTCACAACTGCCGTGCGTAGTCCTCCAGCTGCCGTTTGGCGGCGTCGAAGGCATCGCGCAGGGCCACGTAGGCGTCCTCGTTCTCCTGCCGGTCCACCACGATTTCCTTTCCGGGCACGCCCAGGTTGATGTGGATATTGAACGGTCTGCCCTGTTGCTGATTTTTCGCGGGCTGTTCGACCACGACGCGGCAGCTGACGATGTCGGAAAAAATCTGTTCGAGTTTCTGGGCCTTCTCGCGGATGTGCGTGTCGAGTGCGTCGGAAGGGGGCATGTCGCGATAGGTGATTTGCAGCGGGGTTTTCATGGTGACTCCATTAGTGGGTGGATGGGATAAAGGGGGCCTGCTTCACTTACATTTTCGGGTGGCCTTCCTGCGCGTACTGCTTTTCGCGCTGTTCCTGGCAGACGATACAACGCTTCGCGGTCGGGTAGGCCATCAACCGGGAGAATGCGACATTTTCTCCGCAATCGATGCAGACGCCATATTCGTCGCGCCGGATACGCTGCAACGCAGCTTCGATGTCCCGAATTTCGTCGATATGGCGATCCAGAATTGCAAGGTTGAAATCCGCCAGCGCATTCGCCATCGACTCGTCGCCGGCATCGCCCGGCTCGCCGTTGAGCAGGTCGATACGATGCTGGTTGCCGGAGTTCTGTAGCTCGTCGCGCACTTCACGCAAGCGAGCCTGGTAATCCGCTTTCAGTTTTCGGCCCAGCTGTTCAAGCTGGGTGCGGGTAAGTGCGGCCATCAGACCTCCTGGGCATGTTGTGACCGGATCGAGACCTGTCTTTAGTCTAAGGATAGCAATATCCTATTTCAAAGGCGACCGGATTTCGTGGCATGCATGCATCCTGGCATCCTGGCTTCCCATCGTTGCAAGGTGAAACGTCTCGATCACGAGGTCCTGCACGGTGGACCCGCGGCGCCCGCCAGGCACGACAAGATTTTGATTGATTTCCAGTTCGATCCCGACATACAGGCCGGCCGGAACCGGTGGCACAGGAAGGCAGTGAAGCCGTCCGATCTGCACGCATAGGGGGCATTGCGGCGCACCTTCAGACCGGGTGCGCGTGATGCGAGCGGGGCCTGCCAGCAGCGGCACGGTTCGGCCGCGCCGACGCGCGCCGGATCGTAGAGCAGGTCGTCTCGTCCGGTTGCGGCAGCGTCCTGACCAGCAGGCGCAGGGTGATCGGGTGCATGAACGGTGCCTCGCCCGGCGGCTCACCCGACTAACGCTGCCACACGACGCGCAGCAGGTTCTCCTTTTCGTGGTAGGTGTACTCGAGCTCGCCCTGGTAGGCGTTGTGCAGCGCGTCGCCGATGTTGCGCGCGAGGTGGATGTCGGTGGTCGTGATCTCCACGCCACCGTCGGCCTGGTCCTCGATCGCCATGATCCGCTTCAGCGGGCGCTCCGACTTCTCGCGCGCCTCCTCGTTCCGCGCCAGGTTCAGCAACTCGTCGCGGTGGTCGGCGAAGAACGGTCCGGACACGCTCACGAACCCGGCCGGATACGCGTCCTGGATGCGGAGACACGCCGGGCACATCTCCTCGTGGGCCTGTTCGGGCTTCGCCGCCCACTGCCAGCGGCCCTCGCGGAATACGGCGCCGCACTGCGGGCAAACCGTCGGCTCCGGCAGCTTGTGCTTGGCCTGGTAAGTGTCGTGGCGGGATTCCTGGACCAGGCGGTCGCGCCGGACAGGGTGGAAGTCGGTGAACCGCGTCTTCATGTTGCGCTCCTTAGGTGATGATAAAAAATCGGCTTACATACCTTTCTTTTCCGCAGCAGGGCGCTGTTCCCGTCCCACAGCGCACCCGGCGGCAGGTCCAGCAGGAAACGGGTGCCGGCACGCGCGGCGGCCAGCATCATCGCGCAGCCAGCCCCGCCTCGTCGTGGCGGGCTTCCGGCAGGAACGAGGCATGGCCGGTCCCGTCCGTTGGGTGCAGTTCGTGTTCAAGTGAGATATTCACTACTCATATTAGGACGCGCAGGGCGCGATGTATGGCTTATCCGGCCGGCCTCAGCAGCCCCGGCCAATGCCGGCGTTGCCTGCGCCGCCACGAAGCGGCAGCGCGGGAATCCGCGTCGTTGTGGCCGGCTAGACCTTGTGCTCAAGCGCAATCCCGGCCAGCTCGACGACCACGCCCAGCGCAAGCACCACTAGCCCCGCCCATATTTCGGGTGCCAGGAATATCAGTACCCCGCCCAGCCCCACCAGGAATCCCGCCAGAATCCGCCTCAGCCGCTTGCCCGACATGCTGCGTCCTCCCTGCTACTCGTAGCGCAGAAACTCTTCGGCGAGCGTGTCGGCGCCAAACTGCTCGATCAGCGCCTCGATCTCCGGCAACAGCGTATCGTCCTCGTCGTCTTCCAGCGCGCCGTCGCCCACCAGCCGGGCACCCAGTCCCGCCAGCAGGGCATCCCGTATGGTTGCCAGCGTGGGCGGGTTCTCGCGGTTCTCGTCGCCGGCAACCGCCTCGATCGCGCGCGAGAGCGGTTCGCTGGCCTTGACCTGGGCGAAATCGATGGCAAGCGCACCGGCGCCGAACTCCTCGATGAGGGCATCGAGCTCGTCGAGGACCGATTCGCTGACGTCGAAGTGATGCAGCCGCTCGGCCTCCTTGAAGTCCTCGGGCAGCAGGTCGCCGAGGAAACGGCGCACCGCCATGAGCGTGACCGGCTGTTCGCACTCAGGATTGTTGATCCGGCTGCTGAGCAGCGCCGACAGGTGCGGGCTGACACGGCTGGCGACATCGATGGAATTGCGGGTCATGGCTGTTCCTGTTTGTCCGGTTGCATGGCGTCGAATCGAGAATTTTTTGATCTCACGACCTATATCGAGGTATAGCAGATTGCTTGCGGGGCTCGCGTTAGGCATTGTGCGTCATGCGCGATTGAAATCACCGACATCAAGTAGAGAACGATGAACACGAACCATTCCCTCCATGCTTCCACCGTGCCAGGGCAGGCGCCCGCCCTCGAAGCCTGTCTTGTCTTTCTTGAGCGGCCGGATACCTACCCGGAGGCGACGGTACGGGTGGAGGCGGTGGAGACCCACATGTCCTGGGTGTTCCTCACCGATAGCCATGTCTACAAGCTGAAGAAGCCGGTGCGCTATGCCTATCTCGATTTCAGCACGGTCGCCGCGCGGCGCCTGAACTGCGAACGGGAAGTTCGGCTCAACCGCCGTCTGGCGCCCGATGTCTACCTCGGGGTGGTTCCGCTGGTGCGCGATGCGGGAGGGCGCCTGCACCTCGGCGGGGAGGGGGAGACGGTGGACTGGCTGGTGCGGATGCGGCGGTTGCCGGCGGATCGCATGCTCGACCATCTGCTCCGCAGCGGGGCAGTCGCTCAGACCGAAATCGATCGGCTGGCCAGGCGGCTGGCCAGCTTCTACGCTGCGGCCGATGTCGAGGCCATCGCGCCAGAAACCTATCGGCAGAACCTCGCCGGGCTGATCGAGGACAACCTGCGCGAACTGGCCAGCCCGGAATTCGGGCTGGCCCCGGAGCGCCCGGCCGGCCTCGCCCGTGCCCAATTGCGATTCCTGCGGGACCACGCCGAACTGTTCGATGCCCGCGTGCGGCAAGGCCGCATCGTCGAGGGTCACGGCGACCTGCGGCCGGAGCATGTGTGCCTGCTGCCCGAACCGGTTGTCATCGACTGCCTGGAGTTCAACCGTGCGTACCGCATCCTCGATCCGGCCGACGAACTGGGCTATCTGGCGCTCGAATGCGAGCGGCTGCGCGCGCCGCAT
>CAYVOR010000003.1:49393-88912 GCA_964452995.1 uncultured Thiobacillus sp.
GGCCGACGAACTGGGCTATCTGGCGCTCGAATGCGAGCGGCTGCGCGCGCCGCATAAGGCGGCACCGACAGGCCGGCCGAGCGCGCGGGCGAGGGAGTCCCGCAAGGCATCCGCGCGCTTGACGCCGCCGGCGTCCGGCGACACCACCACGAGGTTTTCGTCCTGCAGCCGGGCCGCGAACCAGGCGACGAACAGGCCGCGCGCCTCCAGGTGCTCGGCCGGGATGCGGAAGGCGTTCTGGTAGGCGGCCAGGTTGTGCACGTCGAGCGTGACCATGCGGTCGGTGCCCACCGCCTCGAAGAGCTGCGCGACGTAGCGGCTGCTGACGGGGTCGCGCGGCTTGCTGCGGCGGTCCTTGCGGGAATAGGCCAGATAGGGACAGATCGCGGTGACCCGCGCCGCGGAGGCGTCCTTCAGCGCGCCGATGAAGAACAGCAGACGGACCAGCTTGTCGTTGGCGCTGATTCCCGGCTCGCCGTACAGCGAGTGGATCACGTACACGTCCCGGCCGCGCACGTTTTCCAGCGGCCGCGCCTTGTGCTCGCCGTCCTCGAATTCGCGTTCCTCGTGGCCGGCAAGCGGCAGCCCCAGCGCTGATGCCACCCGCTCGCCGTAGGGGCGGCTGGCGTTCAGCGCAAACAGGCAGGGATCATCCGGGGTCATCAAATCGTCTCCTCGCTGTGCCAAGGCGACCTGGCAGCATTTTTATAATATGCCAGACTCAAATGAATGATGTTCCACCAGAAAGGCAGGGACCATGGAACCCAGGGAGTGTTTTTATCAGGAGCAGTTCGGCTACTGCTGGCTGTCGGATGGACGGTGGATGTTTCAGGCGGTGGATATGCACGGGCAGCCCGTGGGCATACCGGTCGGGGTCGATCTGGGGGAGGTGGTCTTCCACCACGACCAGGACGAAGAGTTGCATTAGCGCGCGTTGATTCCGGGATCGGACGTGCGCCACGTCGACGCCGCGGCCGAGCATGACGTCGCCGATCAGGGCCAGGGTGAGCATGGCTACATGGTGCGCCTGAGCAGGCGCCGCAGCGCTGCCAGCGGACGGGTGTTGAGCACGTCGCCCTTTTCCAGCCAGCCGCGCCGCGCCTGGCCGACGCCATACCTGAGATTGGCGAAGTCGAAGCGGCTGTGCGCATCGGAATTGATGCTCACCAGCACGCCTTCCTCCTTCGCCATCTGGCAGTGGCTGTCCAGCAGGTCGAGTCGATCGGGGTGAGCGTTGAGTTCGAGGAAGCAGCCGCGATCCCTGGCATGGCGGATGATGCGCAGCATGTCGACATCGTAGGGCTCGCGCTGCTCGATCAGGCGTCCGCTGGGGTGCGCCAGCAGCGTGAAGTGGGGATGGTCCATCGCGCGCAGGATGCGCTCGGTCTGCTTCGCGCGCGACAGGTGAAACTGGCTGTGCACCGCGCCCACCACCAGGTCGAGCCGGCCCAGCACCTCGTCCGGCAGGTCGAGGCTGCCATCTTCCAGAATGTCGACCTCGATGCCCTTCAGCAGCGTGATGCCGCCGAGCTCCGGGTTGAGGCGATCGATCTCGCCGCACTGGCGGGCCAGCCGCAGCGGATCGAGGCCGTGCGCCACGCCGAGCCGGCGCGAGTGCTCGGTGATGGCGAGGTATTCCAGCCCGTTTTCGTTCGCCGCGCGCGCCATCTCGCGCAGGCTGTCGTGGCCGTCGGTGGCCCGGGTATGGACATGCAGGTCGCCGCGCAGGTCGGACAATTCCAGCAGCCTGGGCAGGCGTCCCGCGCGCGCCGCCTCGATTTCGCCGCGGTCCTCGCGCAACTCGGGCGGAATCCAGGGCAGACCGATGCTCCGGTAGACCGAGGCCTCGTCCTCCCCCGCGATACGTGTGGCGCCGCGGAACACGCCGTACTCGTTGAGCTTGAGGCCGAGCTTCTGCGCGAGGCGGCGAATCGCGATGTTATGGGCCTTGGAGCCGGTGAAGTAGACCAGCGCCGCGCCGTAACTCGCTTCTTCCACCACGCGGAGGTCGACCTGCAGGCCGCTCCTGAGGACGACGCTGGCGCGGGTGCTGCCGGCCGACAGCACGTCGGCCACTTCGTCGTAGGCGGTGAAATGCTGCATCACCGGACTGTCTGCCGCAGCCGTGACGAGAATGTCGAGGTCGCCCACCGTCTCGCGCATGCGGCGGAAGCTGCCGGCCACGATCACCCGCTCGACGCCGGGAACGGCCTGCAGGAACGCGGTGAGGGCGTCGGCATACTGCGCCGCCACCGCCAGCTTGAATCGGCGCGCCTGGCTGACGTGGGCCTCCACTGCCTGCAGGATGTTGAGTTCGGTCCTTTCGCCGAAGCCGGGCAGGGCGCGGATGCGGCCATCGCGCGCCGCCCGGGCCAGCTGCTCGACGGTCTGCACCTCGAGGTCGTGGTACAGCGCCTTGACCCGCTTCGGCCCCAGGCCGGGAATCTGCAGCAGCTCGGTGACCGCGGGCGGCAGTTCGCGCCGCAGGCGTTCGAGCAGGCTGCAGCGGCCGGTGGTGACGATTTCCCTGATCTTGGCGGCGAGGTCGTCGCCGATGCCGGGCAGCCGGGTCAGATCCTCGCCTTTTTCCAGCAGCGCGCGCGCCTCCTGCGGCAGTTCGCCGAGCGTGCGCGCGGCGTTGCGGTAGGCGCGGATACGGAACGGGTTGGCCCCCTGGATTTCCAGACGGTCGGCGATTTCCTCGAAGAGGGCGGCGATGTCGGCGTTGTGGACGGGCATGGGGTCTTTCCTGCAGCGGTGGCGCATTGCAGGCGCCGCGGCTGGCCTGCCCTTGAATGATAGAAGCCAGGGCCGGGCTTCGCTCAGGCCGCGTATCGCCCTTGAATGAATGCCAGCGCCAGCGCGGCCGGCATAGGCTTGCTGAACAGAAAGCCCTGCATGTAATCGCAGTGGTGCGAGGCCAGCAGATGGCGCTGCACCTCGGTCTCCACCCCTTCAGCGATCACGGCCAGGCCGAGGCTGTGCGCAAGCGCGATGGTGGCGGTGCAGATGGCGAAGTCGTTGCTGTCGGTCTCGATGTCGCGCACGAAGGATCGGTCGAGCTTGAGGGTATGGATCGGCAGCAGCTTGAGATAACTCAGTGAAGAGTAGCCCGTGCCGAAATCGTCGATCGACAGGCGCACGCCCAGATCGCGCAGCGCCTTGAGCTGGCTGATGCTGGCATCGGGGTCATGCATGGCAACCGTTTCGGTGATTTCAAGCTCCAGGTCGGCGCCTTTCAGGCCGTGTTTTTCCAGCGCCTGCGCAACATGTGCCACCAGAATGGAGGCGTGCAATTGATGCGCCGACAGATTCACCGCCATGGTGATGTCCTCGATACCGGCATCGTGCCAGGCGTGAAGCTGGCGGCAGGCTTCGTCCAGCACCCACTCACCCAGCGGCAGGATCAGGCCGGTTTCCTCGGCGATGGGGATGAACTCGGCAGGCGACACCAGGCCCGCGCATGGATGGAGCCAGCGCACCAGCGCCTCGAACCCTACGATCTGGCCATTCCGGCTATCGAACTGCGGCTGGTAATGCAGCTCGAACTGCCCGGTTTCCATCGCCACCCGCAGGTCATGATCCATCATCAGCCGTTTCATCGCGGTCTGGTTCATCTCGGCCGTGAAGAACTGGATATTGTTGCGTCCCAGCGATTTGGCGTGATACATGGCGGTGTCGGCATTCTTCATCAGGGTTTCGCTGTCCTCGCCGTCGTCCGGATAGAAGGCCAGGCCGATGCTTGCGGTCGAATGCAGCAGTTCCTCCTTCCCGATACGGTAAGGCTGGGCCAGTGTCTGCAGGATGTTCTCGGCAATGCGGGCGGCGGCCGGGGCGTCTTCCACTTCGGTCAGGACCACCACGAACTCATCGCCCCCCAGGCGGGCGACGATGTCGCTTTCGCGCACGCTGTTACGCAGACGAAGCGCCACGTCCTTCAGCAGTTCGTCTCCCACCGCATGGCCGATCGTGTCGTTGATGGTCTTGAAACGGTCCAGGTCCAGGAAGATCACAACCAGCGGCCGCAATTCGCGATGCGCCATGGATAGCGCCTGCTCGAGCTGGGTTTGCAGGCTGAAACGGTTGTTCAGGCCGGTGAGGGTGTCGTGATAGGCCAACTGGCTGATTTGCGCCTCGGCCATCTTGTGTGCGGTGATGTCCTGCACGGTGCCGGTGGAGCGAACTGCCTTGCCCTGTGCATCGTAGTGCATCTCGCAGCGCTCGTTGACCCATTTGATGCGGCCGTCGGCCATGCAGATCCGATGACTGATCTCGTATGGCTTGTGGCTCGTCAGCGAGTCGATGTAGGCCTGGTTGACCCGGTCGCGGTCCTCGGGATGGACCGTCTCCATGAACGCCTCGTACGAAGCGCCGAACGCATTTTTGTCGATCTCGAACAGCCGGAATGTCTCGTCCGACCAGATCAGCTTGCCGCTGGCCAGGTCGAACTCCCAGCTGCCGATCTGGGCGATGCGCTGCGCCTCATTCAGGCGTGCCTCGCTTTCCTTGAGTGCATCCTCGGCCAGACGTTTTTCCGTCACGTCGGTGCCGATGCTCACGATGAACTCCACCTCGCCCTGGTCGTCGAGCAATACGGAATTCATCCATTCGATCAGCCGTCTCGTCCCATCCCGGGCGATCCAGTGGTTGGTGTGGGAAGCGCGCAGCGCATCCGGATTGCGGGCGAGTACGGTGAATGCCTCCCGATGCACCCGTTCCCGTTCTTCCGGCGGCAGCAGAAAATCCCAGACAAACCGTCCCTCGACCTCTCCAAATGCGTAACCGGTCAATTCCTCGCAGGCGCGATTGAAACGGCGGATATGGCCTTCGCGATCGAGCACCACCACCAGCGCACCGGCATTCTCAAGGATCGCGCCCTGTAGCATGGAAATCCTGTGCAACTCGTGCGACCGCTCTTCCACCAGAGCTTCCAGGTTGTGGTGAGCATCCGCCAGCGCATCCGTCATATGGTTGAAGGCATGGGCCAGGCGCCCCACTTCATCGCGGCTTTCCTGCGGCGCCCGCTGCGACAGGTCGCCTGCGGCAATGCGGTCTGCCACCCGGGTGAGATTCTGGATGGGACGTGACAGGCCGCGACCCAGCAGGTAGGCGGCGATGCCGGACAGCGCCAGGAACAGCGCCAGCGCGATGTAGGTGATCTGGCGCAGCCGGGCGGCGGGCGCCAGCGCTTCTGCGCTGTCGATCTTCACAACCATGCCCCACCGCAAGGCTGGCAGATAACGCCAAGCTGCCACGCTCTCGATGCCGGCATAGTCACGCACCAGCCCACAGCCGTGATCGCCGGCCAGTGCCTTCTGCATCGACAGTGCAGCCGCCGGTATCGGGACCCGGTAACGATAGGCGGCGTTCTCGACATGGCGGAGCGGTGCGGTGTAAAAGGCTTCGTTGCCATCCCGCTGCGCCAGCACCGTTTCACCGGTGCGACCGAGGCCGGTGCGGTCGACTGTGACCGATTCGAGCTTGCTCACATCCAGCTGCAGGGCCACTACGCCGATCACATTGCCATTACCAGCAGGGGCGCTGTCAGGAAGGCCGAGGGCCGCTTTCCGGAAGGCGTATACACCGAAAACCGCGAGAGGCTGGTTTGCAGGGTCTGCATGGTCAGATTGAAGCCTTTTGCGAGCTGGGTTTCGCGGTAGGGTTCGTTCCTGAGGTTGGCGCCCAGGTCCGGCTCGCGCGCCAGCGAGAAAATCACGTTGCCGGCCGTATCCATCAACAGCAGATCGTAGAAATCACCGGCTTCATAAGAGATGTTCAACTCGTTTCGCAACTGGCGTGCGATGGCCTGATAGGAGGGGGCGTCCATCGTGTCCGTGCGCAAAACGCGTTCCAGGCTAACCAGCCCGTCGCGGATGAGCTTTCTCTGGCTGAGCAGGTGGGCATCCGCCAGGCGTTCCGTCATGTAGCGGTCGATTTGATCGGCTTTTTTATCCGCGATGGTGGCCATGTTCGCCAGCACGGTTTCGCGCAGCGAGGACTCGAACGCTGTCAGGTAGAGTGCGGCCAGTCCTGCCAGCGGTAATACGGCCACCAGCAGGTAGCTCAACAACAGGCGGCCGGAAATGGAAAGTGGCTTCATGGCCTGCCACCGTTCAGTTCGGCCATCAGCGCTTGCCATTCGAAGGGCGGGCGGTAATCGGGAAAAGGATCGGGCCGCAGGGCCTCTCCCGAACTCCCCACCAGTTCGAACTGACCGTCCGCACGCGCCTTGCCGATGCGCACCTCCTTCCACAGGTGACGCGTACTCCGGTCCACCGCGGCAATACCCGATGGCGCAGCGATGCTCTGCTGCAACATGGCCTGGTTGACCTGTTCCGGCGCGTCCGTACCGGCGTCACGCACCGCCTGTGCCCACAGCCGCACCCCGACATAGGCGGCCTCGACCGGGTCGCTCGTCACCCGATCCGGGCCGTAGCGTTGCTTGAACCTGGCGACGAAGCGCCGGTTGGCCTCTCCCGGCAAGCTCTGGAAATAGCTCCAGACCGCGTAATGGTTGGGGTGAAAGGCTGCGGGCCCGATCGCTTGCAGGCCCATCTCGGCAACACTGAACGACACCACCGGGATGGCGTCGAGCCCGGCCGCGTGCAGGGCGCGGAAGAAATGCGTATTGCTGTCGCCGTTGACGGTATTGAGCACCACGTCCGGCTGCAGGCTGCGTATTTCCGCAATGATCGTGCTGAAGTCGGCAGCGCCCAGCGGGCGGTAGCGTTCCGCCAGCACGCTGCCCTGGTCGACCTTGACCAGGTCGCGAATGATGAGGTTGGCGGTGCGTGGAAAGATGTAGTCCGATCCAAGCAGATAGACCCGCTTGCCCAGCGTGTCCAGTGCCCAGCGGGTGCCGGGAATGATCTGCTGGTTGGGTGTCGAGCCGGTGTAATAAATGTTGGGAGACTGCTCCAGCCCTTCGTATGGCAGCGGATAGAACATCAGGGCATGGTGTCTTTCCACCACCGGTTTCACCGCCTTGCGGCACGCCGAGGTCCAGCAGGCGAACAGGACGCTGACTTTGTCCCTGACGATCAGGCGTTCGGCCTCGGCGGCGAATGCGCGATTTTCGGAACGGCCATCTGCCACCACCATTTCCACCGGGCGTCCCAGCAGGCCGCCGGCGCTGTTGATTTCCTCAACCGCCAATCGCACCGCAGCCACCAGCGGACGTTCGCTCACGGCCATGGTGCCGGTGAGGGAATGCAGCACGCCAATGCGGATCGGTGGGGCAGGATGAGGGCGCAGCCATACGAAAATCCCCAGCACCGCCGCCAACGTGAAGGCGAATAAAACCATGTAGCCACGACGGGAATTCATGGCCGAATTGTAGCCGCAGAATCATGCAGTTAGTAGCAAGGGAATCCACCCCGGCGCCTCACACTCTAAACGCCGTGAAGAAGCCTGCAAGCGCTGTCGAAGGGCATGTACGAAATGCGCGTTTTCCGTGTTTCCTTGGGCCACCAGTGGAACGGCCGGCCGGGGCCAGGGGCGTCAGCGATACCAGAGAATCTGGCGGGCTTCGGCCGAACCCCACGACGGCACGTGGACGCTGCGGGTGATGGGGGGCGATTAGCGCCCCGTTGCGGCCAGCGCGGAAACAGCGGCTGGAAAATGCGGCGGCTGACCCTGACGTGCAGATGACTGACGGCATTGACCAGGAGGCTGCCACGCAGGAGCGAGACAGGCCATGTCGAAGTCGCTGCCGTAATCGCGCTTCGCTCACAAAAAAAAATCGTGCGACTTGAACTTTGCGCAACAGGACAGGGTCTTCCATGTGACCATGAAAGCCAGACGCGCCGTAGCAGGAATTTCCGGCCGGGTTCGTGTGGGAAGAAAGCTGGGCGTGGCACAATAAGCGACTGGACGCTGCATGCGCCAGCCAGCAAGGGATAACCATAATGGAAACAAGCCTGCTTGCAGGACAACCCGCCCAGCCGGCCATGCTGGTCAATGTACCCAGACTCATCACGGCCTATTACAGCAACCGGCCCGACCCTGCGGTGCCTGCGCAACGGGTCGCATTCGGCACCTCGGGGCATCGCGGCTGCGCGTTCGAGAATGGTTTCAACGAATGGCACGTTCTGGCCATCAGCCAGGCCATTTGCGAGTACCGTAGCCAGCAGCATATCGATGGCCCATTGTTTCTGGGCATCGACACGCATGCGCTGTCGGAGCCGGCGTTTGCCAGCGCGCTCGAAGTGCTGGCGGCCAACGGCGTCGAGGTCATGCTGGCGGACCGGGACGACTACACGCCGACGCCGGTGATTTCCCACGCGATCCTCACCCACAACCGCGGCCGCGACACCGGGCTGGCGGACGGAATCGTCATCACGCCTTCGCACAATCCGCCCGATAGTGGCGGCTTCAAGTACAACCCGCCCAACGGCGGACCGGCCGACAAGGACATCACCGGCTGGGTCGAAGCCCGCGCCAATACGCTGCTTGAAAGCGGTCTCAAGGGTGTGAAACGGATTCCGCTCGACCAGGCGCGGCGCGCCGCAACCACGCACCGACACGATTTTGTCAGCGCCTACGTCGGTGATCTCGGCAGCGTGCTCGACCTGGAGGCGATCCGCGGCGCGGACATCCGCATGGCCGTCGATCCGCTGGGCGGGGCCGGCGTGCATTACTGGGGTCCGATCGCCGAGCGCTATGGACTGAATCTCACGATCGTGAACGAAACCGTCGACCCGACCTTCCGTTTCATGAGCGTCGACTGGGATGGCCGCATCCGCATGGACCCGTCTTCGTCGTACGCGATGCAGAGCCTGATCGGCCTCAAGGACCGCTTTGACATCGCCTTCGCCTGCGACACCGACCATGACCGCCACGGGATCGTCACCCGCAACGCCGGCCTGCTGCCGCCCAACCATTACCTGTCGGTGGCGATCGACTACCTGTTCCAGAACCGGCCGCAGTGGCGTGCGAGTGCCGCGGTGGGCAAGACCGTCGTCAGCAGCGGAATGATCGATCGTGTCGCCGCCCGGCTCGGCCGCACCCTGTACGAAGTACCGGTCGGCTTCAAGTGGTTTGTCGACGGTCTGTACGACGGCTCGCTCGGCTTTGGCGGGGAAGAGAGTGCGGGCGCGTCGTTCCTCCGGCGGGACGGCAGCGTCTGGACCACGGACAAGGACGGGATCGTTCCGGCCCTGCTGGCGGCTGAGATAACGGCCCGCAAGGGACGCGATCCGGGCGAGCTTTACCGTGATCTCGCGCGCGAATTCGGCGAGCCGGTCTACGATCGTGTCGAGGCCCCGGCGACGCCGGAGCAGAAACGGAAGCTGGCGCAGCTCTCGCCGCAGCAGGTCCGGTCCGCCGAACTGGCCGGTGAACCGATCCAGGCCATCCTGACCCAGGCGCCGGGCAATGGCGCGGCGATCGGCGGCCTCAAGGTGGTTGCCGGGAGCGGGTGGTTCGCGGCGAGACCCTCCGGCACCGAGGATATCTATAAAATATATGCTGAAAGTTTTCAGGGGATGGATCATCTGCGCCGGATCCAGGCCGAGGCTCAGGCCATCGTGAGCGATGCGCTGACGTCTGCCGGGTCCTAACGATAAGCACATGGTCCGGGCATATATTGAACCCAGTCTTGCACCTCCCGCCGCGCCATCCGCTATTGCCGGCACCGTCATGCATTGAGGAATGATGAGGGATCCGATACCTGGGCGGGCCGAACCAATCAACCGGACACGATCGATGCCGTTTCGCACCTTCCTGCCATCTCGTTATGTTTCGTGGCTGGCCGCTACCGCGATGGTGGCGGGGTGTACCACGGTCGGTCCCGATTTCAGGACACCTGATGCCCCCGCGATTGATCGCTACACGCGGGGCGCATTGCCGGCCAGCACGACCGGCGCCGCCGTCGGCCAGGGGAAAGTGCAGCACATCGTAACGGCTCCGTCCGTGGCGCCCGGATGGTGGACCACATTCGGCTCGGCACGGCTCGACGATCTGGTGGATCAGGCGCTTCACGACAGCTATACCCTGGCCGCTGCCGAGGCTACGCTGCGCCAGGCGCAACAACTCCATGCAGCGCAAGCCGGCTCGACCCTGTATCCGACCGTCGATGCCCGACTCGGGGCCAGCCGTAACCGGAGCAACGTCGCTGGACGCGGCGAGCGCGGCACTCAGCAGACGCTCTACAACCTGTATAACGCTGGCGTCGCCGTCGATTACAACCTCGACCTGTTCGGCGGCAACCGGCGTGCGCTCGAAGCGCTGGCCGCACAGGCCGACTATCGGGCCTACCAGCTGGCGGCTGCGCGCCTGGCGCTGGCGGGCAATATCGTGACCACGGCCTTCGCCCAGGCCCAGCTTGGCGAGCAGATCACGGCCACCGAAGCCATCGTGAAGGCCCAGCAAGACCAGCTCGACATTGCACGCAAACGCTTCGAGCTGGGTGCGACCGCCAAGCTTGATGTGCTGGCGCTGCGAGCCCAGCTGGAGCAGGCGCGCGCCAGTTTGCCGCCGCTGCGCAACAAGCTGGAGCAGGCCGATCATCTGCTGGCCGTGTTGACGGCTCAGGCGCCGGGTGCGGCCGATATTCCGCGTTTCACGCTGGCCGATTTCACCCTGCCCGAGCGCCTGCCCCTGGTGGTCCCGTCGGAACTGGTGCGCCAGCGCCCCGACATCCAGGCGTCCACTGCCTTGCTGCATGCGGCCACGGCCCAGTACGGCGTGGCCGTGGCCAACCTCTATCCGCAGATCAATCTGAGCGCCAGTCTGGGCACGCAGGCCCTGACCACGGGCGCGCTGTTCGGCCCCGGATCGATGATCTGGACGCTGGCCGGGCAACTCGCCCAGCCGTTGTTCAACGCCGGGCTGAAAGCGGGCGCCAATGCCGCTGAAGCCAGTCTGCAGGCGGCGGGCGCCAATTATCAGCAGACTGTGCTGGAGGCGCTGCGCAACGTGGCTGACGCACTGCGCCAGCTGGACAACGACGCCCAGACTTTGCAGGCCCAGGCGGCGGCCGACGCCGCGGCGCAGGAAACGCTCGGTCTGCTGCAGCAGCAATACCAGCTGGGTGCGGCGAGCTACCTGCAATTACTCGTCGCCCAGCTGCAGGCACAGCAAACCCGTATCGGTCTGATTGCCGCCCAGGCCGCGCGTTTGGCCGACAGTGCAGCGTTGTATCAGGCCATGGGAGGCGGGGCGCTTGAAACGTCAAATGCGGCAGCGATCCCCGTCGCGGGCTCATGGCCGACCCGGCGACACAATTAATTTCTATATCGGACACCCCGCATAACGGAGCAGGCGATGACCCCAGGTACAAGCAAACGCATGATCATCATGCTCATTCTCGCCGGCGTGATCGTGGGCGGCGTGGTGGCGTTCCAGAGTTTCAAGAACACCATGATCGGCAAGGCGATCAAGGGTCAGGCCAATCCCTCGCAGACCGTTTCGACAATCGTCGCGCAGGTAAGCACCTGGCAGCCGACCGTCGAGGCATTGGGCAGCTTCAGCGCAAGCCAGCAAGCGGCCCTGAGCGCCGAAGTCAGCGGGCGGGTTACCGCCATCCATTTTGATTCGGGCCAGACAGTACGCACCGGCGAGCTGCTGGTCGAGCTTGACCGTGCCCCGCTGGTGGCGCAACTCGCCCAGCTCGAGGCGCAGGCGGCGCTGGCTGCGACCACGCTCAAGCGCGACGAGGCCCAGCTCGCGGTACAGGCCATCAGCCAGTCGGCCGTGGATGCCGACAAGGCCACGCTCAAAAGCACGCAGGCCCAGGTGGCGGCGCAAAAGGCGCTGATCGCACAAAAGACGATCCGCGCACCGTTTTCCGGTCAGCTCGGCATCCGGCAGGTGAACCTGGGCCAGTATCTGGCGCCGGGTACGGCCGTGGTCACGCTGCAGGCGCTCGATCCGATGGAAGTCGATTTCACCGTGCCGCAAAGCCAGATCGATCTGGTTCATGTGGGCATGAAGGCCGAGGTCGAAACCAGCGCGGTGCCGGGCCGGACCTTTCATGCCACCGTGACCGCTATCGAGCCGCAGATCGACCCCGCCACCCGCAATCTCAAGGTGCGCGCCCGTCTGCCCAACCCGAAAAACACGCTGCTGCCAGGCGTGTTCGCCACAGTGCGCATCGGCCAGGGCCAGCCCGCACAATACGTCACCCTGCCTAACGCCGCCGTCACCTATAACCCCTATGGCACGACCGTGTTTATCGTGACGGATTCTGACAAGGGAGCAGGCGGCAAGGGAGCAGGCGGCAAGGGAGCGGACGGCAAGTCGGGGCTGACGGTGGAGCAGCGCTTCATCACGACCGGGCCGACACGCGGCGACCAGGTCGCGGTTCTCAAGGGGGTGAAGGCAGGCGAGACCGTTGTGACCGCGGGCCAGCTCAAGTTGCGCAACGGTTCGCCCATCACGGTGAACAACAGCATCCAGCCTTCCGACAATCCGGATCCGAACGTGCCCACCCCCTGAAAGCTGCGCGATGAACACGAAATTCACGGATATCTTCATCGAGCGTCCGGTGCTGGCCACCGTGGTCGGCCTGGTAATTCTGGTGCTTGGGCTGCGCTCGATCGGGCTGCTGCCGGTACTGCAGTATCCCTATACACAAAACGCCGTGGTCACGGTCACCACAGTCTATCCGGGCGCCGATGCCAACCTGGTGGCGAGCTTCATCTCCACGCCGCTGGAAAATGCCATCGCCCAGGCCAACGGCATCGACTACATGACGTCGAGCAGCGTGCAGGGCATGAGCACCATCACCATCAACCTGGCACTGAACTACGCACCCGATCGCGCACTCACCGAGATAACCGCCAAGGTGAACTCGGTGCTCAACCAGTTGCCGCCGCAATCCCAGACGCCTGTCCTGTCGGTCAGTATCGGCCAGACCATCGACGCGATGTACATCGGATTCAACAGCGACGTACTCAAGTCCAACCAGATCACCGACTACATCAACCGCGCGGTGCAGCCCAAGCTGCAGGCGGTGGATGGGGTACAGACCGCCGAGGTGCTGGGCGCGAAGAACTTCGCCCTGCGGGCCTGGCTCGACCCGCAGCGGCTCGCTGCCCGCGGTCTGACCGCCGCCGACGTGTATGACGCACTTGCCGCCAACAACTACCTGTCTTCCACGGGCAATGCCAAGGGACAGATGGTACAGATCAATCTGGCGGCCAATACCAACCTGAGTTCGCTCGACGGATTCAAGAATCTGGTCGTGAAGTCGGTCGATGGACAGGTGGTCAGGCTGACCGATGTGGCCACTGTGTCCCTGGGGGCCGACGATTACGACACCTCGGTCGCCTTCGATGGCAAACCGTCGGTGTTCGTCGGCATCAAGGTTGCGCCGGGCGCCAATCTGCTCGACGTCATCGCCCGCGTGCGCAAGGTCATGCCCGATATCCAGGCACAGCTGCCGACCGGTCTCAAGGGTGGCATCATCTACGACTCGACCAAGTTCGTGGACTCGTCGATCAATGAAGTAATCAAGACACTGGTGGAAGCCGTGCTCATCGTCACGGCAGTGGTGTTCGTTTTCCTCGGTTCGCTGCGTTCGGTGATCATCCCGCTGGTGGCCATCCCGCTGTCGATCATCGGCACCTTCACCATCATGCTGGCGCTGGGCTACTCCATCAATCTGCTCACGCTGCTGGCGATCGTGCTGTCGATCGGCCTGGTGGTTGACGATGCCATCATCATTGTGGAAAACGTCAGCCGCCACCTCGACAACGGCGTGTCGCGCATCGATGCTGCCGTGCGTACCGGGCGGGAACTGGCCAACCCCATCATCGCGATGGCCGTCGTGCTGGTGGCGGTATACATTCCCATCGGGTTCATGGGCGGGCTGACGGGCGCGCTGTTCACCGAGTTTGCCTTCACCCTGGTGGGGACGGTCGTCATCTCGGCGGTGCTCGCGCTGACGCTGTCGCCGATGATGTGCTCGCGCCTGCTCAAAGCGACCAACCCGCAGAGTCGCAACTGGCAGGATCGACTGGTGCTGTTCCTCGACCGCAGCTTCGAGCGCCTGCACGCACGCTACGAGGGCCTGCTCGGGCGCTCGCTCAACTACCTGCCTGTCACGGCGGTGATGTCGGTCATCATCCTCGGCTCCATCTATTACCTGTATTCGACCTCGATGTCGGAACTGGCGCCGCAGGAAGACCAGGGCGTGCTGATCAGCGTCGCTTTCAACAACCCTACCGCCACGATCGATCAGCGGCAGCTCTACGCCAGCCAGATCTACGACGTGTTCAGCGGTTTCCCGGAAACCGATCATGTGTTCCAGCTCAATTCACCTTCCCAGGTCATCGGCGGCATGGTGCTCAAACCCTGGGATGAGCGTACCCAGACCGCCACGGAACTGCAGCCCGTACTGCAGGGCAAGCTGAACAGGATCGCAGGCTCGCAGATTGCAGTGTTCCAGCAACCGCCCCTGCCGGGCGCGCGCGGCGTGCCGATCCAGTTCGTCCTCACCACATCCGAATCCTTCGACAAGCTCTATACGGTGTCGCAAAAATTCATGCAGGACGCGCAGAAGAGCGGGCAGTTCATTTTCCTGCAGTCCGACCTGCGCCTCGACCTGCCGCAGACCGGCATCGAGATCGACCGCAACATGGCCGCGCAGCTGGGCCTGACCATGGAAGACATCGGCTCGGCGCTGTCAGCCATGCTGGGTGGCGGCTACGTGAATTTCTTCGAGCTGGACGGGCGTTCCTACAAGGTCATTCCGCAGGTCGACCAGCGCTACCGCCTGAATCCGGATCAACTCATGCATTACCAGCTGCGTACCGCAAGCGGCAGCATGGTCCCGCTGTCGACGGTCGTGCATTTCCGTACGACGGTGACGCCCGAGTCGATCAATCATTTCCAGCAGGCCAACTCGGCCACCATCCAGGGCGTAGCGCTGCCTTTCATCGCCCAGGGGCAGGCGCTGGATAGCCTGAAGGAACTGGCCCAGCGCACATTGCCCGCCGGCTATACCTTCGATTACGCCGGCCCCTCGCGCCAGTTTGTCCAGGAATCGGGCGGGCTGGTACTGACTTTCTTCTTCGCGCTGGTGATCATTTTCCTGGCGCTGGCCGCGCAATTCGAGAGCTTCCGCGACCCCATCATCATCCTGGTGTCGGTGCCGATGGCCATCTCGGGCGCGCTGCTGTTCATCAATCTCGGCGTCGGCCGCGCCACGCTGAACATCTACACTGAAGTGGGACTGGTCACGCTGATCGGCCTGATCTCCAAGCACGGCATCCTGATCGTGGAGTTTGCCAACACCCTGCAGCGCGAAGGCAAGAGCAAGCTCGACGCCATCAAGCATGCAGCCGGTCTGCGCCTGCGGCCGATCCTGATGACCACCGCGGCCATGGTGTTTGGCGTGATGCCGCTGATCACCGCCAGTGGCGCGGGTGCGGTGAGCCGTTTCAACATGGGCCTGGTGATCGGTACCGGGCTGGCGATCGGTACGCTGTTCACCCTGTTCGTGGTCCCTGCCATGTACATGATGCTGGGCGCAGATCATCATGGCGAGGCGTCGGACCCATCTGAAAAACAGGCATCCCCCGCCGGATAGCCGCGTAGCGGGACCAGGTGAAGCGATCGTGATCGACAAGGAGCAGGCATGACTGAAGCCATCCCATCCGGCCATCCGAAGGAACTGCTCCTGCCGATGGATATCGAGGGATTCGATTCCCTGGCCGAGCTGGCCCTGGACATGCGTTCGTCGTGGAACCACGCCGCCGACTTCGTGTGGCGGCAACTGGACCCGGAACTCTGGACCTTGACGCGAAATCCCTGGGTTGTTCTGCAGACGGTGTCGCGCGAGAAACTCCAGGGTGTGCTGGCCGAACCGGTCTTTCGTAAGAACCTCGACGGTCTCGTGCAGGACCGGCGGGATGCGGGGGAGACGCCCGCATGGTTTCAGCGGGCCCATCAGCAGTCACCGCTCACCTGTGTCGCGTATTTCAGCATGGAATACATGTTGAGCGAGGCGTTGCCCATCTACTCGGGCGGGCTCGGCAACGTGGCGGGCGATCAGCTCAAGGCGGCCAGCGATCTGGGCATCCCGGTCATCGGCGTGGGGCTGCTCTATCAGCAGGGCTATTTCCGTCAGGAGATCGACCAGCACGGCGCACAACAGGCGCTCTTCCCCTACAACGACCCCGGACAATTACCCATCACGCCCCTGCGTAAACCGGATGGAGAATGGCTACGGCTGGAAATCACGCTGCCCGGCTATTCGGTCTGGTTGCGGGCCTGGCAGGTCCAGGTTGGCCGCGTGAAGCTTTTTCTGCTGGATAGCAACGACGCGGCAAACTATCCCGCGCATCGCGGCATCACCAGCGAACTGTATGGCGGCGGCCCCGAGTTGCGGCTCAAGCAGGAAATGCTGCTGGGAATCGGCGGCTGGCGACTGCTGCAGGCACTCGGCATCCAGCCGGAGGTCTGTCACCTGAATGAAGGACACGCAGCCCTGGCGGTACTGGAACGTGCCTGCAGCTTCATGCAGGCGAACGGGCAGCCATTCGAGATCGCGCTCGCCGCTACGCGTGCGGGAAATCTTTTCACCACCCATACGGCCGTTGCCGCCGGCTTCGACCGTTTTGCGCCGGCCCTGATTGATCAGTATCTCGGCTGGTATGCCGAGCATGAACTCGGCATTACGCGCCACGAGTTGCTGGCGCTGGGTCGACAGGATCCGGACGACCCGTCGGAACCCTTCAACATGGCGTATCTGGCGATACGCGGGAGCGGGGCGGTGAATGGTGTCAGCAGCCTGCACGGCAGGGTAAGCCGTCACCTGTTTGCGCCGCTCTTCCCGCATTGGCCTGTGTACGAAGTCCCCGTCAGCCATGTCACCAACGGCGTCCATATGCCGACCTGGGATTCGGCGGCGGCCGATGCATTGTGGACGGATGCCTGCGGCAAGTCCCGCTGGCTGGATGGAGCAGGTACCCTGGAACAGGACATTCGCCGCGTGCCCGACGCCAGGGTCTGGGAATTCCGTGCCGATGCCCGTGCATCGCTGATCGACTACGCGCGCGAACGCCTGTCCCGGCAGCTTGCGGCGTCGGGTGTGCAACCCGGGACAGTGACCGAGGCAAAGCATCTGTTCGACTGCAATACCCTGACGCTGGGTTTTGCCCGCCGTTTCGCAAGCTACAAACGTCCCAACCTGCTGCTCCACGATCCGGAACGCCTGCTACGCCTGCTGACCCATCCGCAACGTCCGGTGCAGCTCATCATCGCCGGCAAGGCGCACCCCGCCGACCTGGCGGGGCAGGCGCTGATCCGGGAGTGGATCCAGTTCATCCGTCGTCCCGAGGCGCGGCATCATGTGATCTTCCTCAGTGACTATGACATGCACCTGACCGAGCATCTGGTGCAGGGCGTCGATGTCTGGCTCAACACGCCGCGCCGTCCCTGGGAAGCCTGCGGCACCAGCGGGATGAAAGTGCTGGTCAATGGCGGCATCAACCTGTCGGAACTGGACGGCTGGTGGGCGGAGGCGTGGACGCCGGAAGTGGGGTGGGCACTGGGAGACGGTCTGGAACATGACGACGATCAAGCCTGGGACGCGGCAGAAGCCGAGGCGCTCTACGACCTGCTTGAGCGCGAGGTCATTCCCGAATTCTATACACGTGACGAGCAGGGCATTCCCGGCGCCTGGGTGGCCCGGATACGGGAAAGCATGGCGCAACTGACCCCCCGCCATTCAGCCAGCCGCGCGGTGCGCGACTATGTCGAGCAGTACTATCTTCCGGCGGCGGTGGCCTATCGTGAGCGGACCGCCGACAAAGGCGCGCTCGGCGCGCAGATTGTCGATTGGCAGCACGCACTCGAGGAAAAATGGGCCGCGTTGCGCTTCGGCGAGGCAAAGGTCAGGACCGACGCCAACCAGCATGTCTTCGAGGTTCAGATATATCTCGATGACCTCGATCCGGATGCCGTGCAGGTCGAGATCTATGCCGACGGAACCTCAGGTGGCGCGTCCGTGCGGCAGACGATGACCCGCGTTCGTCAACTGGCTGGCGCGTCGGGCGGCTATGCGTACAGCGCGACCGTGCCGGCGGCGCGCCCGGCAACAGACTATACGGCACGCGTGATCCCGCATGGCCCCGGCGTGGCGGTGCCGCTGGAAGCGGCGCATATTCTGTGGCAACGATAAGTGTGGCAACGATAAGCCGGCGGATCGAACGAAAGGCAAGCTTGCTCGCGACTGCAATGTGGCGCACGTGTTAACGCCCTGCCGCCCCTTTCACGGTCTCGTCGGCCAACAAGCCCGACGGTGCGAAGATGCCGGGAATCCAGGGCTATTGAGTACGCAATGAATCAGTGCAACGTAGCAAGTTTGACGTCTTTTTGACCTAGCGCCTGCGCGACATCGTACATCGCCTGGTTGAGGATCTTGTGGGTATTTTCGTCGGCTGCATGGCCGGACCTGGCGTCGATGTCAGCCATGACAATCACATGGATGGGATGCGACAGCGCCTTGTCGAACAGATAACCGGACCAGAACGTCCCATCCGCTACCGTCCCGGCCTGGACCAGCGTGGCGGCGAGCTTGGCGCCGTGGAGATCAGCCGGCGCCGCCGGTAACTTGACGCCCTGCTCGGTTGCGCGCTTCAGCCCATCCTTGACCGCAAAGGTCATGCCATTAATGAAGTTGTCGACGTTGGTCTTGCCGTATTGCTTGTTCAGCTTGGCTACTTCGCCGTTGACAGTTTTCTCGCCGAGCATCGACACGAGCGCCGTGGCAAAGCTGAAATGTTCCGCGCCGCCGCCGGCCTTGACCAATGCCGCCGTCGCTTCAAGTGCGGGCGGGCCGTTGTAAATGGGGCCACCGAACCAGTTCATCGTCGCCGAGCCATATGTACCGGCCGCAGCGTTGCTGGCGGCTGGCTGCGCCGCCCAGGCCGGAGCGCCGAATGCAAATCCGGCAAAAGCAAGTGCAGCAGCAAGTACGTTCATACGCATGTTCATGGTCAACTCTCCTTTAATTTAGGGAGTGCGTCACGCCGTGGTTGGTGTGGCATCGCTCGATCCGCGCAAAAGCGCAAAAAATCCAGACTGTGTGGCAATGCCTTCAGAAGATGCTGTACGCCGATTGGCTCCAGGCGCATGAACTTACAAGGTGATCTCTAGCTGATTAGCAGTCACTACATGCAATTCACTATAGATTCGAGTCCCCGCCTGTCAAGCCAGACACGTGGTTCGATCGGAACCTGTTCGCGACCTGCGTCGATAACCAGAACCAGACGTTGAGGGAACGGAAATCGACCATGGATGTCCAGGCTGTGAAGGCGCTTCGAGGCGTCTGAATCCCGGTTGCGTTCGTTCATGGCCCACTTCTCGACTACGCTTAGGGCAGGCCGTTCGTAAATTACGCACGACAAAAATTGTCGGTAAGGTTTTCCGTTTTTCATTGAACTCCGTTCAGGACGAACTTCGATAAGTGCCGATGCCAACTGGTTCGTTGCATCACGAAAAAGCAGTTTGGCGGACACGCTAAGCGTTCAAGGAGGAAAGCGCATGAGTAAGGCCCGTGGTGGCGCAACGCAGTCCGATGCACTGGTGCTTTTTGGTGTATCGGGAGATCTCGCGCACAAGATGATCTTCCCGGCACTCTATGCCATGACAAAACGCGGCGCATTGAAGGTGCCGGTTATCGGGGTTGCACTGTCGACATGGAGCCAGGCGGATCTGCGCCGGCGTGTGAAAGACAGCCTGAAGCAAGCGGGCGGGATCGATGACCGGCAAGCGCTCGATCAACTGCTTTCCCTGCTTCAGTACGTGGGAGGCGACTACAACGATCAGGAAACGTACACCGCGATAAAGCATGCGCTGGGTCGTGCCCGGCGTCCGACGTTCTATCTCGCCATTCCGCCCGCGCTGTTCGCAACGGTCATCCGTGGGCTCGGGACTGCAGGCCTCGCTCGGCAGGCACGCGTCGTCGTCGAAAAACCATTTGGACGCGACCTGGCCTCGGCGCGCGAACTAAATCGCGTTGCACGGTCGGTATTCGCCGACGACGCGATTTTTCGCATCGATCACTTCCTCGGCAAGGAGGCGATCATGAATATCCTTTATTTCCGTTTCGCCAATTCGTTTCTCGAACCGATCTGGAACCGTAACTGTGTGGCCAGCGTCCAGATCACGCTGTCCGAGGATTTCGGCGTGAAGGGTCGCGGCGCATTTTATGAAAGCGCCGGCTGCCTGCGCGACGTCATCGAGAACCACCTGTTCCAGATTGTTGCGTTGCTGGCGATGGAGCCACCGGCTTATCAGGGATTTGGCGCCGTGCACATCGAGAAAACCAAGGTATTCCAGGCCATGCGCCCGCTACAGCCGGATGACGTGGTGCGCGGTCAGTACACCGGCTACCGCAGGGAGCCGGGCGTAGCGGCGCATTCGGACGTCGAGACGTTCTGCGCGTTGCGTCTTTTCATCGACTCGTGGCGTTGGGAAGGGGTGCCGTGGTACCTGCGCTCCGGTAAATGGCTGGCGGAAACGGCCGCCGAGATCCTGGTGGAGCTGAAGCCGCCGCCGCAGAGGCTGTTTGACGATTCCCGACCTGCAGCGGGCCGGACCAACTATCTGCGCTTCCGGCTCTCTCCCAGCTCTGCGGTCGCGCTTGCCGCACGCGTCAAGCGCGTGGGCAAGGAGTTCGTCGGTGATCAGCGAGAACTCTATCTGCTGGAAGAGGCGCTGCGAGACGAGTTGCCGTATGAGCGTCTTTTGACAGATGCCATGGCCGGAGAGGGTGCCCTGTTTACCCGTGAGGAAGCGGTGGAGGCTGCCTGGACGGTGGTCGATCCCATCCTCAAGCATCATCACCGGATCCGTCCTTACAAGCGCGGCAGCTGGGGGCCGAAGGAAGCCGACGCGCTGATCGCCACGCATGGCCGCTGGCACAATCCCAAACCGGAACGGGCATGAACACGGTGGCGCCGATCGAGAGTGACGGGGTGCGCGCCGGGCAATATCCGGCACTCGGGGCCTGGGAATGCGGTCGTGCGATAGCGCGCGGCCAGGTATTGCGCCGCTGCGGACAACACGCGGCGCGGCCCGATGACGACGAATCCTTACTCATGAAAACGTGCGATTAACTCGTGCAGCGATCGACAGGAGTCCAACATGAATGCAATACGGAAACTACGCGATATGCGTCAAAGTCTCTGGCTCGACAACATCACCCGTGGCCTGCTGACAAGCGGCACGCTGCAGCGTTATATCGATGAATTTTCAGTAACGGGCCTGACCTCCAATCCGACGATCTTTGATCATGCCATCCGCAACGCGGATTTGTATGACGAGGCCATCCGGAAAAAAACCGCAGCGGGCATGACGGGCGAGGCTTTGTTCCTTGACCTCGCCCTGGAGGATCTGACCCGGGCCGCGGATCTTTTTCGCCCGGTTCACGATGCCACCGATGGAATCGACGGCTGGGTCTCGCTCGAAGTGTCGCCGTTGCTGGCAGACGATTCGGCGGGCAGCGTTGACGCCGCAGTCGACCTTCATCGGCGCGCGCAGCGTCCCAATCTGTTCATCAAGATTCCGGGTACCCGTGCCGGCATTCTGGCGATCGAGGATGCCATCTTCGCAGGCGTTCCGGTGAACGTCACGCTGCTGTTCTCGCGCGGGCAGTACAACGCTGCGGCGGGCGCGTACATGCGCGGGATCGAGCGGCGGATCGCCGCCGGCCTCGACCCGCGAGTCGATTCCGTGGCGTCGATATTCGTCAGCCGCTGGGATGTGGCGGCGCACGACAAGGTTCCGGCGCAGCTTCGAAACCGCCTCGGAATCGCGGTGGCCGAACGCACGTACAAGGCCTACCGCGATCTGCTCGCCTCGTCCGAATGGGTCAAGCTTGCCAAGGCCGGCGCACGGCCGCAACGGCTGCTATGGGCGAGTACCGGCACCAAGGATCCGGACGCTCCCGATACCCTCTACGCCGAAGCCCTCGCGGCGCCGGACACGATCAATACCCTGCCCGAGAAAACACTGAAAGCCCTCGCCGGGCATGGAAACGTACACGGCGAAATGCCAGCCAATGGCGGCGATTCCGAAGCCGTGCTGGCCGAGTTCGCGCACGCGGGAATCGACGAGGCGGCGCTTGCGGCTGACCTTCAACAGGCAGGCACGCGAGCTTTCGACAAATCCTGGAACGACCTGATGGATTGTCTCGCCGCCAGGAGCGCTACACTCAAACAGACCGCTCAGGCAAAAGGGAAGTGACGATGCCAATCCACGCAACGATGCGAACACCGCCGCTGACGACACGTCCGGCATGGACGGCACTCGAGGCACATTATCGGGAACTTCACGCTGTACACTTGCGACAGCTGTTCGCCGATGATCCCCGGCGGGGCGAACGCTTCGCCGCCGAGGCGGCCGGCATTTATCTTGATTACTCGAAGAACCGAATCACCGACGACACGCTTCGGCTGCTGGTACAGCTCGCCGGGGAGTGCGGCCTGCGCGAGCGCATTGACGCGATGTTCCAGGGTGAAAAGATCAACGTAACGGAGCAGCGTGCCGTCCTGCACATCGCCTTGCGTGCGGCGCAGGGCGATCACATCGTCGTGGAGGGCGTGGACGTTGTTCCCGAGGTGTACGCGGTCCTCGAGCGGATGGCCATCTTTGCGCGGCAGGTACGCGACGGGCAATGGCGCGGGCATACCGGCAAGCGCATTCGCCATGTCATCAACATCGGTATCGGCGGCTCCGATCTCGGTCCGGTCATGGCTTACGAAGCGCTGCGGCATTACAGCCAGCGCGACATGAGTTTTCATTTTGTCTCGAATGTGGACGGCACCGATTTTGTGGAAGCCACACGCGATCTTGATCCTGCGGAAACGCTGTTCATCGTCTGTTCCAAGACGTTCACGACGCTCGAAACCTTGACGAACGCCCACGCCGCCCGCGACTGGTGCCTGCAACGGCTCGGCGACGAGCAGGCCGTGCGCAGACACTTTGTCGCCGTCTCGACCAACGCCGGGGAGGTGACGAAATTCGGCATCGACACCTCAAACATGTTCGGTTTCTGGGACTGGGTCGGCGGGCGCTATTCGATGGATTCGGCGATCGGCCTGTCGACCATGATCGCCATCGGCCCGGAGAATTTCCGCGCCATGCTCGCCGGCTTTCACGCGATGGATGAGCACTTCCGCACGGCGCCATTCGAGCGCAATCTGCCGGTTCTCATGGGGCTGCTCACGGTCTGGTACAACAATTTCTTCGCGGCCCAGACGGTGGCGGTGCTACCCTACGACCAATACCTCAAGCGTTTTCCGGCCTATCTCCAGCAGTTGACGATGGAGAGCAACGGCAAGCACATCACACTTGACGGCGATCGCGTTGATTACCAGACCGGGCCCGTCTACTGGGGCGAACCGGGCACCAACGGACAGCATTCGTTCTATCAGCTTGTCCACCAGGGAACCAGACTGATCCCGTGCGATTTCATCGGCTTCTGCCAGGCCTTGAATCCGCTCGGCGACCAGCATGACTTGCTGATGGCGAACCTGTTCGCACAGACCGAGGCGCTGGCTTTTGGCAAAACGCAAGCCGAAGTCAAGGCTGAGGGAACACCGGACGGGCTGGCGCCACACCGCAGTTTCGAGGGTAATCGTCCAACCAACACGCTTCTCGTCGAGCGCCTGACGCCGGAAACGCTTGGCGCCCTGGTCGCGCTGTATGAGCACAGCGTCTTCACGCAAGGCACGATCTGGAATATCGATTCCTTCGACCAGTGGGGGGTCGAACTGGGCAAAGCGCTGGCCCAACGCATGATTCCCGAGCTTGAAAACGTGGACGAACCATCGCTCAAGCACGACAGTTCGACCAGCACGCTCATCCAGCGCTACCGCCGACTCAAGGCGCAACGATCATGAATTCGTGCATGAACCTGACGGTGCCGTTCACGCAAGCATCCGGGAAATCGAGCCGACCAGCAAGAAGCCTGGCGTGGCACACGCTGGAGAACGAGACATGAAAATGCAAAGGGAAGCGGGGTGAGACGACGGGCGCCGGGGTGCTGGACGTGTGAAATACCGCGCACGGCTTTTCTGAACCTTGCAGAATGTTGAAGGAGGTATCCATGAAACCCGCCACCCCACGTATGTCAGTGATGGGTGTACAGGGATCGGCAAATCGCCCACCCGCCAGTTGCATGACGTGCGTGATACCGCTCCGTTCCAGCTGGGCGCTCCCCCGCAGCCCGGCGAATCCGCCGCATGAGTATGGATACGCCTGAACGCGCGTTGCGCGATTACGCAGCAGACAGTACCGAACGCGCTGAGGTGCGCAGAGGCGAGCCGTTACCCATGGGCGCCCATGCCTATGACGGGGGCGTCAACTTCGCCTTTTTCAGCCGTCATGCCACGCGCGTGAGGCTGGAACTGTTCGATCATGAACTGGATGCGACGCCTGCCCGGACGGTCGATCTGGATCCGGTACGCAACCGCACCGGCGACATGTGGCATGTCTGGATTGCCGGGACCGCTCCCGGCCAGTGCTATGCCTACCGCGTCGACGGCCCCTATCAGCCTGATGAAGGTCATCGTTTCAATTTTCACAGACTGCTTCTGGACCCCTTCGCGACAGCCATCACGCCGCTTCCGGAATGGGATTTCGGCTCGGCCCGCGGATACGAACCGTCGGCACCTGAAAAGGACCTGGTTCGTTCCTCGGCGGACAATGCCGGGACCATGCCGAAATGCGTGGTGACCAACCGATATTTCGACTGGCAGGATGACTTGCTGCTCCGGCATCCCTGGGCGGACACCGTGATCTACGAGACGCACGTGCGCGGCTTCACCGTTCATGCCTCCTCCGGCGTTGAGCATCCCGGCACCTATCGCGGCCTGATGGAGAAGATTGCCTACCTGGAGGAACTGGGCGTGACGGCGGTCGAACTGATGCCGGTGCACGAATTCAACGACGGAAAGCTTCCGCTCGACAATCCGCAAACCGGCGAGCCGCTTGAAAATTACTGGGGTTACGATTCCGTGGGTTTCTTCGCACCAAAGGCCGCCTACAGCAGTGTGGATGGCCTGGGTCAGCAGATACTGGAGTTCAAGGAGATGGTGCGGACACTGCATCAGGCCGGGATTGAAGTGATCCTGGACGTTGTGTTCAACCACACCGCGGAAGGCAACGAACTGGGCCCGACATTGAGCTTTCGGGGGATCGACAACGCGATCTACTACATGCTGGCAGCGGATCGTCGCCACTACCTGAACGACGCGGGAACCGGCAATACCCTCAATGCCAATCATCCGGTGGTGCGGGATCACATTCTGGAGGCATTGCGTTACTGGGTGGTGGACATGCACGTGGATGGGTTTCGCTTCGATCTGGCGTCGGTTCTGGGCCGGGATGAAAGCGGTGTGTTGCTGGCCGATGCTCCGCTACTCGAACGGATCGCCGAGGACCCGATCCTGTGCGACGTGAAACTCATCGCCGAAGCATGGGACGCCGCCGGCGCTTACGAGGTGGGCAGCTTCTCGGAACGACGCTGGGCGGAATGGAACGGCCGCTACCGGGACGACGTCCGGCGATTCTGGCGCGGCGACGACGGCATGTCCGGCCTGTTTGCCAGCCGCATCTGCGGCAGTGCCGACATCTATACCGCATCGGGCAAAGGTCCCGAGAGCAGCATCAATTTCATCACCTGCCACGACGGCTTCACGTTGAACGACCTGGTGAGTTATCGCGTCAAGCACAATGCGGCGAACGGAGAGGACAACCGGGATGGGAGCGATGCCAACTACAGCGACCATTACGGCGTCGAAGGCGCGTCGACGGACCCCGCAATCGAGACGCTGCGCGCCCGCCAGATCCGGAACTTCCTGCTGACGCTGCTGATCTCGCGCGGCGTGCCGATGCTGCTCGGCGGCGACGAGTTCCGCCGCACCCAGGGCGGCAACAACAACGCCTGGTGCCAGGATAACGAAACGAGCTGGATTGACTGGCATCTGCTTGAGCGGCACCAGGATATTGCCCACTTTACCCGTGAAATGATCGCCTTCCGGCGAGCGCATCCGGTCCTGAGCCGGGAACGCTTTTACACCGATGCGGAAATCCAGTGGTTCGGCCCCGACGGCGACGCGCCGAACTGGTCCGACGCGGCGGCCAGACAGCTGGCCTGCCTGATCCTTGAGGATGAAAACAGCCGGATTTTCCTGATGTTCAACGCCGGTGGCGACAGCGTCGATTTTCGGGTGCCGGCGGCAGCGGAGGGCCTGTACTGGCAGCGGGCGGTGGATACGTATCGCCCGGCGCCCGAGGATATCTCCCCATCGGACCAGGCACCACGCGTCGATACGGACCGCTATCAGGTGGGGCCGCACGCCGCCGTCATCCTCGTGGCCCGCAGGGGTGACGACATGCCCGGGTCATCGCAAGCGGAGATTTCCGGCCCATGCTGAAACCTGAGCAGGCCTTCATCCTGGCGGTCAATGGCGGTTCGTCCAGCATCAAGTTTGCCCTGTTCGACACGGGGCCGTCGCTGCACCGGGTCGTGCTCGGCAGGATCGAGCGGATCGGCTTGCCGGCTGCCCGATTTTCGGTGCAGGGCGTGACGCATGCCGACAGCTTTTCGCGCTCGGTCTTTGCACCCGATCATGCGGCGGCGGTCGACCTGCTGATGGATTGGGTCGGGACGCAGATCGCCCGTGGGACGCTGGCAGCCATTGGCCATCGCGTGGTGCACGGCGGACCGATGTACTGGGCGCCGCAGCGCATCACACCGGCGATGATCGAAACGCTGCATCAATTGAGTCCGTTCGATCCCGAGCACCTGCCGGAAGAGATTTTTCTGACCGAGGCCTTCAATCGCCGTTTTCCCGATCTGCCGCAGGTGGCCTGTTTCGACACCGCCTTCCACCACGATCTGCCGCGTGTCGCCCGGTTACTGGCGATCCCGCGACGTTACGAAGCACAGGGTGTCCGGCGTTACGGCTTTCATGGCCTCTCCTGCGCCTATCTGATGGAAGAACTCGCGCGCGTCGATGGGGTTCAATCTGCACAAGGACGCGTGATTCTGGCCCACCTCGGCAATGGCGCGAGCATCACGGCCGTGCGGGCAGGAAAAAGCGTCGATACCAGCATGGGCTTGACGCCGACGGCTGGCCTGCCCATGAGCACCCGCAGCGGCGACCTGGATCCGGGACTGGGCTGGTATCTGGCACGCACCGCCAACATGACGGCAAAAGCGTTTCACGACATGGTCAACCATGAATCGGGATTGCTCGGCGTATCGGAGACCAGCGCCGATATGCAGGACCTGCTCGCATGCGAAGCGGACGATGTCCGCGCGGCGGAAGCGGTCGCGCTGTTCTGTTATCAGGCGAAGAAGCAGATCGGCGCCTACGCCGCCGCGCTGGGCGGGCTCGATACGCTGGTCTTTGCTGGCGGCATCGGCGAGCACGCGCCAGTCGTTCGCGCCCGCATGGTCGAGGGCCTCGATTTTCTCGGCATTGAACTGGATGCGTCACGCAACGCGGCGCATGCCGGGGTGATTTCCACGGACACCAGCCGCGTCACGGTTCGCGTCATCCGGACGGACGAGGAACAGATGATCGCACGCTCGGTCTGCCGCGTACTTTCGCTTGCTGAATAACGAAGGGGACTACAACATGATTGCCAATCCAAAGACGCTTTCCTCGGACCTGCTGCACAGGATGGACGCCTATTGGCGCGCGGCAAACTATCTGTCGGTGGGGCAAATCTATCTCTACGACAACCCGCTGCTGAAACGGCCGCTGGAGCTGACCGATATCAAGCGCATGCTGTTGGGGCACTGGGGAACGACACCGGGGCAGAACTTCATTTACACGCACCTGAACCGCGTTATCAAGAAGTACGATCTGAACATGATCTTTGTATCCGGCCCGGGTCACGGCGGTCCGACCGTCGTCAGCCATACCTACCTCGAAGGCACGTACAGCGAGATCTACCCCGACATCAGCCAGGACGAGACCGGGCTGCAGAAGCTCTTTCTCCAGTTTTCCTTTCCTGGCGGCATTCCCAGCCATGCGTCGCCGGAATGTCCGGGCTCGATTCACGAGGGGGGCGAACTGGGGTATTCGCTCAGTCATTCTTTCGGCGCGGTGTTCGACAATCCCGACCTCGTCGTTGCCTGCGTCGTCGGCGACGGCGAGGCGGAAACGGGTCCGCTGGCCGCGGCATGGCATTCCAACAAGTTTCTCGATCCGGCAACCGATGGCGCGGTGCTGCCGATCCTGCATCTCAACGGCTACAAGATCGCCAATCCCACTATTTTCGCGCGCATCGAACCCGAGGAACTGGAGCAGTTCTTCCGTGGTTGCGGCTGGACGCCTTATTTCGTCGCGGGCCACGAGCCTGAATTGATGCACGAAGCCATGGCGGCCACGCTCGACCAGGTGATGGAGGAGATCCGGCGCATCCAGCACGATGCCCGCACCAACGGCAATTCAGTGCGCCCGCGCTGGCCGATGATTGTCCTCATGTCGCCCAAGGGCTGGACCGGACCAAAGGTGGTCGATGGCAAGCAGATTGAAGGCAACTTCCGTGCGCACCAGGTGCCGCTCAATCCGAACGCCCATCCCGAACATCTCGGCATGCTGGAAGACTGGCTGCAAAGCTACCGCCCGAATGAACTCTTCGACGCGCAGGGCCGCCTGATCGCGGAACTGGCCGAACTGGCGCCGCAGGGCAAACGTCGCATGGGGGCGAATCCGCACGCCAACGGCGGCATGCTGCTGCGCGATCTCAGGATGCCGGATTTTCGCGACTATGCGGTTGACGTGCCGGTGCCGGGAACGCCGGGGATTGGTGACACGCGAGTGCTCGGGCCTTTTGTGCGGGATGTGGCAAAGCTGAATGATGCGCAGCGCAATTTCCGCGTGTTCGGTCCCGACGAGACGCTTTCCAACGGTCTCGAAGCGCTGTTCGAATTCACCCGGCGCCAGTGGAATGCCGCGATCAAGCCAAACGACGAGTTTCTCGCTGCCACGGGACGCGTAGTGGAAATGCTCAGCGAGCACCAGTGCGAAGGCTGGCTCGAAGGTTACCTGTTAACGGGGCGGCACGGGCTTTTCAACTGCTACGAGGCGTTCATCCACATCGTCGATTCGATGTTCAACCAGCATGCCAAGTGGCTGAAGGTCACGAGGCACCTGCCGTGGCGGCGCAGGATCGCCTCGCTCAATTACCTGCTGGCCTCGCATGTCTGGCGCCAGGATCACAACGGCTTTACTCACCAGGATCCTGGTTTCATCGACCACGTGGTGAACAAGAAATCCGAAGTGGTGCGCGCCTATTTCCCGCCGGACGCCAACTGCCTGCTGTCAGTGATGGACCATTGCCTGCGCAGCCGTCATTACGTCAACGTCGTGGTGGCGGGCAAGCACCCGGCGCCGCAATGGCTGACGATGGATGCCGCGGTCAAGCATTGCACCCAGGGCATCGGTATCTGGCAGTGGGCCAGCAACGACCAGGCCGCGGCGCCCGACGTGGTGATGGCCTGCTGCGGCGACGTGCCCACGCTGGAGACGCTGGCTGCCGTCAGCCTCCTGCGTGAGCATCTGCCCGAACTGAAAATCCGCGTGGTCAACGTCGTTAACCTGATGAAGCTGCAGCCGCCCAGTGAGCATCCGAACGGCCTCAGCGATACGGATTTCGACGAGATCTTTACCCGCGACAAGCCGGTCATCTTCGCCTTCCACGGCTACCCGTGGCTGATCCACCGGCTCGCCTACCGCCGTACCAATCATGACAACTTCCATGTCCGCGGCTACAAGGAAGAGGGCACCATTACCACGCCTTTCGACATGACGGTCCTGAACGACCTGGATCGCTTCCATCTCGTGATGGACGCCATCGACCGCCTGCCGCAGGTCGGCGACAGGGGCACCTACCTGAAACAGCAGCTCAAGGACAAGCTGATCGAACACAGGCAGTACATCAACCGATACGGTCAGGACATGCCGGAAGTACGGGAATGGACGTGGAGCCAGGTCTGACGCGCGCCTGACACGGCGTCACCGGGTCGTCGTGACACGAGCGGGACGTGCATGGCCTTCCGACCGGAAAACAGGGGTACGCACTGGCTTCGCGTCAGGCGTGCCGGGAAAGCAGGAATGCCTTGAGCGCAACGGCATCATTGAAACGTGCTTCCTTTGATCCGAACAGCAAGGTCACCGTTCCGGTTCCCATGGATGCGATCGCATGCGCCAGGACTTCAGGCTCCTGTTGCAGTTCCTGCAGGTAGCGCCGTCTGAATTCGTCCCACTTGTTGGGGTCGTGGCTGAACCATTTGCGCAGTTCCGTGCTGGGGGCCAGTTCCTTGAGCCATAGATCGACATGGGCCTTTTCCCGCGACAGTCCACGCGGCCATAGTCGATCAACCAGTACGCGCTTGCCATCATCTGGAGACGGGGCTTCATAGACGCGTTTGACGCGGATATCCATTCGGGGCATCAAGGCACCCTGTCCGTCGTGACGGCGCAAGACGCGAGACCCGAAACAGGGGCGAATATCAACGACTCGACCTGCATGGCTGTTCCTTTTTGGGAGAATTGCAAGGATGGATGGCAGCAACTTTGGCTATCCGGATATCCGTTGCGGCTCCTGAAAGAATAGATCATGCGCGAGTCATCGCAAGCCGGTTTTCGGCGTGTCACCCACCTGGCCGTGAGAAGGCGCGTGCCGCCAGACAGGGTGTTATCGCGTAGTGGATGGCGGTGCAGGGAACATCGTCAGTCGTCGGTCCGCACGTGCACACTGGCACGCTCCAGTTCCACCAGATGCGGTAGGAGTTCGGAATTCTTCTGGATATGGAAAATGAAGCGCGGCACGTCCCGATCGGTGCTCTGGGCCATGAATGGCTCACCCCAGAAACTCAGCAGCGCTTCAGCCCCTCGGCTCACCTGGCTGTCGGCAAGAATGAAGGAGGTCGTTTTGCTCAACCTGCACCAGCGCGGTTCCCTGACTTTCGCGTGGCCGGGACAGGTGGCAATTTTTGGATGTATGACCTGTTCCCATAGCTCTTTCTGGCTGATATCGAGAACGAACTGAATGGAGGACACCATGGGATTGTCGACGGCCGGGCGAAGCAGGGCATCGAACAGCGGCTGGGGTTTGTACATCGACAGGCAGACATTGAACCAGATGGTGTCCCCGCTCATGTGCCGCACGAATTGCTCGTTCGCGTTACGCAGATTGCGAGGGCCCACCAGGATGACTTCCGGATGTTTGAGCGTGGCCTGGATTTTCCGGACCATATGCGCAGTGTGCTCCACCTGCTCGGCGGTCTGTTCGTTGTTTCGCGTATGGCGCATGAAGTTGATGAACAGCAATCCCAGCAGGGCGAGGATGATGGGCAGGATGATGTGTTCATCCACGATGTGCAGCAGATGCAGGATGACCGCCGCCACCGCGGCCACGATCCCTGCGATCGCATCCCATTCGTAACTGAGAAATTGTTTGAATTTCATGGTTTGTCCGGTATTGGTGTGATGAGCGGATTCAAGGGAGGTAAAGCGTGTCCAGCCCCGATCCGCTCAGCGCGAGCCGTTTCCTGTGGCGACCCGGCATGCTCGGGGCGCAGATGCGGCATTTACCAACGAACGCAATGCCCCATCATTGGTCCATATGCGCGATGGACTTGTCCGTGAAGAGATAATCTTTCATCTCGGCGGAAAACGTCGGGTCCTTGCGGCGGATCCATTCCATCACCATCGCGGCGTGCTCCTTTTCCTCATCGCGATTGTGTATCAGGATCGCTTTCAGCTCGGCATCCTTGCAGACGTCAACGCGCTGGTTGTACCAGTCCACCGCCTCCAGTTCCTCCATGAGGGAGACGATCGCACGATGCATGTCTCGTGTTTCGTCGCTAAGTTCATTAACGGGTTCGTGATAGCCAACGCTCGACATTGAATTCTCTCCTGTAATGAATGATCTCGTGGCACGCGATCCGGCATGAGAAATCCTGATTCCGTTTGCCGTCTGCACCAGGCCAGACACGATGGTAACAGCGATCAGTCGCCGGTTTTACTGCCGATATCTGCCCGATCCGGGGAGTGCAAGCCTTGTCGCACGGCGACAAGCGAGAGCGCTGCGAAAAACAGGTGACAGGAATGGGCATATGGCCTGCATGCGAGCCTCTTTGATCAACGCCCAATCCGGATCACCGTTCCCTCGCGTCGCGGATCGGCTGCCCCGTGCTGCGCGCCGGTCGCGCGATCGATGACGACGGCCTGCACCGAGCCGATGGTTTCCCGGCAGCCGTCGGTTCCCGCTTCACCCAGGCCGGTATGCCCGAGTTTGCGCAGCGTGTCCTGCGTGGCGATGCTGAAGGGCGTCTGCATGAAGCTCCGGCCGCCTTCGCAACTGATCCTGCCCGTTGCCTGGGTGACCGACAGGCGGGGCGCATCGATGGCCTGCTGCATCGTCATGCCGTGGTCGATAAAGTCGAGCGTGACGTTGAGCACCGAGTTGATGATGGTGGCGCCGCCAGGCGAGCCGTAGGCGGCGACGGGCTTGCCGTCTTTCAGCAGCAGCAGCGGCGCCATGCTGGAACGCGGACGCTTGAACGGCGCGACGTCATTGGCGCCGGGATTGCCTTCGGCGGGGTCGGCGCCGGGCAGGAAGTTGAAATCGGTCAGTTCGTTGTTGAGCAGGAAGCCATAGCCCGGCACGGTGATGCCCGAGCCCCAGGTGTATTCGATGGTGGTGGTATAGCTCACCATGTTGCCCCAGCGGTCGACGATGGCGAAGTGGGTGGTGTGGAGGCTTTCCTCCTGCGTGCGTGATGGTTTCGGTTGAGCCGCAGCGTCCCAGGGGGTGAGGTCACCTGCCTGCGGCGTATCCATGCGGCGGTCGGGCTGGATCAGGGCGGACCGCGCCGCCAGGTAGTCGCGATTCAGCAGGGCACGTTGCGGAATCGGTGCGGCATCGTCGTCGCCGATCCACACGGCGCGGTCGGCGAAAGCCAGGCGCATCGCCTCGGTCATCACATGCAGGGTCCTGGGGCTGCCGAAGCCATAACCCTGCGTGACGTCGCCAAGCGGGAAGCGTTCGAGCAGCTTCAGGATTTCGAACAGCGTGAGGCCGCCGGAAGAGGGCGGCGGCATGCCGGCGAGCGTCCAGCCGCGATAGTGGCCAATCAGCGGTTGGCGGATCGCTACCCGATACTGCGCCAGGTCGGCGAGTGTCATGCGGCCCTTGCCCGCATTGCCGAGTTCGCTGCGCCCGCGTTGCTGCGCCTTGACGATGGCCTGCGCGATCGGGCCGCGGTAGAAGACATCCGGTCCCTGCGCTGCAATCAGCTTCAGGGTCTTCGCCAGATCGGGCTGCACCAGCCAGTCGCCTTCGGCCAGCGGCATGCCGCCGGGACGGAAGATCGCCGCGGTTTCCGGCTGGATCTGCGTGCGGCCGTCATCGTTCGCGATGTCCTCCGCCAGGAAGCGGTTGACGCGAAAGCCATGCCTTGCGAGTTCGATCGCGGGCGTCAGCGTGTCGGCCAGCTTCATTGTGCCCCAGCGGCGCAGCGCCGTGTCGAGGCCAAGCAGCGTGCCCGGCACGCCCACCGCGAGGCCGCTGGTCGAGGCCAGCGGGAAGCTCATCGGCAGGCCGTCGGGTGCGAACATGTCGGCACGGGCATGCGCCGGGGCGCGTTCGCGCGAATCGACAAAGAAGGTTTCGCCGGTTTTGGCCAGGTGGACCAGCATGAAGCCGCCGCCGCCGATGCCGGACGATTGCGGCTCGACGACGTTCAATGCGAACTGCACCGCCGCGGCGGCATCGATGGCATTGCCGCCTTGCGCCAGGATGCGCGCACCGGCCGCGGCGGCGGCAGGCTGCGAGACCGCCACCACGCCCTCGGGTGAAGCCGCCAGTACAGAGGATGACAGCAGGCAGAGCAGGAGCCAGCGCGCCATGCGGTTCATGGGCAATAAGCGGAATCGGCGGGAGCGGGGTAGAGCCTCAACTGGTCTGGCCGTGTGTGCATCCATGCGCGCGCAGGCCGCAGGCTGCTCAGCCGGGTTTGCCGTCAATGCGCGGACGCAGCAGCATCGGACCATATGCCACGACGAATAGACCGAATGCGGCGATCCATATGAGGCCGGCCACGTCCATTGCCTGCGTGTAAGCCGCCGGAAAAAGCAGCGGCAGCGCGACACGGGCCAGCGCGGCCAGATTGATCACTATGAAGGCCAGCGTCATGACTGGCGGTGGTTCCAATGGCCGGCCGGTGTGGCCGAGCGAGACACGTGCCATCATGCCCAGGGTCAGGGCGCCGATGGCCCCCGCGGTAAAGGCATGCAGCGCGCTGCCGGTGGCACTGCTCCATCCCGCCGCCGACAGCGCCAGCAGCGCAAAGCCGAGCGGGACCCAGGCATAGCCCAGGTGCAGGATCCACAGGAGCGGTACCGACCAGAATTTCGAGGTATACCAGCCCGCCAGGCGGATCGCATGCGCTGCTGCGGCCACGGCGGCGAGCACGGCTGTGACAGACGATTGCGGTGCGATCACCGCGGCGATCAGCGTCGCCACGGTGGCAATCAGCACCAGCGATTCGATGGTTTTCCGGCGCCGCGCGCGGGTTTGCAGCTTGTTGTCGGTAAAGCTGGGAATCACTCGCCCGCCCATCAGCGTGATGATCATTATCACGATGTAGACAGCCAGATGCAGTCCGGGCCTGGCCGTACCCGAGGTCCAGTGCAGGGCCTCGGCATGCACCAGTGCATTGGCGGCAGCCAGGGCCAGCAGCAGAATGGGAAAAGGAAAATGCTGTAGCTGCTTCGTCCGCATGATCGGCCATGTAAGCGTGATCGCCAGCACGGGCAGGAATGCCAGATCGACCAGTGCGACCAGCCCGGCCGGCAGACCCGGAATCAGGAAGCCCAGCCGCCCCGCCAGCCACAACACGAATATCGCGGCCAGCGGTGGGCCGGAAGGCGTACGAAGCCCTGTCCAGTTCTGCGCCGCGGCGAGCAGGAAACCGGCAATCACCGCTACGGTGAAGCCGAATACCATTTCGTGGCCGTGCCAGACCAGCGGAGGCAGTTCGCCAGGGGTCATGAAACCCCCCAGCACAAGCAGCCAGAGCACCATCATCACTATGGCATAAAGTCCGGCCGCCAAAAAAAATGGCCGGAAGCCAAGCGCGAACAGTGCCCATCCGGTAGGGGGGGGACGTTTCTGTGTGTCTTTGATGGGGAGTATGGCCATGCGGTCGAGTTCGGATCAATCGGGTGTGGCGTGGCCCCGTTCGGAGCAGGACACCCGGGTGGGTGCCCGCGAATTGGTCAGCCCGTGCTCCAGGCACGCGGGCGCCGCATGCCGGCGATCTTGCAGGCCTGTTTCACATAGCCGTATGGAAACAGTATTAACAGTTTCTTCTGTGCTTCCCGCTTCGCTTCCTTGTCCTTCTGTGCGTCCTTGCCCATGCGTTCGGCCAGGTGCCAGATGACGAAGCGGGCGTCGGCGGCAATCTGGTTTTCTTCGTAGAACTCGCGCATGAAACGGATGGCATCCCAGTGGTCGTCGTTGAGCTCGATGTTCTCATCCTTGGCGAGGGCTTTGGCTATTTCCTCATTCCAGGCGCTGGGATCAATCAGGTAACCCTCTCCATCGCGTTCGGGCATCTCGACAGCCATGACTTACTCCTGTTCCAGTGGTTCGACTAATGATTCATCTTTTATATATCTTTGCATGTTCTGTCGATGCAATCAAGCCCGGCTAGACAGGAAAATCATGCATCACGTCCCGCCGCCGGAAAATTCGACGCCCGGTTGCCGTTCTGGCAAAGCCTCTACCAGAAGTTGACGCCGCGCCATCGCCATGGCTTCGACGCTGGGTTCGCTCAGGTACGATTTGGCGTCGGATACCGCGGCCGCGAGCAACTCGGCCGCCAGCGCATCGGGATTGCGGCCGACCGATCTGGCCAGCGCCCGGAGCTCGATGCTGGGGTCTTGCGGCAGACGAATTTCCATGTAATTTCCGCTACCGGAAGCCAGCGGAGCTGACTGCGTTTCGTTTTTCGCGGCCAGCACGCGACTCATCACACAGGCGATCTGCGACGCGACGGAAGGGCTCTGACCACCAGGCTGCAAACGGATCTTGTTGACGAAGTATTTCTCGAAATCGATCTTGGCCTGATGCACCCAGCGTCCCTGACGCATCCAGTTGATATCGCGCAGCGGCACCTGGGGTTCAGACAGATAAGCCGCTCCGGTGCTCCCCATGTCGCTCAGCCACTTGGCGTGCTGCGGGACATAGCTTGTGAGCGGCGCATCGCCGAGCTGGACCAGGATGTTGTGCACCACGATCTCGCCGGCTTTCTGGATCGAGTAGACCGAATCGGGCACCCCCACCGGCACCGGGGTGTGGGTCTCAGCCGGTTTGGCTACGCAAATGCCAAGGGCGAACACATTGGGGTAGTCCGGGTTGCGCAGATATTCGTCCACGACCACCAGTCCGTGTTCGTTGACCAGCCCACTGGCATTGCGTACGCCGGGTACGCCGCCGAAGGCCGGCCAGTAGACCGAATAGGCATAAGGCAGGGCATGAGTCTGCTTGGTGCCGCCGTTCGCATCGAGCTCGGTGATGTGTAATGTGTCCGCGTCGACGCGCGTCGTGACGGCGTTGCAGATCACGCTGATCTTGGTATCGACCAGCGCGGCGGTCACCGCCCCGCGGCTGGCGCCTTCGCCACCCAGTCCGAGGTGGCCGGGCCAGGGTTCGGGGGTGACGAGCGTGATCGGTACCCGCTCGCGGATATTGCGGCGCTTGAGATCGGCATCGATCAGAAAGGCATATTCGTAGAGCGGGCCCAGTATGCTGGCGCCTGGCGCCGCCCCGATTACGATGGGTCCGGGATGGCGCACGAATTCACGGTAGGCTGCCAGTGCGCGCTCGGCCTGATCGATATGGATCACCGAATGCGTGTGCTCGGCGAGGCCGGGAATCGCGTCGCTCATGCCGACCGCGCCTGTGGCGATCAGCAGCATATCGTAATAGAGCACGTCGCCGTTCTCCAGATCGACCTGGATGACGTCGGGGTGGATCTGCTTGACGGCGCTGTGGATGAACTTGATGCCGCGCGATTCCAGATAGGGCGCGATGGGAAAAGCGATATCGTCGCGTTCGCGCCAGCCCATGGCGATCCATGGATTGGACGGCACGAAGTGGAAATAGGGCTTGTCCGACACCACTGTCACTTCGTCGCGCGGACCCAGCTGGGCTTTCAGGGCATAGGCCGCGGTCACGCCCGCGATGCCGGCCCCCAGGATGACAACATGCGTCATTTCAGTCTCCTTGATTCGTTAAGGCCACGATTCAGCCGCGCGGACGCACGAGCTGCCAGGCGCGTGCGGCGTAGGTTGTTGCGGCAAATCCGCTCCATACATGCACCAGACGCGTGAACGGAAAGACGAGAAAGATCGTCATGCCGAGGAACAGATGGGTCTTGAATATCCAGCCGGCGCCCACCAGCAGGTCGACCGCGCCGCCGCGGAAGGTCACGATGCGCTGTCCCCATTCGGCCAGCCGCATCATCATGCTGCCGTCGAGATGCTGGGCCGACAACGGAATGGTTGCCAGGCCGAGCAGCAACTGCAGCCAAAGCAGAACCAGGATCACGATGTCGCTGGTTTTCGAGGTGGCGCGGATGCGCGGTTCGGTCAGGCGGCGGTGCAGCAGCAGGGTGATGCCGATGAAGGCCAGTACGCCGGCAGTGCCGCCCGAAATCATGGCGAGAAGCTGCTTGGCGCCGGCGCCGATGAAGGGCTCATAGATGAAATGCGGCGTCAGCATGCCGAAGAAATGCCCGAAGAACAGGAACAGTACGCCGATGTGGAACAGGTTGCTGCCGAGCCGAAGCTGGCCGCGCTTCAATAATTGCGACGAATCGCTCTTCCACGTGTATTGTTCGCGGTCGAAGCGGATCAGGCTGCCGAGCAGAAAGATCGTCAGGGCGATGTAGGGATAAATCCCGAACAGCAAGGTTTGCGAGTAGGACATTTTCCGATCCTCCTTGTGATCAATGCGTTGCGGCAGCGGCTGACGACCGGTGCGAGACCGGCATCTGCACCACCGACACGTGCGGGCCGGGTTTCACCAGAGGTTCGACCCCGTCGGCCGACGGGCCGAACATTTCCATCGCCTCATCCATGTCGCGAACCGGCGGCTCAGCCAGTTCCTGCGCGGCTACCGGCGACAATGCTTCCAGTATCTGGAACGCATGCGCATACGGGCTACCGTTGGCGTCGAGCTTGCGGCCAACCGTGGCGAGCACGTGTACGGCGTCACCCAGCAATTCAAGGGCCTGGTCGGGTGCCAGTTGCGCGAGAAATTCGAGGAACAGCGGCACGTAATCGGGCAGCTCGGCGGCGCTGGCATCGAAATCGTGCTTCCAGTATTCATTCAGCAAATCGATCATCGCCGAACCGCGGTCGCGTGATTCACCGTGAATATGTTCGAACAGATGTAGCGAATGCGAAGGGTTGCGATCGAAGGTGGCAACGTAGTTTTCCTGCAGTTCGATTAACGTCGAACGCTTCAGCAATGCAAACAGGGGGGCCAGCTTGAGCGCAGCATCGCCGTTGAAACCGGTTTCGGCTGCGAGTGCCGATTCCATTTCCGGCAGTGCCGCGAGCCAGTCGGACTCGGGGTAGCACAGCAACAGGGACAGTACTTTGAAGGTTTTCATCAGTATGGGCTCCTTAACCGGTTTTCTTTTTGGCATGCAGTTGCGACAGGTCGACCGGAACCGAATTTCTGCGGTTGCCGAACAGACTGGTCTTGGGCGTGACCCCATCCGAGCAGCCGTTGCCGAAAGTGAAGCCGCAGCTCGATTTTTCCTCGAAGGTATTGATCGTCTCCTCGCGGTGAGTGGAGGGGATGACAAAACGGTCTTCATAGTTGGCAATCGCCAGATAGCGGTACATCTCGTCGGCCTGCGTCGAGGAAAGTCCCACCTGGTCGAGCGCGGCGGTGTTGGGCTTGCCTTCGACCGACTTGCCGCGCATGTAGGCGCGCATGGCCAGCAGGCGGTCGAGCGCGGTGACGACCGGTTTTTCCTTGCCGCCGGTCAGCAGGTTGGCGAGGTAGGTGATCGGGATGCGTAACGACTTGGTGTCGGGGATGATGCCGTTCATGCCCATCTGGCCCGATTCGGCGGCGGCCTGAATCGGCGACAGCGGCGGCACGTACCAGACCATCGGCAGCGTGCGGTATTCAGGATGCAGCGGGAAGGCGATCTTCCAGTCGATCGCCATCTTGTACACCGGCGACTTCACCGCGGCGTCGAGCCAGGCTTCGGGGATGCCCTCGGCCCGCGCGGCGGTGATGACGGCAGGGTCGGACGGGTCGAGGAAAATCTTCAGCTGTGCTTCGTAGAGTTCTTTCTCGTCGGGAACGCTGGCGGCCTCCTCGATGCGGTCGGCGTCATACAGGATCACGCCGAGGTAGCGGATGCGGCCGACGCAGGATTCCGAACACACGGTCGGCTGGCCGGCCTCGATGCGCGGATAGCAGAAGATGCACTTCTCGGCCTTGCCG